>JANOIS010000005.1:0-6615 GCA_031407755.1 Chloroflexota bacterium | reverse complement strand
GGTCATCAACGCGGTGCCGATGGTCATGACCACGATCGCCCCGACCACCAGCCATTTGTAGCGACCCGTTCGCGACACGATCAGCCCGGACACGATCGAGCTGACGATGAGCCCGACGATCAGCGGCAAGGCCGCGAGGCCTGAGTCCGTCGGTGAGAAGCCATGGACGAACTGGAACCAGCGGGGCAGGAAGATGATCGCACCGAAGAATGCGAAGGAAGCGAAGAACGTGGCGATCATCGAGCTCGTGTAGGTGCGGTTGCGGAACAGATCCAGCGGGATGATCGGTTCCTTGGCGCGCCGCTCCGCGAGCAGGAACAGGACCGTCCCGACAGCCCCGGCCAGGAGGAAGCCGCCAACGGTCGGATCCGTCCACGCGCCGAACTGCTTGTTGGTCAGGCCGACCAGCAGGAAGCTGATGGCGACCGTGAAGATCGCCCCGCCCAGGATGTCGAAATTCCTCGTGGCGCGGGCGGTCTTCACGTTGGGGAGCAACCGCGAGATGACGACCAGCGCCACGAGTCCGATCGGGATGTTGACGTAGAAGATCCAGTGCCAGCTGATGTTCTCGGTGAGGAAGCCGCCGACCAGCGGGCCGACGACGAACGCCACCCCGAACACCGCACCGAACAGACCCTGGTACTTGCCCCGCTCAGCCGGCGTGAACAGGTCGCCGATGACCGCCAGGGCGACCGGGAACAGCGAGCCCGCGCCGATGCCCTGGAGACCACGGAAGGCGATGAGCATGCTCATGTTCTGGCTCAGGCCGGACAGGGCCGAGCCGAAGAGGAAGATCACGATCCCGGCCATGAAGATCGGCTTGCGGCCGTACAGGTCGGACAGCTTGCCCCAGAACGGGACGCTGATCGTGCTGGTGAGCAGGTAGATGGTGATCGTCCAGACGTACAGGTCGTTGCCGTTCAGGTCAGTCGCAATGGTCGGCAGTGCCGGACCGACGATGGTCTGATCCAGCGCGCCAAGGAACAGCCCGAGCAGGACCGCGAAGAGGACCTCCATCTTCGCGCGGTGGCTCAGCCCGAGTGCGGGATCGTCGGTGAGTGACGGGGTTTGCCCGTTCGATTCGGTCGGAAAGCGTTCCATGACGGGCTTCAGGTCCTCCAGGGGTTGGTGGCGTGGTCGTGGTCGGTGGCTCCGGGGTTTCCGGCAACGGCGGCAAGGGCGTCACGCAGGTCGGCGGTGGCGCGGGCCAGTCCGGCAACCTGATCCGAGTCGAGTCGGTCGAGGACGGTTCGCAACACCTCCGTCCGGAGCAGCTCGATGTCGTCGAGCAGCTTGCGCCCGGTCGCAGACAGACGAACGAGGACGACACGGCGATCGGCGGGCACGCGATCCCGCACGACGTACCCGTGCTCCTCCATCCGATCGATGAGGCCGGTCGCATTCGACACGGAGATATCGATCATCTCTGCCAGTCGGCTCATGGGCATGTCGCCATGTCGATCGAGGATGGACATGACGTGCAGCTGGGTCATGCTGACGCCCGACCGGACGAGCTTCTCGCTGCCGATGCAGCGCAGCTCCGCCATCGCGCCGCGGAAGTCGGCGATGATACGGTCCTTGACTCCGTCGTCGACCGCGGTGGCACTGGCGACATCGATAGTTCGCTTCATATGAACTATCATATCGACACCGATTATCTTGTCAACCGCGACCATTGATGCGACCGGGAGGATCGAAACGTTGCGCTACATCCTGATGACCGAACCCCAGCAGGGGATGAGCTACGCGGATCAGCTGGCCACGGCGAAACGGGCGGAGCGCAACGGTTTCGACGCGTACTTCCGGGCCGACCACTTCGCGAGCTTTCCGGGCGCGGCCGGACAGTCGACGACCGACGCCTGGTCCGTTGTCGCGGGGCTGGCTCGCGAGACGGAGCGGATCGGGTTGGGCGTGCTGGTGTCGCCGGCAACCTTCCGTCATCCGGGGGTGTTCGCGAAGGTCGTCACGACGGTCGACGAGATGAGCGGCGGACGCGTGGAGGTTGGCGTGGGCGCGGGCTGGAACGAGTTGGAGCACCAGCAACTGGGGCTCGCCTTCCCGGCGATCAAGGAGCGGGCGGACCTCATGGAGGACCAGCTGGCGATCCTGCGCGGGTTGTGGGACGAGCCTGATGGCTGGTCGTACGACGGGATCACCGGGCTCCGATTGGAGGGGGCGTTGTTCCGACCACAGCCCGTGGACGTGCCGGGACGGCCGCGGACGGTTGGGGGTGGAGCGCGCCCGCGGATAATCGTCGGCGGCCAGGGGTCCCCGCGGTCCTTTCGGCTCGCCGCCCGCTACGCGGACGAGTTCAACCTCTCATCATCGTCACCGGCGAAGGCCGCAGAGGTCGGCCTGAAGCTGGACGCGGCGTGTGAATCGGTCGGGCGCGACCCTGCCACGCTGACGCGCTCGACGATGGCCGGCGTGCTGATCGGTCGAACGCGCGGGGAGGTCGAGGCGCGCGAGTCGGCGTTGTTGGCGGCCTTCGGGTCGGATCTCGAGTCGGGCGAGGCCTGGCTGGAGGAGCGCCGCACGCGCTGGGTCCACGGCACACCGGACGAGGCCCGATCCCAGGTCCGGCGCTTTGCTGATGCCGGTATGGAGCGGATCATGCTTCAGGACTTCCTGCCCTGGGATCTGGACATGATCGACGTGATGGGCGAGGAGCTGATCGGCCGCGCCTGAGGGAGCGCCGTGCGGTGGCGATCTGGCAGCAATTCGGACTCGACGCCCCCAGCCCGGGCTCGACGCCGGCGCGCGATCAGTCGGCCGCGTCGGCCGCGTCGGCCGCCTGGCGGTAGCGATCGATGTCGCGGTGGATCGCGTCGGGGTTCACGCCGCGGGCATGCGCGAGGCGCTCGGTGAGGAGCTGGAGGGCGGTCGCTGTCCCGAGTAGCGCGGCGACCGGCGCGGGTAGGCCGGGTGCCTCGGGAATCACGATCCGGCCGGCGGGGGTGAGGTCGGTGGGCAGTTCGACGGCGGCGTCCGTGGCGAGGATCGCGGCGACGTCCATCCCGATGACGCGGGCGGCGCGCAGCGCTCCTGCGGCTCGGGCCAGCCGTTCGGGACGGCCCTGGCGGTCCGCGAGGATGAGGATGAGAGCGGTGGATCCGTCGGTGGCGGCGAGGTGGCCGTGGAGGAATGTCTCGAGGTCGCGGTAGGCGGCCGGGATCCAGCTTCCCTCCTCGATCTTGAGCACGAGTTCACGGCCGGCGGGCCGGTCGGCGCCCGATGCGATGACGATGATCCGGTGCGCGGCGGCGAGGCGCTCGGCGGCCGGTTCCGCCACGGTAGTTCGCCCGGCGCCGGCGGCCATCAGGCCTCGGACGGCGGCCCGAGCGCCATCATCGAGTGGTCGTCGCCCAAGGTGCGCGGCCACCGCGACGGCCGCGATCAGCGGACTCGTGTACCCCACGGTGTGGCACCAGCTCTGATCCAGCTCGGCGGTCTCTACGACGATATCGGCGTGCGCCGCTCCCGGCGAGCGATCCGTGACGGTGATCAACGCCGTGCGGACGCCGACGGCCCGAGCCGCCGCCAGGGCCGCGTTGGTTGCCGTGGTCGCGCCCTCGTGCGAAACCCCGATCACGAGGCCGCTCCGCGGGGGATCGAGCGACACTTCAAAGGCCTGTGCCGAGACGGGCTCTCGTGCCGGTCGCTTGCCGGGGCCGTTCAGGCCGGCCGCGCGGACCGCGTCGCCCAGGATCTCGGTGACCCCGAGGGCGGCGTGCTCGGACGTGCCGCAGCCGGTGACGATCACGGGCTCGCCTGCCACGATGGCCGTGCGGATGGCCCGGGCGAGCGAGGCCGCCTTGCTGTCGCCGGCTGCGTGGCGAGCCAGGATGCGCTCGGCGATGAACGGCTCGGCCTCGATCATCTCGGTCATGTGGAACGGCGATCCGTCACGCTGGCTCGGCTGGTCGGTCGAGGCCCAAGGGTCGGGTGGTCCCGGGAGTGGAGCTGCGGGATCGAAGTCGATGGTGTCCATCGCTGGAGCATAAGCGTCGCGACGGCGCGCCGGTCATGACCAGACCCGTCGGGCGCGACATCTCACCCGAACCGTCACCATGACGCCTTCAGGCGAATGCGCAGGAGGCACGGATGCAGGTCGGTTTGTTGGCGCCCCAGGGCTGGAAGGGCGAATACGACGGGTGGAAACCGGAGGACGCCTGGGCGCGCACAGTGGAGCTAGCCGAGCACGCGGAGAAGCTCGGTTTTGAGTCCCTGTGGGTGTTCGATCACTTCCACACGGTCCCCACGCCGACCGACGAGATCACGTTCGAGTCGTTCGCGGTGCTGTCCGCGCTGGCCATGGCGACCAATCGGGTCCGCCTCGGGCACATGGTCGTGTGCACTGGTTTTCGCAACCCGGCGTTGACGGCCAAGCAGTCGTCGACCATCGATGTCATCAGTGGCGGTCGATTCGAGCTTGGCATCGGCGCAGGCTGGAAGGAGGAGGAATGGCGGGCGTACGGCTACGGCTTTCCGCCGCTGGCCGAGCGCCTGGCCGCCCTCGGTGATCATCTCGAGGTCATCACCCGTATGTTCGCGCCGGGCCGGGCGACGTTCGAGGGCCGCCACGCCAGCGTCGCGGGAGCGATCAACGAACCGCGCGGGCTGCAGTCGCCGCGCATCCCGATCATCGTTGGTGGCAATGGGCCGCAGGTGACGGCGGGCTTGGCGATCCGCTACGCCGACGAACTCAACTATGTATTCATCGAAGCCGACGACATCGCCGAGCGCATGGTCGACGTGCGCCGGCGGTGCGAGGAATCCGGTCGCGATCCCGGGACCCTCCGGTTCTCGCTGTACGAGCGGGACGAGGCGATGCGCGAGTCCGGGCAGGGACGAGTGGACCGGCTGGCGCGTTTCGCGGAGATCGGGCTGGCCCGCCTGGTCGCTTTCCCGACACGCTGGTCGCCGACGACCGAGGCGCAGGCGATGTTTGCCGAGGACTGCCAGGCGGCCGGGTTACCGCTGGGTGCGGAGAGCTAAACGGTCCGCGGGCCGTATGGACGCTGGGCAGGCACGCGAGCGTCCCGCCCCGGCTCGCGTTACTCGAGGACTTCGATCGAGTTTGCGATGGCGGCGCCTTCCGCCGGGGTGGCAGCGGTGATCGTGACAACCAGCTGGTCTTCGCCTGCGATGAGCAGGTACTGGTCGAGCGCGGCGGCTCCGCCCAGTCCGTCGGCCGTGATCTCATACTGGAAATGGATGGCCTCACCGGCCGGAAGAGTTACCCGCTCCGACTTGACCTCGCCCTCGGCGATCGCCCCGATCTGGGAGCTGTTGACCTGCTCGAGCAGGTCAAGGCTGAGGCCCAGTGCCGGAATGGCCAGGATGGTCACGTTCTGACCGGATGAGGGGTCCGGACCAAAGGCGAAGAGCGCGAGGCCGGCCGAGATCATCGTCTGGATCTGCGCGGTGTATTGCTCTGCGAGAATGGGATCGAGGTCACCGGCCGCGGCCATCAGGGCCTCGAGGTCGCCCGACCCGAGGTCGACCCGGTTCCAGCCGTCGGGCAGGGTGACGGCGATGCCGTGGTCCGGAATCTCGATTCGACCGGTGGTCGCGAGGCTCGCGCCCGGCGTCGTCGCCGTCTCGGACGGGGACGCGGCTTCTGACGACGAGGCCGTGGGCGCGTCGCTGGGTGCGTTGGTGGGTGGCGCCGCGGTCGTGGGCGATGGCGCGACGGAGGCCGCGCTGCCGCCACATGCGCTGAGTGCCGCGGCCAGGATCGCGATCGCAAGGACGACGCCGAAACGGCGTGTGCTGAAGGTCATGGTGTGAGTTCCCCGATCTGATGGGTTGGTCGCGGCAAGCCTACGGGAGGAGCCGCGGTCCGTCCAACGTCTGATGGTCCGGCCCCGGCAGTCTGCCGATCCGCCCGAGCGGCCCGTACCGGAACCAGACCCGACCGACAAGCGAGTCCAGTGGAACGGGGCCGAAGCGTCGAGAGTCGATCGGTGGGCCGAAGCCGGCGGCCTCGGTCATCGCGGGTGTGGCGTCGGACAGCAGCCAGGCTTCGTCGTCAGCCAGTTCGAGATAGCCACCCTCGAAGGGGACAAGGTCGCCGGGGCCGGCCGCGATCCGCTTGACGGACAGGGTTCGTTCGCCATCGGGCTCACGAAAGGCGACGATGGAGCCGCGGCGTGGCCAGCGGTCCGTTGTCGGGTCGACCAGCAGCCAGTCACCAGCCTGGAGCGCGGGTTCCATGCTGGCCTGTCTGATCGCGACGCGCCAAGGTCCATGCAATCGCCGGGGCAGGGTCTGGGTGCGACGAGGCCCCGCCGCTCGGCGAGGCCTCGGGATGCGCACGGGGGAAACGATCGTCAGGCGGGTCGACCGGCGACCCGCGTCTTCTCGGCTCCGCCGGTCGCCTTCCAGGCGGCGTCGATCTCATCGATCATGTCGAGGAGCTTCTTCGAATCGGCGGTGTCCGTGGAGGCCTTGACCTTGGACACCTGCTTGGTCGCGTTCCAGAACAGGTCGTGAAGGTTGGGGACCTTGGCGAGGTGCTCCGGCTTGAAATAGTCGTGCCACAGGACGTCGAGGTGATGCTTGACCAGGTCGGCCTGCTTCTCCTTGATCCCGATCGCACGGGCCTGGAAC
>JANOIS010000476.1:0-3626 GCA_031407755.1 Chloroflexota bacterium | reverse complement strand
TTCCCGTTCCCGACCATCGATGGCTACACCGGGTACATTCCGGAGGCGATCGTCTGGAACGCGATCGGCCGGGAGTTCCAGGAACGGTACGTCAACGAGGTTCTTCGTCAGTTCTGGCTGGACGCTCCGACGAGTCTGGCTCGGCCCCGGCTCTCCGGAGCGAATGCCCCTGGGGGGCTGCTCCTCGCGACGGAGCTGTTGACCAAGGACATCCGCTGGGCACGTCATGACCTTGGTGCGTTTTTCATGATCGCCTCGCGCTATGCTCGCTTCTCGTTCCACCTGGGGCGCTCGCTGAGCGCTCAGTGGCGCGTCCTTCGAGACCCGGTCGCCCGGTCGTTGTGGGTCGCCGCCCTGCCTTTCGGATGGGTGCGATTCGTCATGGACCAGCGGCCTGAGCTGGGGAGGATGCCGCACCTTCGTCCTTGATCCAGCCCACCCGCCACCTGATCCAGAAGGGGAGATCTCCACGTGTCCGACCGATCCGATGCGCCGATCGCCGTCCTGGGCAGCGGGTTCGCAGCCTACGGTGCCGCCCATCGATTGGAGCGTGAAGGGCTGGCGTATGTCGCGTACGACGAGGCATCCGTGTTCGGCGGGCACACGACCACGCACGTCCTGCCCGGTGGGTGGATCTTCGATGAAGGCCCGCACGTCTCGTTCACGAAGGATGAGCGTTTGCAGGCGCTGTTCGCGGCGAACGTGGATGGGGCGTTCGAGAGTGTGCCGATCAAGCTGAACAACTACTGGCGGGGCCACTGGATCGTCCATCCTGCGCAGGTCAATCTTCACGGCCTTCCGGCGGAACTCGTCGTCTCCATCATCCGGGATTTCGCCTCGGCACCGGAGGTATCGGAGTCCGACATCCGCGATTATGACCACTGGTGTCGGCTGGCCTATGGCGACACGTTCGCCGAGACCTTCCCGCTGACGTATGGGCGGAAATACCACACAACGTCGATGGATCAGTTGACGACCGATTGGCTGGGCCCGCGGATGTACCGGCCGACGCTGGAGGAGATGCTCCGGGGTGCGCTCGCCCCCGCTCCGATCACCGAGGTGCACTACGTGACGCACTTCCGGTATCCGACGTTCGGTGGTTACTCGTCGTATCTGCGACCGTGGGCGGAACGCGCGGACCTCCGCCTTGATCATCGTCTGGTAGGCCTAGATCCCAAGGCACGGCGACTGCGCTTCGCCAACGGCGTCGAGGTCGAGTACTCCGCCGTCGTGTCGTCCGTGCCCCTGCCGGACCTTGTCCCGTGCATCGACGGAGCACCAGACGACGTCCTCCAGGCCGCGGCCCGCCTGGCGTTCACGGGCGTCGTCCTGGTCAACCTGGGAATAGATCGACGTGACGACCTGTCGGATGCCCACATCACGTACTTCTATGACGAGGATGTGATCTTCTCCCGCGCCAGTTTCCCGCACCTCCTGTCGCCGATGGCTGCGCCCCCGGGCAAGGGCAGCATCCAGGCCGAGGTGTACTACTCCGACAAGTACCGACCGCTCGACCGACCGCTCGACGAGATCATCGAGGAGGTGGTCGTTGACCTGCGTCGCTGCGGTGTCCTCCGTGACAGTGACACGATCCTCATCCGGGAAGCGCAGGTGGCCCGATATGGCAACGTCATCTACAACCACGACCGCGCCGACGCCGTCGCGACGATCCACGCTTTCCTTGACGATGCCGGAGTGACGTACGCCGGTCGATACGGTGAATGGAACCACCTCTGGACCGATCAGGCCTTCCTCAGCGGCGAGCGTGCAGCCAGCGATGTGCTCGACCGACTCCGGTAGGCCCGACGCACGCATGTTCGGGTGATGGCGCGGCGGGGCTGTCGAGCGTGCGGCGGGCCGATCCGAGTCGTCCTCGACCTTGGCATGGTGTCCTTGGCGGACTGGTTCCCGGTGGTCGGGGAGCCTGGTCCGCCGGGCCAGGCGCTCAGGCTCGGCCAATGCGGCTGGTGTCATCTCGTCCAACTTGCGGACGATGGGCCGGAAGAGGTCGACCATCCCGATTCGGTGCCGCCGACGTCCTCATCGACGATCGCCGACCACGCCAACCGCCTGGTGACCCAGCTGCTGGCCGCCGGCGTCGTTGGTCCCGGGTCTCGCGTCCTGGAGTCCGCCAGTCACGGTGGCTACCTCAATCCGTTTTTCGGCCGGGAGGGCATCGAGACCGTCATCCTCGAGCGGAGCCCCGATCGCGCGCGGCGGCTTTTAGCGGAGGGGGTGGCGGTGCTCGGTCCGGAGAGCGAGGAGGTGCACGCGGGCCGCGGCGCCGCCGCTCCCGATGGGTTCGACCTCGTCATCGACTTCTACCTGCTCGCCCATCTGCCGGCACCTCGGGAGGCCCTCGCCAGCCTGGCCTCCCTCGTCGCACCCGCCGGCTCGTTGGTCCTGGAGCTGGATCACCTGCTCCCAACCATGCTCGGACGCCAGTTTGATGCGATCGGGCACGGGCACTTCGTGTACCCCACGCTCGGTTGGCTGCGGACCGCGCTCGCCGACGTCGGCATGGCCATCATTTCCGCCACGGAGCAGCCGGTCTATGGTGGAGCGCTGCGCATCCATGCGCAAAAGGGCGGCGCCGCGACGGCCGCTGACGCCAGCCGCATCATCGACAAGGAGGTCGCGGCCGGGATCGATGATGGAACGGCGTTCGTGAGGTTCGCCGCCGACGTCGAACGGATCGGGAGGGACGTGCGGCGATTTCTTGAGTCCGCTCTGGCCACCGGGCGAACCGTCGTGGGGTATGGCGCACCAGCACGTTCCGTGACATTCCTGAACGCCCTCTCGATCGGTCCCGACCTGCTCCCGTTCATCGTCGATCGTTCGTCGGCCAAGCACGGTCGCGCGATACCCGGGTGCGGAATCCCGATCCGCCCGCCCGAAGTGCTTGACTCCCTGGAAGCCGTCGACGTGCTGGTCCTCGCATGGAATCTCGTGGACGAGATCCGGGCCGGGTTACCGCAGATCGAGCGACGCGGCGGGCGGTTCCTCGTGGCCATCCCGGAACTCGTCGTCGTCGACAACGACGGTCGGTCGCCGCCCTAGCCGGGGGGTCAAGTCCCCGCCAGACGGGCGACGATCGGGGCCACGGCCACCACATCGCGCCCCAGGTTGATGTAGTTCAGTCCGAAGCGCTCGCGCCGCTCCTGGAGGAGGTCGGCGCATCGCTCGACATCCCCGATGAGAACGGCTGGCGAATCCTGCAACAGACGTGGGTTCGCCTCGATCAGGCGTGCGAACGAGGACTGGGTCGCCGCGGCCGCCGCGTCGGAACCGGGTACCCGACACAGGTAGACCGTGAACTGCCAGTCGAGGTCGTCGGGATCGCGTCCGCCCGCGTGAGCTGCCGACCGGGCCCAGCCCACCTTCTCCGCCACGCGATCCGCACCAAGGTCGGCCGCCGCCGCCGGCGTCAGCTCGCCGTCGGGCAGGCGGCAATGGATCCCGATGATGTCCGCTTCACGTCCAGCCAGCTCGAGCATCCGTCGCCCGCCACCGCCCAGCAGCAACGGCGGTCGAGGGGATTGCGTTGGCTTGGGCAGGCCGTCGAGGTCCGTCACCTGGTAGTGCCGACCGCGGTACGTGAACGGCCCATCCCCGAAGAGGCCCTT
>JANOIS010000438.1:0-3954 GCA_031407755.1 Chloroflexota bacterium | reverse complement strand
AGCGCGTCCGCGACGGGTTCGGCGTCATCATGATGGATGATCGCGACCAGCAGCTTGCTCAAGAAAGGACCTCCACGCGTTGGTCCCCCAGTCTCGCAGATACGAAGCCGCCACGGCTCGCCCACCGTTCCGGACAACGGGACGCCGTGTCCCGCGTCTCGCTGGGCGCACGTAGGCTCGCGGCTTGATGACGGGCCACGGCGATAACGCACCGGCTGAGATCCGCCTCATCGACCTCGAGAAGTGCTTCGGCGCGATCCGGGCCGTCGATGGCGTGACGCTGGACGTGCGTCAGGGTGAGTTCTTCTCGCTCCTCGGGCCGTCGGGCTGCGGCAAGACCACGACGCTCCGGATGATCGGCGGCTTCGAGCTGCCCACGGGCGGGCGGATCCTGCTGCGCGACCGCGACATCACCTACGACCCGCCGGACAAGCGGCCGGTCAACATGGTCTTCCAGCAATACGCCCTGTTTCCCCACCTGGATGTGGGCGAAAACGTCGCCTTTGGCCTGCGCCGCCGCAAGGTGGACCCGCGCGAGATCCCGAGGCGGGTCAGCGAGGCGCTCGAACTCGTCCGTCTCGGCGGCTACGAGCGTCGCCGCCCCACACAGCTGTCCGGCGGCCAGCAGCAGCGCGTGGCCCTCGCTCGGGCGCTCGTCAACCGGCCCAACGTGCTGCTACTCGACGAGCCCCTGGGTGCCCTCGATCTCAAGCTGCGCCGCCAGCTCCAGATCGAGCTCAAGCGCATCCAGACAGAAGTCGGGATCACGTTCGTGTACGTCACCCACGATCAGGAGGAGGCACTGACGATGAGCGACCGGATCGCCGTCATGCATGCCGGACGTGTGGAACAGCTGGGCACTCCCGAAGAATTGTATGAACGGCCGGCGACCCGCTTCGTGGCCGACTTCATCGGCTCCACGAACCTGCTCCGAGGCGTGGTTGAGCCGGACGGGTCCATCCGCCTCGATTCCGGTGAGGTCGCCCGGGCCGCGCACGACGGGATCAACCCAGGCACCGAGGTGGAGATCAGCATCCGCCCCGAATCGATCGAGCTGGTGACCATGAACACACCAGGCGCCATCGGGGGCCAGGTGGAGCAGGCCGCCTACCTCGGCACGAATCTGAGTTACCGGGTCCGCACGGCGGGTGGCCTGGTCCTGTCCGTACTGGCACCCAAGACCGGGACCCGCCTCCCGGTCGGCAGCGATATCGGCCTGTCCTGGCCGCCGTCCGAGGCACTCGTCCTGGGTGCGGGAACGAGCGCCCACAACAGGGTCCACGTGGAGGAGACGACATGACGGAACGACACGACGGCTCGACGATCGACCTGGAGCAGGCCCTCGTCCGCTACATGGTCAACGAGCGCCTGTCTCGACGTGACCTCCTGGAGCGGATCGCCAGGGTCGGTGCAGCCGTGGCGCTGGCCCCGGTCATCGCGGCATGCACGGGCAGCGGGGCCACGGACGCGCCATCCACCGGCGCCGCCTCGTCCGGCCCGACGCCGGCGCCATCGTCTGGAGGCCCGGCCGCCTCCGCAGGACCAACCCCGGTACCTTCCCCCGAGGCCGAGCTGTTCATCTACAACTGGACCGACTACATCGGCGAGGACACCATCCCCTCGTTCGAGGCGAAGTACGGCGTCAAAGTGCAGTACGACTTCTTCTCGAACACCGAGGAGGCCTACGCCAAGCTCGGGGACGACGGTGGTGGATACGACCTGTCATTTCCGATCTCGGTCGATATCCCGGCGTTCGTGAACAAGGGCGCGCTGCTGCCGCTGGACCAGTCGCTCATCCCGAACCTCGTCAACCTCGGAGTTGAGTGGTCCGATCCAGGCTACGACAAGGGCAACGCCTACTCCGTCCCGTACATGTGGTGGACGACCGGCATCGGCTACGACTCGACCAGGGTGACCGATTCACCGACCAGCAGCAAGGCGCTCTGGGACCCGCGCTACGACAAGCACATCTCGATGCTGGATGACTTCCAGGAAGTGTTCGCGATGGCCCTCATCCAGCTCGGGTACAGCGCGAACACGACCAACACCGCGGAGATGGACGAGGCCCTCGCCCTGCTCCAGCGGCAGAAGCCACTGGTCCGTGTGTACAGCACGGACACCATCGGGACACTCAGCTCCGGTGACGTGTGGATCGGCCAGATCTGGGGCGCGGACACCTACGCCATCCAGGCGGAGAACGAGAACGTCCTGTTCTATCTGCCCGAGGAGGGCGCGGTCCGCGGCTCGGACACGATGGCGGTCTTCTCCGGTGCCAAACACCCGATCGCGGCCCACCTGTTCATCAACCACATGCTCGATGCGCAGGTGAGTGCCGCCAACACCAACTACGTCTTCTACATGGGGCCCAACGCGGCTGCCAGGGAGTTCATCGATCCGGCGATCCTGGCGGATCCGGCCGTGAACCCGGACCAGGCGCTCGTCTCGAAGCTCGAGGAACTGCTGGATCTCGGTCAGGCCGTCCGCGACGAGTACCTGTCGCGCTGGCAGACCCTGCGTGGCGGCTGAGGTCGTCGCGCCCGACCCGGTCGCCAGTTCGCCCCGGCAGTCGATCGGTGGTCGTTTCGCGGGGCTGATCCTGCTCGTCCCGGGCATCATCTGGCTGGCGCTGTTCTTCGTCGTGCCGCTGGTGATGATGTTTGCGGTCAGCCTGGGCAGCCGCGACGAGCTGGACCGGATCGTCCTCGACCGGCTCAGCCTGGACAACTACACCCGCGCGTTCGACCTCGCGTTCCTGCCCACGTTCCTCAATTCCATCCGCTACGCCGGCGCCACGACGATCCTGTCGCTGGCCATCGGTTATCCCATCGCCTACTGGATCAGCCGCTACGGCGGCCGGCACAAGGCCCTGCTGCTCATCCTCGTGATGCTGCCGTTCTGGACGAGCTACCTCATCCGGACCTACGCCTGGATGATCATCCTGCGCGACAACGGCGTGGCCAACTCGCTGCTCCAGGCCATCGGGCTGACGAGCGAGCCGATCATCCTCCTCAACACGGACTTCTCCGTGATCCTGGGCATGACCTACGGGTTCCTGCCGTTTGCGATCCTGCCCCTGTACGTCTCCATCGATCGACTGGATCCGGCCCTGGTGGCCGCCGCGCGCGACCTGTACGCCACCGGTCGCGGTGCGTTCCTGCGGGTGACCCTGCCCCTCACGATGCCCGGCGTCGTGGCCGCGATGGTGCTCACCTTCATCCCGGCCATCGGCGACTTCGTGACGCCGGACCTGCTGGGCGGCGCCCAGACCACGACCATCGCCAAGGTCGTTCAGGAGATGTTCCTCGAGGGTCGTGACTGGCCGTACGGGGCGGCACTCGGGTTCGTGCTCATGGTCATGACGCTCGGTGGCACCCTGTTCGCCCTGCGACCGTTGCGTCAGGAGGTCGGGACGTGAGGGCGGGTACATGAGGGCGCGCAATCGATGGCTGACGGCCTACGCGCTGGCCGGTTACGTCTTCCTGTTCGCGCCGATCGTGGTCCTGATCGTGTTCTCATTCAACGATTCAAGGCGCAATTTCCAATGGCGCGGGTTCACCCTCGAGTGGTATCCGACGCTCCTGGCCAACGATGATCTGCTCGATGCCTTGTTCGTGACCCTGCGCGTGGCGGCGGTCGCCGTTGTGGTCGCCACGGTCCTTGGCACGCTGCTGGGCCTGGCGCTGGCACGGCTGCGGTTCCGCGGGCGGGCCGCCACCGAGACCCTCCTGCTCCTGCCGATGGTCACGCCAGAGATCGTGATGGGTCTGAGCCTGCTCCTGTTCTTCTTCCAGTTGTTTGGGGCACGCGGATCGTTCGCCCAGCTTGCGCTGGCACACATCACGTTCTGTATCAGCTACGTGGCCATCGTCGTGCGGGCGCGGGCGGCCGGGATGGACCCCCGTCTGGAGGAGGCCGCGCGCGACCTCGGGGCATCGGCGCTGGGCGCGTTCCGCT
>JANOIS010000418.1:0-2633 GCA_031407755.1 Chloroflexota bacterium | reverse complement strand
CGAGTCGTGAGCAAGGCCATCCGCGTTCTGCGATCCAACCGACACGCGGATCCTCCTGACGAGTTGGCCTGTCGAGCGTCGGTCGCCATCAACATTGGCGCCATTCGAGCCGCGCTCCCGACCAAGCCGCAGGATACACGGGCTATGCAGAGGATCTGTATTGGTCCTGGCGACTACGACATCCCGGCGAGCCCGCCCAGGACCCCGGTCGAGGCCCCAGGCGAACTGCCGATAGAGCGTACCCAGGCCCGCCGACTCCGCTCGCTGGGCCAGCTCGACCTGCTGACCGTACGTCATCCCGAGGTTCGGCTCGATGAGTAGCGCGAAGTCCATGTTGGTCTCTCCCGAGGGCTTCACCTGCCTGGATGTACGGGATGTCTGAGCCAGGCTCGGGCCGACTGCGAACTGGTCGATCAGCGACGGACCTCGGCGCTGGGCTAGCGGGTCGTGACCGGGTAGCTGACGTTTCGCCCGGCCGAGACAGGCAGTTCCGGTTCGGGAGGGTCCGCCGCAGCTGCTGCCGCACGCGCCGCCAGATCAGCCTCGATCATCGGCAGCATGGCAGCGAGACCGTCTCCATACGCATGGCCGAGCATCCGTCCGATCTCCTCCAGTTTCGCGCGATCCTTCGCCGTCGATGGCCGCAGGAGGTTGACGGTGAACTCGGTCCCGGCACCGTCGGGAGTCGCTACGAGGATCTCGCTCCTGGTGAACTTGGGGATACCGGGCACCGGCACCTGGAACCGGGTAGTGAGGACCTCGGGCGGACGCCAAGCGAGCACTTCCTCGACGATCGCATCGCGGCCGTGGACGCAATGATTTGTCGTCCCGACCCCGCGCCGCCCGCCGGCAACGGATTCATCGAACGCCGTTACACCGATCTGCCACTGGAGCCGGCGGGCTGGGGACGTGATCCACTCCCACGTAACCGCCGGTGGCCCAGGAAAGACGAACGATGTCGACCACGCGGCATCGGTTGATCGTACGATCAGCGCCGAACTCGCCTCGGTCTCCTGCCACACGGCCTCAAGGTCGCGGACCCAGCCGATCACCTCGCCGACGAACTCGTACGTCTCCCGATGCTCGATCAGCCCGGCTGCACCGGGATCGGCGATGCCCATCGTGCGGATGCATTCGTCGGTGTACAGCGCATACGCGCCGATGCCGAGCGCGGTCTGGACGCTGTTCTTCAGTAGCCGGTGGACGACGATGACGTCGCGACCCACCAGTTCCTCGTGGCCGGCCATTCGTTGCCGGGCGATGAGGCCGTGATGCACGACGAACTTGAGGTCGAGCCTCGGGATGAGGATGCACGCGTTGCAGTCGCACTGTGATGCCTGGCCGATATCGCGCAGACGTCGGCGGAAGGCGATGTAACAGTGCTCGATCGTGTCCTGGAGAGCGGACCCGTCGACTTCATCGGTGACGACATAGGCGAAGGCGGCGTCGCCCTCAAGCTTTGCCAGCCGAAACGTCGGCCGGAGCGCCCGAACGACGGCGTCCGTGAGGTCGGCCAGGATGTCCTGCGCGTGGTCGAGTTCGACACCGGCGAGATAACTGGTGTACCCGCTGATATCGGCCACGACGAGGCAGGCGGCTTCCGGTCGGTCGGGCATGACGATCCCCTGCGGCGCTGAGCGACCCGGAGTATACGGTCGAACGCCGATCAAGCACCCCTCGCGGCCATGGTCAGCGCAATGGTCGGCGCGCCTTCACCAGGAGATGGCGGTACCCGTACCCGTCGAGCGCTTCGTCGGCCTCGTCGATGACTTCAAAGCCCGCGCCATCTATCCACGCGTTGACCTGGTCGAGATCCGGGTAGTAGTGATAGCCGCCGGTGTCCGGTCCGACGTGTTCGCCGCGGACGGCGGGTAGACCGCGCGTGAGCGCCTCGATGAGCGCTGGGTCATGCTCGCGTTCGTCGACCGCCTCGATCGTGAGGTAGAGAAGACCGCCGGCCCGAACTGCGCGATGGAGGTTGGCGAGAACGACCGGCCACTCTTCGGGCGGCACGTGCTCCACTGCGTCGATGCACATCACCGCGTCGAACGCGTGCTCGAACGCCAGCTCCTGGAGGCCAACGTGCTCGAGCCGAACGTTGGGGTGCTTCTTGTGGGCCGCGGCGAGCATCCCGGCTGACTGGTCCGCGCCCACCACCCGCCGGCCGGCGGACTCGATCGCCGCGAAGTACGGTCCTGTCCCGCATGGCGTGTCAAGGATCAAACCTGAAGGCGCAACCGACGCGACCACTCGTTCAACGAAGCGCTGGTGGAGTGGCGTGATCGGGTCGTACCCGACATCGTAGGTTGGGGCGTCCCTCGTGTAATCACGCTCGACGGCCCGCCGGCGCTCCGCTAACCACGCTCGCCTGTCCACGGCTTCACCCTACTCGCGAGAGTTGCGAGGACGCGAGAAAGCAGGATACCAGCCACCATTACCCGGATTTCGATCGAGCGTCTCGATGCCGAGTGAATCTGTCAGTGCCTACTGCCGAGTGAAGATGTCAGTCTCCAGCCATGGAGACGATCACGATGACGGCACGCGAACAGCAGCGGACGCGGATCCTGGCCTGTTCGTCGGGTCGGGGGCGGTCGCGGCCGGCTGCAGGGCGGTCGTGGCCCAACGTCTCAAGC
>JANOIS010000396.1:0-12953 GCA_031407755.1 Chloroflexota bacterium | reverse complement strand
GACCGCGCCGCATTCGGCTGGGCTGTGGTCATTCCCGTATGGATCAGCGCCCCGATCGCCGCCGGCTTCGTCTGGCGTCTGCTGCCCCAACGGGGCGCCGTTCTTGCGGCGGCCCTCGTCGGTTCCGCGATCGGCGGAGTCGCCGCGACGCTGTTCTGGCGGGCTGTTGCGTATCCCAACTGTGAATACGGCGCCGTCCGCACGCCGAGCGACTGGATCGTGCCATCGCTGACGCTCGGGTTGGTGATCGGCGGTGGAGTGGCTGTCAGCGGCCTGCTCGCATCGAAGTTCGTGCGGGAGAGTCGACCTTGGAGCGCAGTCGTACTCGGCGCAGGCACGGAAGTTGCCATGGTGTTCGCCGCGATCCTTGTCGGCGGGCTGATGCTGATGGGGCCAGGCTGTCAGCGTCCGCCTGTCTGACGTGATGCCGGTAGAGCCGTCTGCCGACCCACGATCTCATTATTGTCAGACGCCGTGGGAGTTGCCCCGGCTCCGTGGATTTTGACGAAGCTGCAGTAGGGGCGTATCGACCGACGCGCATTACCGTGACCCTGTAATGTGACCCGGTGGCCGCACCCGCCCTACCGAACTTCTGGGGTCCGCCGAAGCGTTCCCGGCTCCGGTACATCGCCAACGGCCGATGGGGCCAGGACGGACTCGGCGTCCGCCAGCGGCTGTAGCGCCTGACCATGGGAGCGACCGGAGAGTTCGATCTGCCGAGCGGCCATCTCGCGCTGCCGCCCGCACCCCCTGTCGAGTTTCCCGAGGCCGGCGAGGTCCAGGAAGCCGTCCTCGACCGTGTCCAGGCGAGGCTGCGGGAGAACGCCTTTCCGCCAGAGCGCGACTTCGGGATCACGTACTCGGGCATGCCGCACCCGATCAGCCGCCGCGTCGAGGAGCTGACGACGGGCACCTACTTCGTGGAATGGGCCAGGGACTCGGAGGCCGGCACGCTGGGGTTCGAACGCGACGCCGTTCGGATGATGGCCTCACTGCTCGGCGCACCCGAGGGGGCCGGGATCATCACGACCGGCGGCACCGAGTCCAACATCGCCGCACTTCGAATCATGCGCAACCGCGCTGGCCGGTCCGCGCCCGAGGTCATCGCGCCGGTGACCATGCACTTCTCGTTCCGACTCGGCGCTGAGCTCCTGGGCATCCGGCTCCGCGAGATCCAGGTGGGCGACGACTTCCTGCCCCGGATCGAGGACGTCGAGCGAGCCCTGACCCCAAACACGGTGGGCCTGGTGGCCTCGGCCCCGGCCGGGAGCTTCGGGCTGCTCGACCCGATCGAGGCGTTCGCCGACCTCGCCGTCCGGCACGGACTGCCGCTCCACGTCGACGCGGCCTTCGGCGGGTTCATCCTGCCGTTCATGCGCGATCTCGGGTACGCGGTCCCACCGTTCGACTTCAGCCTGCCGGGCGTGACGACGATGATGACCGACGGTCACAAGCTTGGGCTCATGCCCATCGCGACGGGATTCTTCCTGGCCCGCGACCCGGACCACTTCGAGTCGATCCCGACCGAACGCACGCTCATCCACACGACGTCGTCCACGAAACCGGGCAGCCGGGCCGCGAGTGCCTGGGCCACGCTTCGCCACCTGGGCCGTGTCGGCTATCGCGCGTCCACGGCGCATGTCCTGGGTCTGCGCGACCGGATCGTGGCAGGCGTTACGGCCTTACCTGGCATGTCGTTGATCGCGACGCCGCTCATCACGGTCGTCGGGTTCACATCGGAGACCATCGATCTGCACGACGTCCACCAACGGTTGGCGAGCGAGGGCTGGGGCCAGAGCTTTGGCGAGATCCGGGGCCGCCCATTCATCCGGCTGTCGATCCATCCGTCGCGGACCTTCGAGGCCGCCGATGGGTTTGTCGCGGCGTTTGACCGGGCCGCCGCCCGTGCGCGCCGGCACTGACGGTCGCCCAACATGCTGCGATTGCTCGGCTACAGCGATCGACTCAGTGTCCAGCCTGGCGCGACCATCCGGTTCATGGTCAGCTGCGATCATCCCGAGTACGAGGCGCGGCTCGTCCGGCTCATCCACGGCGACGAGAACCCGGCGGGGCCTGGTTTCAAGCAGGTCGTGATCCCGTCCGCTATCGATGGCCGCCGGCCCGGCCGGCTTCAATCGATCCGGAGCGGCTCCTACGTCGAGATCCCGTTGGCGGCCGGCGTCGTCGGGCCGACGTTGGCGTTCTCGGTGCATGTCTTTCCGACGAACCCGGGCGCTGGTGAACAGTGCATCGCGAGTGTCGGCGACGTGACGACCGAGGCCGCCTGGGCCCTCTCGCTGTCAGCGACTGGGGAGGCCGAGCTGGTCGTGGGCAAGACGCGGATCTCGACCGGCGCGGCGCTCGACCGCTGGACCTGGTACCGCGTCGAATGCACGGTCAAGGCGGGGCAGGCGACCGTCCGCCAGACACCGCTTCGCACGTGGCCGGGTGACCCCTCCGCCGGGGGCGGGTACGGCGATGTCGTGATGCCGGCGCTCGCCGGTCCGCTCATCCTCGGGGCGGCGCGGACCGCCGAGGGGATGGTGCATCACCTCGATGGCAAGCTGGACGGCCCGGTCCTCGATGGTGTGGGCCAATGGGACTTCGGCGCCGACATGTCCACGGATCGAGTGACGGATCGCTCGCCCAATGGCCATCACGGCTGGACGGTCAACATGCCGACTCGAGCCGTCACCGGCCACACCTTCGACGGCAGCGTGACGGACTTTCACGTCGCGCCGGACCAGTACGCGGCGATCCACTTCCATCGCGACGATCTTGAGGACGCCGGCTGGGAGGTCGATATCGAGCTGACCATCCCGGACGACCTGCCGAGCGGCATCTACGCCGCCTGGCTTCGTGCCGGCGACGACGAGGATCACATCCCGTTCACGGTCCGTCCGCCGCGCGGCATCGCGCGCTCGCGGATCGCAGTCCTGATGTCGACACTCACCTACACGATCTACGCGAACTTCACCGACCTCGGACCTGGGGCGTGGCGCGAGGACGCGTCGCACACCTGGACGAGCGGCGCACCGCATGCGGACCCGACCCTCCTGCGCGACGTCTATCGCTACATCGACGAGAACGCCCTGTATGGCACGTACGACCTGCATGTCGACGGCTCGGGCGTGGTCTACGGGTCGTATCTCCGACCGATCCTCAACATGCGGCCCAGGTTCCGCTACCGGATCTGGGCGGCGCCGCCGCGCTTTCCCGCCGACCTGTATCTCGTCGACTGGCTGGATCACCACGGGATCGAGGTCGATTTCATCACCGACCACGACGTCGGGGCCGAGGGCGCCGCCCTGCTCGAGCCGTATGCCGTCGTCGTCTCCAGCTCGCATCATGAGTACTGGAGCGGACCGATGCTCGACGCGCTGGAGTCCTACCTCGGCGGTGGCGGGCGGTTCATGCTCCTCGGCGGCAACAGTCTGTATGGCGTCGCGTCGTTCGATCCCGATCCGGCCAAGCCACACAAGGTCGAGGTCCGGCGCTGGGGTGCACCATGGCCGTTCGAGGTCGCGCCCGGCGAGCGCATCCATTCGACCACCGGCGAGCCGGGCGGAACCTGGCGGAACCGGGGGCGGCCACCGAACGGGATCGTCGGTGTGGGCACGAGCGGGGCCGGCTTCGACCGGGCGGTTCCCTACCGGCGGATGCCCGATTCCCACGACCCGCGCGTGGCGTTCATCTTCGAGGGGATCGGGCAGGACGAGTTGATCGGCGACCAACCGAACCTTCAGACCGGCTGGGGCGCGGCCGGCTACGAGATCGACCGGTTCGATCTGGAGCTCGGCACACCGGTCCCCGCGCTGCTCCTCGCATCGTCGATCGGTTTCAGCGACCTGTATCGGCCGATGGTCGACGAGGTCCTGTGGTACGTGCAGGGCCGGGACGGGGCGCGACCGGACGACCCGCAGGTGGACGGCGAACCACACCGCTTCGTGCGCTCGGACATGGCCTATCTCGAGTATCCCGATGGCGGCGCGGTCTTCTCGGTCGGCTCGATCGCATGGCGCGGCGGCATCGCCTACAACGGCTACGACAACACCGTGTCGCGGGTCACCGGCAACGTCCTGCGCCGGTTCGCTGATCGGCCGCCCGGCACATCGCCGAGCGATCCGGTGTAGCGAGCCCGGTCATCAGTCGGCGGCGAATGCGGGAGTCAATCGATGCGGATCACCGTTCTCGAGCGTGCGGTCGTGTGGCAGGCGTCGGCGAACGCCGCGTTCGGTCATGCCTGCGAGCCGCGGATCACGCACCGAGCGAACGGCGAGATCGTGCTCGCCCACCGGCTCGGCACACGACGCGAGAGCAACGACGGCCGGCCGCACCTGGTGCGCAGCATGGATGACGGGCAGACCTGGGAGAGCCTCGGCCAGCCGCTCGACGACCTCGTCGGTGATGGCTGGGATATGCGCGGGGCCGCGCTCGCCGAGTTGCCGTCGGGCGAGCTGCTGACGGTCGTCGTCGCGCTCGACAAATCGATCGATCGACCGACCTACAACCCCGCCACCGAGGGGCTCGTGCCCGTCATGAACCCGGTGGCGAGATCCTCCGATGGTGGCCGCACCTGGAGTCGGCTCCCCGACCTCCATGGCGGCCCAGTCGCGCAGACTGCCTCCCAGGGCCTCCTCGTCCTGCCGGGCGGCGAGGTCCTGTGCACGTTCGAGACGTTCAAGCAGTACGACGAACCCGGCCCATGGCGCTACCTCGGCGGGCTCCTGCGCTCGCGCGACGGCGGCCAGACCTGGGGCGAGTGCGTGATCTCGGCGGCCTCCGATCCGGACGAAGATCCCCACGACACGATGTGGTGGGACCCGCGGATCGCTCGCCTCGCGTCAGGCGAGTTGGTCCAGTTCACCTATGCGTTCCGGCATCGAACCCGCACGGAGGGCCCGGTCCACGCACTCTGGAGCCAGGACGAGGGCCGGACGTGGACAGCGCCGACCTCCACCGGTCTGACGGGTCAGGCCTCCTACCCGATACCGCTCGACGACGGGCGGCTCATCGTCCTCCAGCAGCGGCGCGGCGACGAACAGACGATCGTCGCCCAGGTCAGCGCCGACGGCGGGCGAACGTTCGACATGGCGGCCGAGACCGTCGTCTACCGGCATGAGCCGATCTCGGCCCCCGGCGCCGATGGCGGCCTCAGCGCGTTCGACTACCTGATGTCGATGGACCGCTTCACGTTCGGCCATCCATGCGGCGCGGCCATCGGCCCCGACGAGGTCCTGGCGATCTGGTACGCCGGCGACGCGACGCGCACCGCCATCCACAGCGCCCGACTCCGTATCGATTGACGTTGGCCAGGGTTCAGTGACCGGCTCGGCCGCCGGAGATGTCGAACACGGCGCCGGTCGAGAACGAGCATTCGTCGGAGGCCAGCCAGGCAACCATCGCGGCCACCTCCTCGGCTCGCCCCAGGCGCCCGATCGGGTGGCGCCGCCGCACGGCGTCGATCTCCGCTTCCGGCAGGTGCGACCAGTTCGCGGTCATGATCGAACCCGGCGTGATGGCATTGACCAGGATGCCGCGCTCGGCGACCTCGAAGGCGAGCGCCTTGGTCAGCCCGATCACGCCGGCCTTCGCGGCGGCGTAGGCGACGGGGTTGTGCTTGCCCTCCTTGCCGGCGATCGACGAGATGTTGACGATCCGACCCCAGCCCCGCTCGAGCATCGTGGGCAGGACCGCCCGGCAGCCATGGAAGACCCCGGTCAGGTCGATATCGAGCGTCCGCTGCCAGGCCTCCAGGGGCATCTCCCACGTCGAGACCAGGCCCTCCGAGACCCCGGCGTTGTTGACGAGGATGTCGATTCGCCCGGCCCACGCGACCGTCGCGCCGACCATCGACTCGACCGACGGATACGAGGTCACGTCAACGGCGACGGCGAGGGCGAGGGCGCCCGTCGGGTCGAGCCGGTGGGCGAGCGCCTCGGCGGGCTCGATGGCCACATCGGCGATGACGACCCTGACGCCGTCGCGCATGAAGCGCTCGCACATGGCGGTGCCGAGCGCCCCCGCCGCCCCGGTCACGATCGCGACCCTCGCCCCGCTCGCCAGCTCGTCCATGGTCACCCTCCCTGCTCCGCTCCGGACCCGCACAGATCGCCGCGTGGATTGTAAGTCACACTGGACGTGGAGGGCCAAGTTGCAGTGCTACCCTATCCCCCACGATGGGATATGCCGCTTTGACCACGCGCTCCTCGCCGTCCGGGATGATCGACCTTCGCTCGGACACCGTCACCCAGCCCTCGCCGGCGATGCGCCGCGCCATGGCCGAGGCCGAGGTGGGCGACGACGTCATGGGCGAGGATCCGACGGTCCGGGCGCTGGAGGAGCGATCGGCGGAACTGCTCGGCACGGAAGCCGCCTTGCTCGTTGCCAGCGGGACCATGGGCAACCTCGTGGGGATCATGGCGCACGTCCCCCGTGGCGGCGAGATCATCGGCCCGGCGGAGATCCACACGTTTAGCAGCGAGGGCGCCGGGCACGCCGTGATCGCCGGGGCTTCGGTTCGCACGATCCCGCCGGCGGTGGACGGCACGATCGACCTTGTCGCCATCCGCGAAGCCGTCCGCGACCCGGACGATGTCCACGAACCGATCACGTCGTTGATCACCCTGGAGAACACGCATTCACTGTCGATGGGCCAGCCGCTGACCCCGTCGTACAGCGCATCGGTCGCCGCGGTCGCGCGCGAGATCGGCGTGCCGCTGTTCATCGATGGCGCGCGACTGTTCAATGCCGCGGTCGCTCTGGGCGTGCCCGCCCGAGAGCTCGTGCCGGCGGGCGCGTCGGCGACATTCTGCCTGTCCAAAAGCCTGGCCTGTCCGGTCGGTTCGGTCGTCGTCGGGGACCGGGCGTTCATCGGCCGCGCGCGGCGGGCACGCAAGATGGTAGGTGGCGGGATGCGCCAGGCCGGGATCATCGCCGCGGCTGGCCTCGTGGCCCTCCAGGACGGGCCGGACGGCATGATCGAGCGGCTGGCTGTCGACCACGCCAACGCTCGCCGATTGGCCGATGCCCTGGCGTCGATGCCTGGCGTGACCCGACTCGACCCGGCGCGGGTCAGGACGAATTTCGTGCTGTTCGGGCTCTGCGCGCCCTCCTGGCCGGACGACACCGCGGGGCGGGCGGCGGTGCTCCGGCAGCGGGCCGAGTTCCTGGACGCGCTCGCCCGTCGCGGCGTCCGGATGATCGAGTACCCCAAGGGCATGATCCGGGCGATCCCCCACTACGGCGTCGACGCCGCGGACATCGAGACGACGATCAAGGCATCCCGGGCGGTGCTCGCCGGCATCAGCCTGGCGCCGGCCGTCCCCGTCTGACGCGTCAGTCGTCGCCGGTCCCGAGGGGTCCATGACTCGCGGCCGACCGTTGCAGGCTCCGGATGCCCGCATTCCAGCCTGGCTGGCACAAGCGACGTGGGCCGGCGGCTTGGGACCCGCGTGAGTCGCGCACATGTCGCCAGCACCAGCTAGCCTGGAATATCGGGGCAGAAACCCAGGTGGGAAGTATCGATCGACCCGATATCCGGCGGATCGAGCGTACTCCTCGTCACTTGCACCAGCTGGGCTGGAATGGCGCGTCGCGGCCGGTCCCGTTTGGCGGCGTCAGTCGTCGTAGCGCCACTGGAAACGGTCCGGGGTCAGGACCAGGAGTACCCGGTCCGCCTTGATCCCTTCCCAATGCGCGAGGACATCGGCCTCCACCGGCTCATACTTGCGGATGAGATCGAGCGTCCGCTCGCGGACGTCGCCTTCGACCACCTCCGCCTGCCCGAAGACCTGGACGTAGTTGGTTGCGCGGTCCGGCCCATCGATACACAGCGTCACCCGTGGATCGCGCCGCGCGTTCTTGACCTTGACCGTCCAGTCCAGCGTGCTGACCCAGAACCGGGTGCCGTCCCACAGATACCAGTTGGGGGTCAGCTGCGGCCGCCCGTCGGGCATGATCGTGGCCACGATGGCATGCGGGCGCTCACGCAGGAACGCATCCTGTGCCGGCGTCAGCGGGGCGTGCGTGTCGTCGTCGACCATGGTGCTACTCCGTCTCCAGTTCGAGGGCGAGAATCGCCGCCTCGACGATGTGATCGGCGTCGATGCCGGCGTAGCCGTACAGGTCCGGGATGGTGCCGGACTGGCCGAACGTATCCACCCCGAGCGGCACAACCGGGGCTCCAAAGGCCCCGCCCACGAACGACAGCGCATGGGATGCGGCGTCCGCGACGGTCACGATGGGGGCCCGGCGCTCGCCGCGCGGGATGAGCGTCGACAGGTGGCCGATCCGGTCCCGACCACCGTGACGAAGGGCGTCCAGGCGGCCGCCGTGCTGCCCGGCGGCGAGCCGCTCCGCCGAGGTGACCACGATGAGATTGGCTGCGATCTCCTCCCGGTGCAGGGTGCGCACGGCCGTGACCGCCTCGGGCACGACGGACCCGGCCGCGACGATCTGGACGATCGGGCTGCCCGGCGGCAGCGGCTCCAGCGCGTCGGACGCCTCCAGCAGCCGATAGCCGCCCGCGAGCACCGCGTCGCGCCACCCGTCCAGCCCGAGGCGCGCCTCGACGGTCGCGGCAAGCGACTGGTCGATGGGCCGCGTGGCGAGTCGCAGATACGTGGCGAACCCATCGGCGGCGCCAGGCTCCAGGCAGCCCCGGATCCCCTCCAGCAGCGTCCAGGCGACTTCACGCCCAAAGACCGGCTCGTAGCCGCGCAGGCCTGGCAGCTCGATGCCCAGCGACGGGGTGACAGTCGACTGATGCGCGCCGCCCTCGGGCGCCAGCGTGACGCCGGACGGCGTGCCGACGAGCACGAAACGGGCCTTGATGTAGAGCGCGTAGATGAGGGCGTCGAGACCGCGGGCGATGAACGGGTCGTACACGGCACCGACCGGAGCCAACCGCTCACCGAACAGCTCACCGGCCAGCCCGAACTGGCTGAGCAACAGGAACAGGTTCATCTCGCTGATCCCGAGCTCGATGTGACGGCCGTCGGGACCCGGCTCCCAGACGAGCGGGCGCCTGACATCGCCACGCTCCGGCGAACGCTCGGTCGAGAAGACGCCAACGCGATTGATCCAGCCACCGAGATTGGTCGATACCGCGACGTCCGGCGCCGCGGTCACGATCCGGCTCCCGATGTCCGGGACGCGCGCGAGTGCGGCGAGGGTGTCGCCGAAGGCCTGCTGGGTGCTCGTCGCGGCGGCGATCCGGATGTCCGGCACGACGATCGCAGGGATCGTGGCGGGTGCGATGGGCTGGCGGACAGCGGCATACCCGAGATCACATCGGCGGCGGGCACACAGACGTCCCTCCGCTGACGTCGGCGCGAAACCGGCCCACGGATCGGCCGGATCTGCGCCGAGCGCGTGCCCGAGCGCCTCCACCTGCTCGGCCCCGAGCAGTGCCGAGTGGTTGAGGCTGTCGCCGGCGAACGGCAGACGCCAGCCCTTGATGGTGTAGGCGAAGATGACCGTCGGGCGGTCATGTTCGTCGTCGGATGCCCGCAGGGCGGACTCCAGTTCCGCCTGGTCGTGTCCACCAAGATCGGCGAGCAGGGACGTCAGATCCTCGTCGGGCACGTCGGCGACGACCCGGCTGATGGCGTCGCGACGCTCCGCCGGCGCCCCCTCGACGAGGCGTGCGCGCGCCTCCGGGCCGGGCCGACGGATGAGGATCTGGTAGTCCTCGTTGGCCATGTCATCGATGCGCTCGCGCAGTGCCTCACCGCCGGGCATGCCAAAACGGGCCTGCAGCCGGCGCCCGTACTTCGCCTCGATGGCGTGCCACCCGGCGGCCGCGAACATCCCCTCCACCCGACGGATCCGGATGCCCGGCACGACCCGGTCCAGGCTCTGACGGTTGAGGTCCACGATCATCGTCACGTTGCCGAGATCACCCAGCCCCTCCTCCAGGATGGCCTCCCAGACGTTGCCCTCGTCAAGCTCGGCGTCGCCCACGAGCGCCACGAAGCGCCGCTCAGGCTGCCGCGCGATCGTCTCGTGGAAATGCAGTCGCAGATATCGGTCGGCGAGGGCGGCGAACATCGGCGCGACCGCCCCGAGGCCGACCGAGCCCGTCGAGAAGTCGACCGGGTCCGGATCCTTGGTGCGCGACGGGTACGACTGCAACCCGCCGAACTCGCGCAGCCGGGGCAGCATCGCCACGTCCAGGTTGCCCAGCAGGTAGTGGAGGGCGTGGTAGGCCGGCGAGGCATGCGGTTTGATCGCGACCAGATCGCCGGCGCGCAGCCAGCGGCCGTAGAGCGCCGTCAGGATGGAGACGACCGAGGCACTCGATGCCTGATGCCCGCCGACCTTGATGCCGTCCAGACTGGGTCGGACATGATTGGCCTCATGGATCATCCGGACGGCCAGCCACAGGATGCGCCGCGCAACGGCGTCCAGGGGGTCATCCGGCGGGCGCGCCGGCGGTGGCGGGATCCTGGCCTGGGTGACGGCCACTGATCTGGGTCCTCCATCTGGTCGCGGCGAGGGAATGTGGCGGTTGTCCTGTAAAGCGGGACACGAGTCCCGCTTTACTGCTACGCTCACTGTGCCATGCGCACGCCGCCCGGGTCAACGACCAGCGACCCACCACCACCGGCCGCCACCGCCCCAAAGGGCCCGATGACCCGCTGGGTCCGGGTCCTGGAGGCCTTCGCCGAGCAAGGCGAGTGGGGCGTCCGCGATCTGGCCCGGCGGACCGACATCCCGCGCAGCGCGGCCCACCGCATCCTCCACGACATGGCGGGTCTCGGGCTGCTGGCCAGCGCGGACGAGCCCGGGCGCTTTCGGGTGGGGGCGGATCTCGCCCGGATCGGCCTCCTCGTGGCCGAGCATCTCGACGTGCGGCGGGTGGGGCGGCCCATCCTGGAGCGCGCGTCGGCGGCCATCGGCGAGACCGTCGTGCTGGCCATCTATGACCCGCTGCGCCGCCAGTTCTCGGCGGTCGACGCCGTGGAGACCAGTCATCCGATCCGCTACCTGTGGGAATCGCTGCGGGATTGGAGCGACCTGCACCTCGGTTCGTCGGGCAAGGGCATCCTCGCCTTCCTGCCGCCGGACGAACAGGCCGCCATCCTGGATCGTCTGCCGGACCCGATCCCGGGCCGCACGCCCGTGTCCAAGGCGCAGCTTCGCGATGATCTCGAGGCAGCCCGTCGGCGCGGTTTCGTGGTCAGCCACGGCGAGCGCTTCGAGGGCGCGGTCGGGGTGTCGGCGCCGGTCCGTGACGCGCGCGGCCGGGTCGTCGGCGACATCATCGCGACCTGGCCGGACAACCGCACCGATGCTGACAAGGAGCGCGGCGCCGGGGCGATCGTCCGGGCCGCCGCCGATGACCTGTCCGGCCGGCTTGGATGGGACGGCGAAAAGGGACGGCATGAAGGAGCAGAAGGTGGGTGAGCGATGAACGAGCCGATCAGGATCGGGATCGTCGGAGCCGGGCGGATCGTGCGGGCGGAGCACGTCCCGCGTTTCCGCGCCATCGATGGCGTCGAGCTCGTGGCGGTCGCGAACCGGACGCCGGAATCGTCACGCGCCGCAGCGGCCGAACTCGGCATCGGGCGAGCCTTCGACGACTGGCGAGCCTTGGTCGCCGATCCGGAGATAGACGCGGTCCTTGTCGGTGCCTGGCCGGCTCTGCACGCGCCGGTCACGATCGCCGCCCTGGAGGCGGGAAAACACGTGCTGACGGAGGCGCGCATGGCCGCCACCGCGCACGATGCCCGGGCGATGCGCCAGGCCTCGCTGGCTCGGCCGGACCGGGTCGCGATGGTCGTCCCGGCCACGTTTTCGTCGTGGGCGGATGCCACCATCGCCCGCCTCATCGCGGATGGGGCGATCGGTCGGGTGCGCCACGTGCAGGTCTCGTGGGATTACAGCGACCCGGGGGATCCGGGTGATGCCTGGCGCTGGCAACGGCGTGCGAGCGGGGACAACGTGATGGCCCTCGGGATCCTTGCCGAGGCGATGGCCCGCTGGCTCGGGCCGGCCCGTGCGCTGACGGCGATCACCCGCCTCGGGAGCGTCGTCAGACCCAGCCCGGCCGGTCCCATCGAGCCGGATATCCCCGATCACGTCCTGGCCATGGTGGAGTACCCCGATGACGTGACCGCCACCATCGAGATGTCGGCGCGGACCAATGGCCTTGCGTCGGACCACGTCACCTTCCACGGCACCGATGGCAGCCTGATCGTGGACCTGCCGGCCCAGCAGATCCACCGCGCACCCCTCGGCCAGCCTTCGGAGCCGGTCACTATCCGCGACGAGGATCGGACCGGCTGGACGGCGGAGATCGACTTCGTTGCGGCGATCCGGGGTGAACGGCCGGTCACGCTGACCGATTTCGCGACGGGCGTCAGCTACATGGCCTTCCTTGAGGCCGTCCACCGGGCCGCCACCGACGGCCGGCGCACGATCATCGATGGAGGTCGGTCATGAAGGTCCTGGATCTGGCCCGTTCGTCGATGACCTTTCGGATCGATCTCGACATCCTCGCACCGCGGACCCTCAGCCACGTCCCGCCGTACCCGATGAACAATGCCCGGGTCCAGCTCGACAGCCGCTGCACGATCACCGAGCGGGCCACCGGCCAGGTCCACACCTTCGTCCTCGGCGTGGACTGCAAGACGGAACGGGTCGGAGCCGCCGCGGACCTGTGGCTGGAGCCCAATGCGGATTTCGTGCCGATCTTCTCGGACGACGCGTTCATGCACATCAAGACGTTCGCCCGCGCCGGGCTGGCCAGGCCGGCCCGGCCACCAGCGACCGGCGACCAGTCGGATCGCCTCACGACCCCGATCGTGGACTCTTTCGAGCGGGTCCACCTGGACCTCGTCGAACGGGACGGTGAGCTTCTGGCCACTGCCGCGGACATCGTCGACGCCGTGCTGGCCAACGACGCTCTGCTCGGGGTCCATCGGTTCGGGAACGAGCGTTACGCC
>JANOIS010000394.1:0-2322 GCA_031407755.1 Chloroflexota bacterium | reverse complement strand
CCCCGTTGGGGCCTGCCTCGCGGGGCTGCAATTGCGACGCGATCTCTATGCGCACGAGGATCGATGGCCTACGGCCTCCAGTTCGAGCGGACGGTCCCCCGGTCGCGGAATTGGCATCGGATCTCGCCCGTCGTGACGATGCCGACCGATCAGGGCGAGGATCTCGTTGCTCGTCTGACGTCCGATCTTCGTGGGCATTGACGCGACCCGGGCCGACCACTCTGTACCATGTAGGTCTCCAACCCGACAAAAGGCGATGATGCGAATCGCGATCCTCGGTATCCGCGGCGTCCCCGCCAACTATGGCGGATTCGAGACGTTCGCCGAGCAATTGGGGTCGCGCCTCGCCGCGGCCGGGCACGAAGTCACCGTCTACGGTCGAGACCGCTACGTGCCGCTCGGCCTGCGCGAGCATCGCGGCATGCGCTTGGTCCGGCTGCCGGCACCGGTGTCCAAGTACTTCGAAACCGTCGTCCACAGCCTGTTCGCTGCGGCCCACGCGCTGACACGTCGGTACGACCTCGTCTATGTCTGCAACTCCGCCAACGTCCCGGCGGTGATACTGCTGAGCGCGTTCGGGCGTCGCGTCGTGCTTAACGTGGACGGCCTGGAGTGGCAGCGCGCGAAGTGGAACCGCGTCGGCCGGGGCTACTATCGAGTGTGCGCCTGGCTGGCCGCCAAACTGCCCATCCATCTCGTGACCGACGCCAGGGTGATCCAGGCCTACTACCAGCGATCCTACGGCCGCGCCACCGAGTACTTCCCGTACGGGGCCGACGTGGAGACCGTGGCGGACGAGGGGACTCTCGAGTCGCTCGGGCTGACCGCCGGTCGGTACGTGCTCTTCGTGAGTCGACTGGAGCCGGAGAACAACGCGCACGTGGTCATCGACGGGTTCCGCGACGTCACCACGGATCTGCCGCTGGTCATCGTGGGCGATGCCCCATATGCCGGTGCCTACATCGATAGCCTTAAGGCCACGGACGACCCACGCGTCCGCTTCGCCGGGGCCGTCTATGGCCGCGGCTATCGCGTCCTGCAAAGCCACGCGACCGTCTATGTGCAGGCGACGGAAGTCGGTGGCACGCACCCCGCCCTCGTCGAGGCGATGGGCCACGGGGCGGCCATCCTCGCCAACGACGTGCCCGAGCACCGCGAGGTCCTGGGCGAGGCGGGTCGCTACTACGTCGGCGCGGACGGACTCCGGGAGGCGCTCCAGGGAGTGCTCGATGATCCGGCCGCTCTTGACGACCTCCGTCAAGCGGCGCGGACGCGGGCGCAGTCCGACTATTCGTGGGACGCGGTCGCAGCGGCATACCTGGCCTGGTTCCAGGGACTCGTTGGGTCGCGCTGAATGCGCCGGTCCTATACTCCGGCGATGACGAGGACGGCGTTGATCACCGGGATCACCGGTCAGGATGGCTCCTATCTTGCGGAGTTCCTGCTCGAGAAGAACTATCGCGTCGTGGGTATGACGCGCCGCTCCAGCACCGCCGGCGACGAGCGGATCGCGCACCTCGGGAATCGGATCGAGATCGTCCAGGGCGACCTGCTGGACCAGGCGTCCCTCATCGCGGCCATCGAATCCGCGGGCCCGTCGGAGGTCTACAACCTTGCGGCGCAGAGCTTCGTGCCGACTTCCTGGAACCAGCCGGTGCTGACGGGCGAGTTCACGGGGCTCGGCGTCACCCGGATGCTCGAAGCCATTCGGCGTGTCGACCCCGCGATCCGGTTCTATCAGGCCTCGTCGAGCGAGATGTTCGGCAAGGTCCGGACGACGCCGCAGAACGAATCGACTCCGTTCTATCCGCGCAGTCCGTACGGCGTCGCCAAGGCGTACGGCCACTATCTGACGGTCAACTACCGAGAGAGCTTCGGGATCTTTGCGGTCTCGGGCATCCTGTTCAACCATGAATCGCCGCGGCGCGGCCTCGAGTTCGTCACGCGCAAGGTCACCCACGGGGTCGCGCGCATCGCGCTCAGGCTGGATCGCCATCTGCCGATGGGCAACCTCGACGCCGAGCGCGACTGGGGCTTCGCGGGCGACTACGTCCGGGCGATGTGGCTGATGCTGCAGCAAGACGAGCCGCGCGACTACGTCATCGCCACCGGGATCGGCCACAGCGTGCGCGATCTGTGCCGGATCGCGTTCGAGCGGGCTGGCCTGGATCCTGCCGATCACCTCGTGGACGATCCGGCCCTCTACCGTCCCGCGGAGGTCGATCACCTGCTCGGCGACTCCAGTCTCGCTCGCGACGACCTCGGCTGGGAGCCATCCGTCGACTTCCAGACGCTGATCGAGATGATGGTCGATACCGACCT
>JANOIS010000364.1:0-4269 GCA_031407755.1 Chloroflexota bacterium | reverse complement strand
GACAGCGCGGCCGGTCGCTCGGAACGCGAGACGCCCGGAGCCGGGGCGGCCGGCGGCGTCGGGTACGCGCTGCTGTCCATCCAGGACCGATTTCGATCGTTCGCGCTGGTCCCTGGCGTCGACCTCGTCATGGACGCGACGGACTTCGACGCGCGGCTGACTCGCGCCGACCTCGTCATCACCGGCGAAGGGCGGATCGATGCCCAGACGGCGTTTGGCAAGACCGCGCTCGGTGTCGCCCGGCGTGCGCAGTCGGCCGACGTGCCGTGCATCGCGGTCGGTGGTGGGGTAGAGCCCGAAGGCATCGACGCCCTGGCGGTGGTCGGTGCCATCGCCGTCGCCATGGTCGAGCGACCCCAGTCGGTCGAGGAGGCGATGGCCGCCGGGATCGGTCCGCTCGTTCGATGTGGGGAGCGCCTGGCCCGCCTGATCTCGCTCTGGGCCTGAGCGCCGGCGCGCGGCTACCCGTCCGCGACGACCGCGAGCGCCCCGATTGGGCCGATGGGCCGATTCCAGTGGGGCTGGAGCAAGCGCCGTGTCCTGCCTATTCTTGGCTCTGGGTCGTCCGGCCCAGTCGTAGATTCCACCGCCACTGGAATCCTTGATGATCGAATCGGCGATTCCGGTTGCCGTCGCCGGTCATGCTCGGGATCGCGGCTCTCAGGAATCCTTGGCGCGCGTGACCTTGTCCCTTGTTCCAGTACGGCTGGAATCACCCGCAGCCCGGACACGCAGCCCGCGGCCCGCACCCACACCCGCACTGCCCTGGCTGACACTGACCGCGATCCATCGGCCGTCAGCCGTCTTGGGTCGCGCTCAGCACCGGCGTCGAGCGCGTCGTCGGATCGGACAAGCGTGGTATCAAGGTAATCGTCGACGGCTGTCCATCGATCTTTGCTCACGGGTGCACGTAATGGATCGGTCACGATTGACTAAGTCCGAGAACTTAGTCTACTATTCGGCGATGGGTGCCATCGTCAATATCCACGAGGCCAAGACCCACCTGTCTCGATTGCTCGCTCGCGTCGAAGCCGGCGAGGAGATCACGATAGCCCGCGCCGGCAAACCGATCGCCATCCTCCGCTCGACAAGGGAGCGACCCAAACAGCGAGTGCCGGGCAACGACAAGATCATCATCCATGCGAGTTTCGACGACTCCTTGGCGGAGTGGGACCCCGACTATATGCATCCCGATGATCCGCTGCGCGAGCTTCTCCGTTGAGAGTGCTGCTGGACACGCACGCCTTCCTATGGTGGGCGTCAGAACGAGGGACGAGACTCTCTGATCGTGCGCGCGATCTGTTGCGTGACGGAGCGACGGAGGTCGCCTTTTCGATGGCGTCGGTGTGGGAGATCGCCATCAAGGTCGGTGGTGGCCGGATGGTCCTGCCCGATCTCGTAGAGCGCTATGTCCCAGATCGTCTCCGACAGCACGGATTCGAGCTGATCTCCATCGACTTGGGACATACCTTTAGAGCGGGCGCGCTACCTCGGATCCACGGGGATCCGTTCGATCGAATGCTCGTAGCGCAGGCCCAGATCGAGGGCATTCCGATCCTGACGGCTGACCCGGCGATCGCTCTCTACGATATCGAAACGATCTGGTGACTGGGGCACCGGGCGCGCGGAAGCCGAGGCCGAAGAAGCGCCGATTCTCCGACCCCGGAGCCTCCTATGCGAAGCGACTGGAGCGCTATCGACCTGGGCTCGTAGGTTTCGTGCTGACCGAGCTCGCCGAGCGCTACGGCCGACCGACATGGGAGCGTCGGCTGGACCCGACGAGCGAGCTGATCCTGACGATCCTCACCCAGAACAGCGCGGATACCAACGCCGAGGTCGCGTTCGAGGCGCTTCGACGGGCGTACCCGAGCGGCGGCGCGGCCATCGCCCATCGGCCCGGTGCCGGTTGGGGCGGGGTGGGGCTACCGATCGGCGCGGAGCCGGACTGGGGCGCCGTCGAAGCCGCGCCACTCCCCGAGCTGACCGACGTCATTCGTCCGGGCGGCCTGGCCAATCAGAAGGCGCCACGCCTCCAGTCGACCCTGCGCACCATCCGCGAGGAGCGCGGCGATTACTCGCTGGAATTCCTTGCCGATATGACCGCCCTCGAAGCGCGCGATTGGCTGACCCGGACCGATGGCATCGGCAAGAAGACGGCCTCCGTGCTGCTGCTCTTCTCGTTCGGGATGCCGTTGATGCCGATCGACCGGCACGTGGAGCGCGTTGCGCAGCGTGTCGGTCTGCTGCCACCCAGGGCGACCGTCGACGTGGGCCACGACCTGTTCCTCGGCGTGTTCGAGCCGGACCAGATGTACGAGGCCCACGTCAATCTCATCCAGCACGGCCGCAAGGTCTGCCATGCCCAGCGCCCGGAGCACGACGCGTGCCCGCTCCGGACGCGCTGCCGCTTCGTCGACCCAAAGGCGCCGTAGCTCGCCGCGGCGGACAAATCGAGAGGCCGGACCCCCCGGTTCGGGGGCCCGGCCTCTGCGCGCGCTCGGGGTAGGTCGAGCGCTAAGGTAGAGGAGAGTCGAGTTAGGGAGCGAAGCGCCAATCCCTGCTGTACGCCGTCCCCTTGGCGACATTCAGCGTGTACTGCGGTGCATTGGGATATGTGATGGTGGCGTAGGTCGTCGAACCACTGACCACCTTGGCAGTCGACCACGTCCCGGTGGGCCAAGCCGCCGCGGCGTTATACGCGGGCTTCACCGGCGTCAGATCCACGTTGAAGGCGGCGGGCCCGAGGATCGAGAGCGTGGACGAGACCGTCCCGTTCCCGAAGTTCCAGGCCGCCGTTTGGGCTTGCAGAGTCGAGCCCACGTAGCAGCCGCCCGCGGCACCATCCAGGGCTGTGCACACCTGGCTGTCGTAGAAGACGTAGAACCCGTCGGCGCCGGTTAGCGCCGTGATCGATTTGGTCCCCTGGGTCATCCGGACCCAGGTGTTCTCCAGGAGATTGCCCGAAGCGTCCTTCGCGACGCCGTAGGCCATCGTGACCTTCTTGCCGCGCCCGATGACGCTCGTCTCTGAGTAGCTGGTGCCGACGACTGCCGTCCCGCTCCGCATCGTGATGCGCGAACTGAATGGGCGGTAGGTAACGGGCTTAGTCATCGGGTTCGGGTTGAGGGTGGAAATGTTGTCACCCTTGGCCGCGTAGTCGAGGTGGATGTTCACCCAGACCTTCGCTCCTGCAGGGACGTTGTTCACCGTGATCGTGCCGCTGCCGTACGGCGTGCCCGCCGGCTGGGTGCAGCCGTTCGGGAATGGGGTGTTGATGACGCTGTTGCTCTGGCCCCACGGTCGCCAGGTGTTCGGCGCATCGGTTGCGTACTGGATGTACGCGTGGATGGGCTGCCCACCGCTGATCTGGGTTTCGAACTGGCACGGCCACTCGAGCTTGAACTCCCAGTCGGTGGCGATCGAGTAAGGGCTCGTGGCGCGCTGGTGGTAGTAGAACTGGCCGGGGTTCGTCGCGACCACGATGTTCTGCCCGTTCACCAGGACCTCGAAGTCGTTGACGGCCCACGGCGTCAGGTCATCGACCAGCTGGAACGCCGAGTTCGTCATCTGGCTGCCAGAGCCAACCACGACCTTCGTCGTCACAGAGGACGAGTTCGAAGTAACAGTCTCATCCTTGTACGTTGTCGACGCAGTGGCCGTGTTGGTGATCTGCCCAGCGTCCACGTCCGCCTGAGTCACGACGTATGCCTTCTGGCACGATGTGGTCATGTTCGGCGCCACCGGTCCGGTGCCGCACGAAGCAATGTTGCCGATCTTTGGGTCGCTAATCGAGAACGGGCCGTCAAGTGTCACGTTGCCCGTGTTGGTGATGACGAATGTGTAGGTGAGCACGTCGCCCGCGGCGTCATACGACGACGGACTAACCGACTTCACGAGGGCGATAGCGGGAACTTGCGTGATCGTGATCGTCTCGCTGTCGGAGGCCGTGGTCGGGCTGGGCGTGGCGCCGGTCGGCGGGGTGCCGTTGACGGTCGCGGTGTTGGTGACCGAGCCCGCGTTGACCTGGGCCTGGGTCAGGGTCGTCGTGGCGGTGCAGCCGGTGTACTGGGCGCCCGGGGCCAGCGTGGCGATCGAGCAGCTCAGGGCCGGGAAGGCCGGGTCGCTGATGGTCACGCTGGTGAGCGTCACGTTGCCGGTGTTGGTGACGGTGAAGGTGTAGTCGATCTTGTCGCCCGCGTCAGTGCGGGTGGCCGGAGCGACCTCGTCATTGTCGAGCGTGCCGGCCTTGACGATGGTGATCGACGGGCT
>JANOIS010000328.1:0-16325 GCA_031407755.1 Chloroflexota bacterium | reverse complement strand
GGCGCGTGAAATAGACGTCTCCAAGGAATCGCTCTACCGCAGCCTGATGCTCGCCTTCGAGCAACAGTGGTTCCGCGACACCGATTTGGGCATCCGCTTGCAGCGCTGGGCGGAGGCACATGACTTTACGACACAGACATAACTCACCTTATCGGAAGTGAATGCACAGGCGGATCGAGCCGTCATCTGCGGTCTTCGAGGGTTCGCGGGTCGAGCATCTCGACCAGATGCCGGGCGCCACGGGTCAGGCGGTCGTCCGTGGTCAGGATCGGACAGCCGAGGCGTAGCGCCACGACGATGTACTCAGCGTCGTAGGTCTTGGCCCAGCCCAGTGACCGTGCCAGGACCAACGCTGCCTGTCGGTGGCTGCGGTCCGAGTCCACGATCTCGACAGCCATCGCTTCCAACCGGTCGAAGGCCTCGACGAGCACAGCGCCCGGCATCGCCGTGCGAAACGCCGCGGACGCGAGCGATGACGTCCGCTCCGACAGGAAGATCGTCGGCGCGATGAGGTGGTAGGGCGACAGCTTTGGGGTCGGGTCTACAGCGAGGGCCAGGTGCAGGGCCGCGCTCGCGTCAATCACGAGCGCGGTCGACATCAGTGCTCGTCGCGCTGTTGTCGCACGATTGCTGCCCAATCAGGCATCGGTCCACCCCAAAACGCGTGCTTCCACTGTTCCGGCAACGGGACGGATGATGGATCGAGGCCCATTGCCTCGGCCAGGTCCTCTTCCTCGAAGACGTGTTGGGTCCCGACCTTGTGGGCGCGCAGCTTGCCCTCGCGGATCCAGCGCCTGATCGTCTCGGGGTTCTTTCCGGTTCGGCGCGCGGCTTCAGGGACCGTCAACATCGTTGTTGCATACTACAACATCAGGATCGGCTGTCAACCGCTGGCCTCGGTCTCGATCGGCACTTCGCCGACGTACGGCTCGCTGAACTGCGTTCGATGGAGTCGCGCGTACAACCCATCCGCGGCCAACAGCTCGGCCTGGGTGCCGAGCTCCACGAGCCAGCCGTCATCCAGCACGGCGATGCGATCGGCCGCCCGGATCGTCGACAGTCGATGGGCCACGATGATCGTCGTGCGCCCCACCTTCAGTCGGTCGAGTGCTTCCTGGACCAGCCGCTCGGACTCGTTGTCGAGTGAGCTCGTGGCCTCGTCGAGGAGCAGGATCGGTGGGTCCTTGAGGATCGCCCGGGCGATCGCCACCCGTTGACGCTGACCGCCGGACAGGCGCGACCCGCGATCGCCCACGACGGTGTCGTAGCCGTCCGGCAGGGCCGTGATGAAGTCGTGGGCATTGGCGGCGACGGCTGCGGCGATCATCTCGCCATCGGTGGCCTCCAGCCGGCCATATCGGATGTTCTCAGCTACTGACCCGCCGAACAGCGTGGCTTCCTGGGCCACGAGGCCGATCTGACCGCGCAGGCTGTCGACGGTCACCTCGCGGATATCGACGCCATCGATCCGGATCGCTCCGTCACGGACCTCCCACAACCGGGGGATGAGGCCGACCAGCGTGGTCTTGCCCGAGCCGGACGGACCGACGAGGGCGAGGGTCTCCCCCGCCCCGATGGTCAGGGACAGCTGGCGCACGACGGGTCGTTCCGGCAGGTAGCCGAATGACACGCCATCGAGCTCGATCCGCCCCGCCACCTGCCCGATCGAGCGCGCGCCCGGCGTATCGACGATGGTCGGTCGGGTATCGATGATCTCGAACACGCGCTCGATGGCGCCGGTCCCCTCGCGGAACTGCCCGTACAGCCCCGCGATCGTCCCGAGACTCGCCCCGATGGCCACGCCGTAGAGCAGGAACCCGGTCAGCGTCCCGATCCCGAGCGTGCCATCGATGACCTGGTGCCCGGTGTACCAGAGCAGGGCCCCGATCGCCCCAAAGCCGAGAAAGCCCATCACCGCCCCGAACGCCGCCCGCCACAGGGCGAGACGCGAGCCGGTCGCCACGACCGTGCGCAGATCCCGGTCGTAGCGCTCCAGTTCCCACTCCTCGCGCACGTAACTCTTGACGACCCGTATGCCGGACAGCGCCTCCTCGGCGCTCGTGGTGCTTCGTGCGATGGTGTCCTGGACTTCCGTGCTGACCCGCTGGAGCGGCCGGCCGAACACGATCGCGACGACGATGAGGGCCGGCGCCAGCAGCAGGATGATGAACAACAACGTCGGGCTGAGCGTGAACAGGATGATCACCGAGCCCACCAACCCGATCAGCGACGACAGCAGGCTCGTGATCGTCTGGGTCAGCATCGTGCGCACGAGGGTCACATCGCTCGACAGACGCGAGATCAGCTCCCCGACCCGTCGGCTGGCGTGGAAATCGAGCGACAGCGTGATCAGCCGACCGAACAACTCGCCGCGGAGCTGGGCAACGACCCGCTCCCCCACCACGCCCAGCAGGTACGTCTGGAGAAAGCCACCGGCAGCCTGGGCGCAGAACAGCCCGATGAGCATGAGGATCAGGCGGTCGAGGCCCGCGCCATCGCCGCCGGCGATGATCTCGGTCGTGACTCCGGCGATGATCAGCGGGAAGGCCAGACCAAGCCCGGACCCGATGACGAGCCCCACGAGCGCGATGGCGAACGGGCGCCTGTGCGGCCGGAGGTAGCCGAACAGCCGCCGCCACGGCACGCCACCAAAGCCGCGGACCTCGCGAACGACGGCCCCGGCGTCGACCGGGACGCGGGCGAACTGCTGGGTCACGCGGTCACATCCTCACGCCGGGCAGGCGAAGGCGAAGTAGATCGGGATGTCGAAACCGATGTGGACCGAGATCGGGATCAGCAGCGAGCGCGTCCGAACGGCGATGACGCCGGCCAGCAGACCACCGACCCCGAGCGCGACCATCAGCGGGATCTGCAGCCCGATGACGTCCGACCCCGAGTGCGCGACACCAAAGACGATCGCCTGGCCCACGACGGCCGGCCCGATACCCATCACCTTGGCCGACCAGCCGAGCAGGGCGCCGCGGTAGATGGCCTCTTCCATGACCCCGTTCGAGACCGCGAATACGAGTGCCGGCACGAGCGCGGCCGCGACCAGGTGGTAGCCGACATCGCCGAAGAAGGGCCGCGCGAACAACGGGCCAAGCAGCAGCGCCAGCGGTCCTGAGACGACGAAACCGACGACGGCCCAGCGGACCCAGCGCCGCGCCGGCCACCGCAGGGATAGCGACGATCGCGTGGCCCGCAGGACGAGCACGATCGTGGCCAGCGTGCCCAGCACGATCAGGGCCTCGATGGCGCGCCACGTCGCGACCGGCGATGCCGGATCCGTGCAATCGCTGCCGTCGGCGGCGGCCGATGGAGCCGCGAAGCCACCCCATACGAGGCTCAGCGCCACGGGCACACCGGCCGCCCATGCCCAGCGCACGGGCGCGTCGCGGGCCACGGCCACGGCGGTTCCGGCCACCAGGAGGGCGAGAACGGGAAGCCGCAACGTCGGAACCGCCGCCGCAAGGATCAGGAGCCCCAGCGGCACGGCGGAACGAGCGAAGTCGGCCGGATCGGTCGGCAGGTAGCGACGTGCGGCAGTCACCGGATGAACCCTACCGGTCGTGCGGGGTCAGATGTTGCTGCCGGTGATGACGAGCAGCGCCGGGCCGGTCGGACGCTCACCGGCCAGTAATCCCGCCCACGAGGCCGCCGCCGCGCCTTCCACCGTGATCCCGAGCTCAGCCGTCAGCTCGGCCTGGGCAGCGTGCAGGGCCTCCTCCGACACCGTGATCATGGCATCGACCCGCCCGGCCATCAGCTCCACCGCCCGCGGGATCGCGACGCGTGACGCGATGCCGTCGGCGTAGGTGGCTGCGGTCTCCGTGTCGATGGGCCGGCCGGCCCGCCACGAACGGGTCATCGCGTCGGCGCCCTCGGCCTGGACACCGATGATCAGGCAATCCGGCGCTGCATGTCGCAACCACGAACCGACGCCGTTGATCAGGGCGCCGTTGCCGACCGGGATGGACGCCACGGCGGGCGCCGGCAGCTCATCGCTCGCGACGGCGTTGGTCAGTTCAAGCGCCAGGGTGGCCGCACCGGTCGAGATCCGTGGATCGTCTCCATCGACCAGCAGCGTCGCGTCGTGATCGGTGGCGTACCGCTCTGAGGCTCCCCGGGCATCGTCGAAGTCGTCGCCCACCTCGATTACGTTCGCCCCGAGGGCGCGCATACGCCCCACCTTCGCCCGGTTCGCCTTGACCGAGCAGAACACGATCGAGGGCATGCCAAGTGCCCGCGCTGCGTAGGCGACACCCTGGCCGAAGTTGCCAGCCGACGCGCACACCACCGGGCGGTCAGCACCGATCCGCTCTTGCGTGACCAGGTCCGTCACGGCAACCCACGTCCCGCGACCCTTGAATGAGCGGATGGGGTTGACCGTCTCCACCTTGACGATGACGGGCACGCCCAGACGAGCGGACAGGCCCTCGTGTACGAACTGGGGCGTGTCGCGGAAGGCCCTCGGGATCCGCGGGTGCGCGGCGCTGATCGTCGCCGGTTCAAGCTCGGGAATGCTGATCATCGCCGCCCCACCACACTGCTCCGGACGCACGAAAACGCCCGAAGGAACTACCGGTCCGTAGTCAGCAACGCCGATGTAAACACCTGCGCCGCTGCTTGCGGTCTGGAGCCCCTTCGGGCAAGACTGATACTACGTCCCGCGGACTCACCTGGGAAGAGGACTTATCCACGAGTGTTGTCCCTGGTTGACCGAATTTCAACGAGTTATCCACACCCTGTCCACAAACCCTCAGATCTCGAGCGGCCACTCGACGGCATCGGACAGGATCGGGACGCCCCGCGGGTCGAGCATGATGACCGGCTGACTGGCCGTCACGGAAACCAACGTCAGGTCGCCTCGGACCACCCATCCCCTCCCCCGCCAACCGGCGATGGCCGTGCCGAACGGGTCACCGTCCAGCGCGATCGATGTCTGAATCGACCATGGGATCTCGATCGGATCCACATGGTCTCGTCTGACCACGTTCCCGTGTGCCGATCTGCCATCCCGCGCGGGGTGGACCGTCAACAACCCTGCGGGCGCCGCCAGTTCGAGCCGCGCAAATCGCCCCGCCGGATCGAGCTCGATGAGCCCGGTATGCACGAGGCTCCCCTCCCCCGTCGTGATCGTCCACCGCCAGCGCCGTCCCCGAGCGCCGTCTGCGACGGACCAGGTCACGGTCCAGCCGTCGGGCGCTCGGCCCGTGCCGGCGCGCCGCAGGACGAGCGGGGCGGGTGCGTTCATCCGGCGACGGACGGCTCCGTGCCATGGGGTTCGGCCGCTTCGACGTCCGCCCAGCGCGCGGCGACCGCCACGAGCTCGCCGGCGAGGGCCGGGGCGACCCGCCCGACGATCCGCACCTCGCGCCCGCCGTACTCGACCTCCACCGTCCCGCGTTCGCGCACCCGCGCCAGCAGCTCCCCCGCGGTATACGGCAGGGCCACATCGACGTCCACCCAGAGCGACGCGAGGACGGCAGCCACCTCCGCCCGCAGGGTGTCCATGCCAAACCCGGTCCGCGCCGAGACGAGGACAGAACCCGCGACTGCCGGCGCGACCGCCGATCCATCGAGGGCCGTCCGCTCAAGCAGATCGGCCTTGTTTCGCACCAGGACGCGTGGCTTGTCACCGGCACCCAGCTCGTCGAGCACGGTCTGGACGGTTGCACGATGCTCGTCGCAATGGGGATCCGAGGCATCCACGACCTCGAGCAACACGTCCGCGCGGTTGACCTCCTCGAGCGTCGCTCGGAAGGCGTCGACCAGTTGATGCGGCAGCTTGTGGATGAACCCGACCGTGTCGGTCACGATCGCCGTCTGGCCGTCGCCGAGTTTGACCTGGCGCGATGTCGGGTCCAGCGTGGCGAACAGCTTGTCCTCCGCCTTGGCGACCTCGCTGCCGACCAGCGTGTTGAGCAACGTGGACTTGCCCGAGTTGGTGTAGCCGACGATCCCGACCGTCGGCCACAACCGTCGGTCCCGACCACGGGCGGCCGTCTCGCGCTGCTGGCGGACCTGCTCGACACGCTCCTTCATCTTCGTGATGCGTGTCCGAATGAGCCGCCGGTCCGTCTCGAGCTGGCTCTCGCCAGGGCCCCGTGTGCCGATCCCGCCGCCGGTTCGTGACAGGTGGGTCCACAACCGCGTCAGCCGTGGCAACTGATATTCGAGTTGGGCCAGTTCCACCTGCAGACGGCCCTCGTGGGTCTGGGCATGCATCGCAAAGATGTCCAGGATGAGCCGACTGCGATCGATGACCTTGACGTTGAGCAACTCCTCGAGGGCGCGCTGCTGTGAGGGCGACAACTCGTCGTCCGCGATGAGCGTGCCGAAGCCGGTCTCGCGCTTGGCCGCCAGCAGGTCCTCTGCCTTGCCCTTGCCGATGTACCAGTTGGGATCGATATGACGCCGGTTCTGCCATTCCGCCCCGACCACGTCGGCACCGGCGGTCAGCGCAAGATTGGCGAGCTCCGCGAGGGATTCCTGCGCGGTCCAGCCGTCCTGGTCGCCGGTATCGACGGCGACGAGGAAGACCTTTTCGACGGGCACTTCGAGATCGATCAAGTGGTTGGTCATGAGCGATGCAGGATAGCGCGGTGGGCCATTCGGGGGACGCGGCTGGGGGTGCGTTCGTCCTATATCGAGCGGCGCGCTCGTAGTCGAGCATCGGTGCCATGCCGCACCACCGGTCAAACGACTCCATCGGCTGGCTGCGTCCCACGATCCCCGGCCGGGACATCCCGGCTCCGGAATCGAGTGCGCGCCGGCTCGCCATCCGTTCCGTAGCGCTGTTGGCGCTCGCGGTCACCGTGGTCTACCTCCTGTGGCGCGTGGCGTTCACTTTGGCGCTTGACGTCTGGTGGCTGTCCATCCCGCTGTTCGTCCTTGAGGTGCACGCGGCGATCGGCCTCGCGTTGTTCGCGTTCTCGCTGTGGGACGTGGACCGGCGGCCCGCGATGCGCGAGGTCAGCGCGACGCCGCAGCGCGTGGCGGTCCTGATCCCCACCTACAACGAGGGCCTCGAGGTCCTCATGCCGACGATCGCCGCGGCCATCGCCATGCGCGTGGACCATGCGACCTGGGTCCTCGACGATGGCGACCGACCGGAAGTCGCGCGGCTCGCCGGCGAGCTTGGGGCCCACTACCTCGCCCGCCCGTCGCATGAGCACGCCAAGGCCGGCAATCTCAACCATGCCCTGACGGTGATCGAGGCCGACCTGATCGCGGTCCTCGATGCCGACCACGTGGCCTCGCCCGATTTCCTGGCGCACACGATCGGCTACTTTGACGATCCGAGCCTCGCACTGGTCCAGACCCCGCAGGAGTTCTACAACCTCGAGTCGTTCGAGCACGAGGGTGGCGGCGTCCCAGAGGCGGCGAATCAGGACGGCGGGAAGATCGAACGATTCCACGAGCAGGTCCTCTTCTACCGAATCCTCCAGCCCGGCAAGAATCGGTGGGGTGGGGCGTTCTGGTGCGGGACCGGTGCCGTCGTGCGGGTCGCGGCGCTCAAGGACGTGGGCGGTGTGGCAACGGACACGATCACTGAGGACATCCACACGACGATCCGACTGCATCGTGAAGGCTGGCGGACGGTCTACCACAACGAGGTCCTGGCCAGGGGCCTGGCGGCGTCCGATGCCGCGACGTACCAGCTCCAGCGCCATCGCTGGGGTACCGGGGCGATGCAGGTCCTGCGCAAGGAGAACCCACTGTTCGTCTCTGGGCTGAGCGTGCCGCAGCGGCTGTCGTACGCGGCAACGCTGCTTGGCTGGTTCGATGCGTGGCGGTCACTGGGCTATCTGCTCCTGCCGAGCGTCGTCCTGGTCACAGGTGCCGTGCCGATCAAGGCCGACGCTTTGACGTTTGCCCTCGCCTTTGCCGCCCAGTTCGTCCTTGGTCAGCTGGCGTTGCGGGTGCTGTCACGCGGCTGCCATCGGCCGGTGCTCTCGCTGTTGTTCGAATTCGTCCGGATGACTCCCAATATCCTGGCGACGCTGACCCTCGCCACGAATCGCAAGGCCGCGTTCCGGGTCACACCCAAGGGTCGAATGGGCGACGGACGGACCTCCAGCCACGTGCCTCGACTGCTGACCGCCGTGCTCGGGCTGTCGGTTCTCGCGGTGGCATGGTATGCAGCGACCCTGCTCGGCGCCACGCCGGTCACCTATTCGGTGCCATGGGCGGCGCATGCCGCGTTCGGTTGGCTGGTCGTCAACGTCGCCCTCGTCTGGCTGGCGATCCGGCGCATCCGGGCCTCTCGCTTTGCGGCCGAACGACGCTCCAGCGTCCGATTCGCGACCGATCTTCCGGGCCGTCTCGACGGCATCGAGGCGTGGATCCGCGATCTCTCGCTCACGGGCGCGCGGGTGGAGGTCCCGGTATCGTCGGCGATCGCCACTACGGCGCGCTTGATCGTTGACGCCGGGGCCGGCGCGCCGATCGAACTTTATGGATCCATGCGCGCGAGCTGGCAGGACAGTGACGGCCGGACGATGATCGGGTTCGAGTTCGACGATGGTCAGTTCGATGTGCGTGCCCGACTGGCCCTGGCGTTGTTCGGGGCGGCGGCATCTTCCGGCGCTCCAGGTGTGGCGGACCGGTCGATCCGGGCCGCCGGCCAGCGCACGGCGACCAGCGCGGCCTGATCCTGGTTCTCGGGCGCGGCACCCGGGCCCATGTCGGTACCACCCACACATTTGGCACAGCCGTGCGCGGCACCCGGGCCCATGTCGGTGCCACCCACACATTTGGCACAGCCGTGCACGATCCATCGCCCAGCGTGCGGATCCGAGCCTACGAAGCGATCGATCACGCTCATCTGTGCCGAAAACGTCGGTACCACCGACATTGGACCCAGCGGCGACGGCTGAGTGCCGACATCCGGGGCCCAGGAGCGCCGGGCCAGCCGGGTACGTCAGCCCCAGGCACCATTTCGGCACAGCCGTTGCACGATCGACCAGGCGATGTCAGCCTCAGGCACCATTTCGACACAACCGTGCACGATCGATGACTCAGATCGCCGATTCGGGCCTACGAAGCGATCACTCACGCTCATCTGTGCGAGAAACGTGTCTCAGGCTGACATCCGGGCGGGTCCGGGCGGTCCGGGCGGTTCGGGCGGTTCGGGGCCGCGACGGAGCCCGTCAGCCGGTGACTTCGTGTGCGAGCCGCAGCGCGACCGGCAAGGGGTCGCGGTCCGTGGCGTCCAACCACGTCACGCCGGGCTCGGACCGGAACCACGTCCGCTGTCGCGCGGCGAACGAGACATTGCGCCGCGCATCAAGGTCGATCGCGTCATCGAGCGTGCGGACGCCATCCGCCACCTCCCACGCCTCGTGATAGCCGATGGCCGAGAAAGCCGGCAGTCCCGGGTCGAAGCGCTCGCGCAGTTCGATCGCCTCGGCGACCAGCCCGGCGTCGAACTGTGCCCTGGCACGGACCGCGATACGGCGCTCGTGCTCGCTGCGCTCGACCGTCAGGCCGAGCCAGACCAGGGGCCCGTCGTAGCCCCGCGGGGCCGGCCGCGGACCGTCACCACGTACCTGCGCGATCTCGAGCGCCCGGAGCACGCGGCGCGGATTGGCCGTGTCGGTGGCAGCCGCGAGGACCGGCGCAACGGATCGCAACCGGTCCACGAGTGGCCCGAGCCCACCGTCCGCCAGTTCAGCCTCCAGCCCGAAGCGGACGGCCGGATCATCTGGTAGGGCCCCAAGGTCAAGACCGCGGGCGATGGCTCGCAGGTACAGACCCGTGCCCCCAACGAGCAGCGCGACACCGTCCCGGCCGGCCACCTCGGCCAGCGCGACTCGGGAGTGCGTGACGAAGTCCGCCAGGGAGAAACGCTCCGGCGGATCGACGAGGTCCAGGCCCACATGCGGGACGCGCGCCCGTTCCGCATCGGTCACCTTGGCCGTCCCGATGTCCAGGCCGCGATAGACCTGGCGCGAATCGGCCGAGATGACGACCACCGGCCGACCCTCCGCGAGGTACGCCTCCGCAAGCCGGATCGCGAGGCCGCTCTTGCCCGTGGCGGTGGCCCCCGCGACGACGATCAGGGGCGGGACATGTTGACGCCCGCCGGTTGACCGGCGGGCGTCGTGTTGCGGATGAGACGCCGAGGTCAGGACACCAGGCCCTGCAAGGTCAGCCATTCCTTGGCGACATCCTCGATGTCCTTCTGGTCGACGGCGACGAGGACTCCCAATCGGGTCAGCTCCTCGGTCGTCATCTTGGCCGACGCCGCATCGAGCAGCGCCGTGAAGGCGGCCGCATCGACCTTGGCGAGATAGTCGTTCCGGACGATCGGGGCGATGTTCTCTGCCGGCTGGGTGTCGAGGTCGTCCTCGAGCGTCACGAAACCGAACTGGACGATAGCCGGCTGCGTCGAGCACAGCTCGGCGACGTCGATGGCGTTGCCCTGGAGGGCCTGGGCCATCGGCACGTCGCATGCCCCGAGGGCCTGGCGCTTGGCGGGCGGGTAGGTGATCCCGTATTCCTCGAGGGCGCCCTTGCACAAGGGGTTGGTGTCGCAGTCGGCCGGGAGACCCCAGCGCAGATCACCCTGGACAGCGGCGAGCTGACTCATCTTGGTCAGGCCAAGGGTGTCCGAGGTGTCCTTGCGGACGACAAACGCGTTGGTATCCTCGCCCGGGGTGATTCCGAGGACCGTGATGCCCTTGGGCGTCAGCACTTCCTGGAGCGCCGTCCTGTTGGCGGCGCCGTCGCCACTGATCTTGGTCTTGTCGTAGAAGCCGAGACCGGACCCGACGTACTCCGCCACGAGATCGACCTGGCCCGCGTCCATCGTGGGGATGCGTTCCGGGCGCGAACCAAGCTTGAACTTGCGCTCGACGGTATAGCCGTCGGCCTCGAGGACCTGGGCGTAGATCTCGCCCATGAGCTCGGACTCGTAGAAGTTGTCAGAGCCGATCCGTATCGAGGCCTTGGTGGCGCCGCTCGTGCAGGCGGCCAGAACGACCACCAGCAGCGTGCCGAGCGTGAGCACGCGGTTTGTCCGCATGTCGGGTTCTCCTCCTTGTGTGCCACCGTCGGGCGGCATTCCTGCGTACATTAGCAGTGCGTCGCGCGCGGTGCGATAGCCGGGCTAGACGGGACTGGAGTCGCCCGAGGTGAGACCGCCTGGGCGACGTGCCGCCTGAGCGGACGGCGTCGACCCGGTCCGAAGGCCGCGCGGCACGAGCCGCCGCTGGATCATCGCCAGGATGAGATCGATCCCGACCGCGAGCACCGTAACCAGGATGGCGCCGGCGTAGATCGATGCCCGACCGGCCAAACCCTGGTTGAGCCCGTCGAAGATGAAGCGGCCGAGACCGCCACTGGCCAGGATCGCGCCGATGGTCGCCGTCGCGATGACCTGCAGGGTCGCCGTCCGAAAGCCGCCGATGATGATGGACGAGGCGATCGGCATCTCGATCGAGCGCAGGATCTGCCCTTCCCGCAGGCCCATCCCGCGACCGGCCTCGATGAGATCGCGGTCGACCGACCTCAGCCCGGCGTACGCGTTGACGAGGATGGGCGGGATCGCGAGCAGGGTCATCGAGATGACGATCGGCAGGAAGTTGAGCCCGGCTTCCGGGGTGTACCCGATGACCGGAGCGAGACCCAACGACACGGGCAGGATCATCACGAGGATCGCATACGATGGCACCGCGCGACCGATGTTGGCGAGGTTGATGGCCAGGTTCGCGCCCCGTCCGGTATGGCCGATGTACAGGCCCACGGGCAGACCGACGATGGTGGCCGCCAGGATCGCCAGACCCGAGATGTAGACATGTTCGAACGTGCGGACGGGAATCCCACGTGCACCCTGCCAGTTCGCCGGGTCGAGGAGGAATCCGAAGATCGCTTCCATCAGCGTGCTCCCGCAGTAGCGCGGGTCCACGGCGTGATGACCTTTTCGAGCTGGACGAAGAGCGCGTCGGCAACGAAAGCCAGGGCTACCGAGAGGACCGCACCCAGCAGGTACTTGGTCGGGAAGAAGGTCTGCAGGCCCTCCGTGATGAGCTGGCCAAGTCCTCCGAACGAACCGCCCAGCACAGCGGCGACCGTGGCCAGACCGATGGTCGTCACGCTGGCCAGGCGTAGGCCGGCCAGGATCAGGGGCACGGCCAGCGGCAATTCCACACGGATCAGGCGCTGCCGGCGCGTGTAACCCATGCCCTCAGCGGCCTCCAGCACGTCCGCCGGGACAGCATGGAAACCGGCCACCATGTTGCGGACCAGGACCAGCAGGGTGTAGGTCGTCAATGGGACGATCGCCGTGAGCAGCGTCAGACCGAAGACCGGCCGCAGGATGGCGAATGCCGCGAGACTCGGAATGGTGTACAGGATCCCGCTCACCGCGGTCACGGGACCGTAGAACCGCGGCAGACGGACGACCCAGATGGACAGAACCAGGGAGATGACGAACCCGATGGCCAGCGGCAGGACCGTCAGTTGGAGATGCTGGAGGATGCTCTCGCCGATGTCGTCGAGATGCTCCAGGATCCATTCGAAGTCGATGAGCGGCTTGCCATCGAGCATGGCCGGTCAGGCTCCCACCAGGCCCGGCGCGGGCGCCTCGACCGGGTCCGGTTCGATCCTCAGGTCAAACGGCGGGGCATGTTCACCGTCGCGCATCTTGCGGGCCACAGCATCGATCGTGAGCAGCCCCTTGACCGCCCCGGTGCGGTCCACCACGATACCGGTCTGGACGTCGGCATCCAGCATCATCGAGAGCGCGTCCTTGAGCGTCGTCCGCCGATCGACTTGAGGCGACACCGGGTTGGCCATCTCGGCGGTCAGCGTGCCGTCGGTCGGGATCTCGTCGTGGGCGATCCAGCCGATCGGCCGGTTCGCCTCGTCCACCAGCAACAGGTAGCGCATCGGATCGGCTGCCGCGCGGGTCCGGGCGTCGGGGGCCGAGTCGCCAGGTTTGGCGGTCGCGGCCGGACGGGTCTCGACGTCCGAGACCCGCAGGAGCGACAACCGTTTGAGGCCCCGATCCTGACCCACGAAGCGGGCCACGAAGTCGGACGCTGGGGCCGCCAGGATGTCCAGCGGCGTGCCGAACTGGGCGAGGATCCCGCCGGTCTGGAAGACGGCGACGAGATCGCCCATCTTGATCGCCTCGTCGATGTCGTGGGTGACGAACAGGATGGTCTTGGCGATCGTCTCCTGGAGGCGCAGGAATTCGTTCTGAAGTCGGTCGCGCACGATCGGGTCGACGGCGCCGAACGGCTCGTCCATGAGCATGATCGGGGGGTCGGCGGCAAGGGCACGAGCGACGCCAACACGCTGGCGCTCGCCACCCGACAGCTGCGCCGGGAACCGGTCGCGGTACTTGGCCGGATCGAGCCCGACCAGCGCGAGCAGCTCCTCAGATCGAGCGCGGAGGCGCGCCGCTGGCCACCCGAGGAGGCGTGGCACGGTCGCGACGTTCTCGCCGACCGTCTGGTGCGGAAAGAGACCGACCTGCTGGATGACGTAGCCGATCCCACGCCGGAGGTCCGTCAGTTCCTTGCTCGCGATGTCGACCCCGTCGATGGTGATCTTGCCGGACGTCGGCTCGATCAGCCGATTGACCATCTTGAGCGACGTCGTCTTGCCGCAGCCAGACGGCCCCACGAGGATGCAGATCTTGCCCGCCGGGACGGTCAGCGACAGATCGTTGACGGCGCCCGGGACCCCGACCCCGATGCCTTTCTTGACCGCCACCGCCGCGTAATGCTTCGTGACGTGATCGAATTCCACCACCGCGCCATGGCTGGCCGATTCCTGCATCCGGACGAGATTCCTCCGTGCTGGTGACTGCGCGTGTGTGGTGGACAGTAGCGCAGGCCGGACCCGTCATGCCAGTCCGGCGATCCGCCCGCGCAGGGCGTATGGGCCGGCGTGGTCGACGTGGACCATGATCTGACGACCGATCAGTTCGTCCGCGCCCGCAACGTGCACGAGCTTGTTGCCACGCGTCCGACCCGAGACCTGCGGACCCCGATCCCCGGCGGCATGATCATGGCTGCGTGGAGGCGTAACGGTATCCACGAGAACCTCGACCTCCCGACCCAGCCAGGCCTGGTTCCGCTCGTGCCCGATCCCCTCCTGAAGCGCCAGAAGTTCGTTGAGCCTCCGGCGCTTGACCTCGGGTGGGACGTCGTCCACGAGCCTGGTGGCCGGCGTCCCGGGTCGCACCGAGTAGGCCGCAGCGAACACCTGATCGTAGCGGATGGCCTCGAGCAGCGCCAGGGTGGATTCGAACTGCGCCTCCGACTCACCGCAGAAGCCGACGATGATGTCCGTGGAGACGGTGATGCCCGGCACGGCCTCGCGGATGCGGTCGAGGCGCTCCTGGTAGTGCTCGATCGTGTACTGACGGCCCATCCGTCGCAGCACCAGGTCGTCGCCCGACTGGACCGGCAGGTGCAGATGCTCGCAGACACTCGGGCAGTCCGCCAGGGCAGCGATGAGTCGATCGGATAGGTCCCACGGATGTGACGTCACGAACCGCAGCCGCGGGATGGCGGGGCGACCGTCAGCGGTTCGCAGAGCATCGATGGCGCGGATCAACTCGGCCAGATCCGGCCGGCCGTGCAGGTCCAGCCGTCGTCCGGCCAGGCGCGCGGCATCGACATGGGCGAAGCGAGCGTCGGGCGCGAGGTCGTGGCCGTACGAATTGACGTTCTGCCCCAGCAGGGTGACCTCGCGGTAGCCGGCGGCGGCCAGGGAGCGGGCCTCGTCAACGATGTCGTCGAACGGGCGGCTACGTTCCGGTCCGCGGCTGAACGGCACGATGCAGTAGGTGCAGGTCTTGTCGCAGCCATAGATGATCGGCAGCCACGCGCTGAGCGAGGAACCGCGGGCCACCGTCCCGGCGCCCACCGCGCGGGCACGCGTCCCCGGCAGCCCGTCCGCGACGCCGACGAGGGTCCGACCGACAGTCGTCGTGGCCCCCACGGTGCCGATCGCCCCCTGGGCCGAGGCGAGCCCGAGTCGATCCACGAGTTCCGGCTCCTCGTCCGGTCGCAGGAAGACGTCCACCGCCGGGTAACGCCGGTGAAGGCCGGCCCGATCCGGCTCGCGCACGGAACAACCGGTCAGGACGACACGCATGCCGGGATTCGCGGCCTTCAGCTTGGCGAGTTGACCCTGACGGCCGATGACCTTCTGCTCCGCGCCTTCGCGGATCGCGCAGGTATTGATGAGGACGAGATCCGCGTCATCCATCGATGACGCCTCAGGGCAACCGGCGGCGAGCAGGCGACCCGCCATCTCTTCCGAATCGCTCCGATTCATCTGGCATCCGAGGGTCCAGACGTGAAAACGCGGAAGGGACACCAGGTCCGGGACGTACTCGCCAAGTCGGGCGTCAGCGGGCGTCAGCGGGCGTCGGCGGGACCCGGCCCGCGCGGGCGGAGGGGCCAGGTCGAGCACTGGCAGGGCACGCCCCGATACACGGATGTCACTCACAGCGGCGTCATGGTACGTCGTTCGCGGCTACGGCCCGCTATCCTGCGCAGCACATGGACCTCGTTGCGCTCCTCTCGGACCCTGGCACGTGGATCTCGCTGGCCACCCTGACGGTGCTCGAGATCGTGCTCGGCATCGACAATGTCATCTTCATCTCCATCCTCGTCCAGCGCCTGCCGGCGGAACGGCGCGACCAGGCCAGGCTGATCGGGCTCGGACTGGCGGCGGGCATGCGCATCCTGTTGCTGCTGGCGATCTCGTGGATCATCGGGTTGACCCAGCCGCTGGTCACGCTCCTGGGCCGCGAGTTCACGTGGCGCGACGCCATCCTGATCGCCGGTGGCGTGTTCCTGCTGTACAAGGCCACCTCCGAGATCCACGAGTCGTTCGAAAGCGCCGAGGGCCACCCGGAGAGTGCCCGGGGTCGGGCATCGTTCGGCGGCGTCCTCGTGCAGATCGTCCTGCTCGATATCGTCTTCTCGATCGATTCGGTCCTTACCGCCGTCGGCCTTGTCGACGAGATCGCGATCATGGTGGCCGCCGTGCTCATCTCCGTCGGGGTGATGGTGTTCGCATCCGGGCCACTTTCGAAGTTCGTCCACGAGCACCCGTCGGTCAAGATGCTGGCCCTGTCGTTCCTGCTCCTGATCGGCGTGACCCTGATAACGGACGGCTTTGGGCTGCACATCGACAAGGCCTTCATCTACTCGGCGATGGCCTTCAGCGTGTTCGTCGAAGCACTCAACCTGCGCCGCAGCAGCAAGCGACCGGTCGGGCTGCGCCCAGATCAGATCGAAGAAGGGCCGGCGGCGCCAGGCTGACCGTGAAGGGCGGCGAGCAGTCGCGTG
>JANOIS010000327.1:0-3370 GCA_031407755.1 Chloroflexota bacterium | reverse complement strand
TCCGGCAGGAACCCGGCCGTCTCGAGGGCCGCGACGACCGGCGGGCCCTCGTAGACGCGCATCGCCCGGGTCTTGTCGTCGACTCGCTCACCGATCCCGGTCTCGACCAGCACCCGACCCGCCGGCGTCTCGATGAGCAGGCAGTTCAGGGCCTGGAGCAGCCGCTGTTCGGCATCGAGCTCATCGGTCACGAGGCCGCCCCACATCACCCGCGGTACCGGCCCGAAGAGGACGCCAGCGTCCGATCGGAACGTGCCCGCCTGCACGAGCGCGACCGCGGTTCCGCCGCCAAGCTCGATCCGCAGATCGACCGACTCGTTGATGGCCACCGAATCAGCTCTTCTCGAAATCCTTGTGGAACGCCGAGGCGGTCGGCTCCCGCTGACCCTGGTAGCGCGACCGAAGCTCCGGCGAGCCGTACGGTCGATCCACGGGCGACGTCATCTGGAAGAACGAGATCTGGCCGATCCGCATCGCGTGGTACAGGGCGATCGGAAGGTTGGCCACGTTCGACAGCTCCAGGGTGAGGTTCCCCTTCCAGCCCGGGTCCACGTAGCCCGCGGTGGAGTGGATCAGCAGGCCGAGGCGGCCCAAAGAACTTTTGCCCTCTAATCTCGCCACAAGATCGTTCGGCAGTTCTACCCATTCAAGCGTCTGGCCGAGCACGAATTCGCCCGGGTGCAGGATGAACGGCTCATCGTCCGCGATGGTCAGCAGCTCCGTGAGATCCGGTTGCGTGGCGCGCACATCGATATACGGGTAGCGGTTGTTGCGGAACACCCGGAATGAGCGGTCCAGATGCAGGTCCACCGACGATGGCTGGAGGTCCTGCGGATCGTATGGGTCGATCCGGACGCTGCCCGAGTCGAGCGCCGCCCGGATGTCCCGATCGGACAGCACGCTCACCCGGCCACGCTCCCAGGTCCCTTCTCGTTGAACAGAGTGTCCACCTCGCGCTTGAGGTCCTCGAGATCCTCGAAGCTCTGGTAGACGCTGGCGAACCGGATGTACGCGATCTGATCGATCGCTCGGAGCTGGGCCATCGCGAGTGCGCCGACGCGCGACGACGGAACCTCGGTCACCCCGGCGGCGCGCAGCTCGGCCTCGATCTCGTCGGCCGCGGTATCCGCGGCGCCGTCCGGTACGGGCCGGCGGGTCAGCGCCTTGCGCAGGCCGGTCACGAGTCGATCGCGATCGAACTCCTGGCGTCCGCCGTCACGCTTGACCACGATCAGCCGGGCGGCCTCCATGCGTTCGTAGGTCGTGAAGCGCATGGTGCAGGCGTTGCACTCGCGGCGACGCCGGATGGTCGCCGACTCGTCAAGGTCGCGCGAGTCGACGACGCGGGTGTCCCGCTCGCCGCATTGGGGGCAGCGCATCTCTCTCCTGTGGCACTCTGCACCACTACCACTTGTGGTGCGGGGCGAGCATACCACTACATGGTGTGGTCAGGAACGAAGTTCGCGTGCGGTGACCGGGGGCTCGGTGGGTGGCGGCGACGAGGGGGGACGACGGATCAGCGACCGCTCGATCGGGGGTTGGTCAGCGATCGCGTCCAGCTCGTCCGCCCGTGCTGCATGGCGGGCGATCGCCTCGCGAGCGTGGACGAGATTGAGGTAGCCGCGTTTGATCGACGTCTGAGCTTCCAGCTCGCGCCCACGACGGCGGACCTGGGCCACGATCGCGGCGCCGTGCGCGACCATGGCGAGCGCCCGACCGGCGCGCTCGAGGTCGAAAACGAGGTCGTCCCGGATCGCTTCGGCGGTTGGCGGGCCGTGGAGGGCACGGACCTCCTCGGTGTAACGCTCGATCGCATCCGCGCCGGCTTCGATCGTGGCACCGAGCGTGTCGACGCCCAGCTGCTGACGGCGTACGGCATCGATCCGCCCCGCGGCGCCCTCCAGCGACTGGTCGATGCGGCCCGCCAGATCGCGAACGTCCGAACGGAAATGTTCGACTTCGCGCGTCCTGGCAACGATCAGACCGGCCCGTCGAAGGACGACGGCAAAACCCACCGCGAGCACGAGGAACGCGACCAGCGGCAGCACGATCGCGAGCTCGGTCACGTCATCCGGTCCGTTCGCGAAGCTGCGCCAGCAGGGCTGTCCCGACCTCGACCAGGTCGCCGATCACGAGCATATCCGCGAAGTCGGCGATCGGTGCATCCGGGTCGCGATTGACCGCGACGATGGTGGTCGCGGTCTGCATCCCGACCTTGTGCTGGATCGCCCCGCTGATGCCGAGGGCGAGGTACAGCTGCGGCTTGACGATCTTGCCGGTCTGACCGATCTGCTGGCTGTACGGGATCCACCCTGAATCGACCGCCGCGCGCGTGGCTCCGACGGCACCCCCGAGCGTGGCGGCCAACTCGTCGAGCAGCCTGAAGCCGTCCGGGCCACCGACCCCACGCCCGCCCGCGACGATGATCCGGGCATCGTCGATCGAGGCGGCCGCGCCTTTTGCCTCGAGACGATCCACGATCGGGACGGCGGGCTGTGCCAGCTCCCCGGTCGGGGCCACCGTCTCCACGGAACCGGGTTCCGGTGCGGCCTCGGCGGTCACGGTGTTCGGCCGGATCGTGACGATCCCGCGGCCACCGGTCAGGGCGCTCTCCGTGGTCAGCTTACCGCCAAACACGCTGTGCGTCGCGATCGGTCCGTCGTCGGAGCCACGAAGCGCGATGGCATTGGCCAGCACGCCACGGCCCGTGAGCGCCGAAAGAGCCCCAGCGAGGTCGCGGCCCTCGGGACCGGCACCGGTCAGGATGACGTCCGGGTCGTATTCGCCCACGAGCGCGGCGAGACGCTGGGCGACGATCGTGCCGGCGGCGTGCTCAGCGGTCGCGGGCTCCGTGATGGCCAGCACGCGAGGAACGTACTGGGCAAGTTCCGCGGCGGCCGCTGCCGGGTCGGCACCGATGACGACGCCGGTCACGTCGGCACCCCCACTCTCCGCCGCGAGCGTGCGCGCAAGGGTGGCCACTTCGCTGGCGATCTTGGCCAGCGAGCCGTCCGGGGCGATCTCGCCGTGGACCCAGATGCCGGCCATCAGATCAGCCTCCGCTCGGCGAGCAGGGCCACGACCTGGCGAGCCGCCTCGTCGGGGGCCTCGCGCACGACTCGGGTCGCCTCCCGCGGTGGTGGTGGCGCCGAGCCGACGACACGGGTCGTCGCACCGGCCAGCCCGACGGTCGCGGGGTCGATACCGAGATCGGCCAGCGACAGCGTGACGATCTCCTTGTTGCGCGCGGCCATGATCCCCTTGAGCGACGGGTAGCGCGGCTCGCCGAGCGCCTGGGTTCCGGAGATGAGGGCCGGCATCGGCGCTTCGAGGACGTCGTAGCCACTGGGGGTGATGCGGTTCACGCGCA
>JANOIS010000311.1:0-13817 GCA_031407755.1 Chloroflexota bacterium | reverse complement strand
GCGGGTGTCGCGGCGGCCTTCCTGCGGTGACCGGCCGGCTCGTCGCGGCCGTCGATCTCGGCGCCTCGAGCGGCCGGGTGATGGTCGCTCGGGTCGCCCCCGATGCCCTCGAGCTGACGGAGATCCACCGCTTCTCGAACGACCCGGTCCGGCTGCCGGACGGCCTTCACTGGGACATCCTGCGGCTCTACCGCGAGGTGCTCACCGGCCTGCGCGAGGCGACCCGGGCGGCAGACGACCTGGTCAGCATCGGGGTCGATTCGTGGGGGGTCGATCACGGCCTGCTCGACGAGGCCGGGAGCCTGCTCGGTAACCCGTACCACTACCGGGACGACCGCACGGCCGCCGCGGTCGGAGCCGTCCACGACATCATCGCGCCAGCCGAGCTGTATGCGCGGACAGGGCTCCAGTTCATGCCCTATAACACGATCTACCAGCTCGCGGCGGCTCGCGGTTCGGCGGCCTTCGGGGCGGCGCGGACCATGCTGCTCATCCCGGACCTCGTTGGCTACTGGCTGTCCGGGATGCGGGTCGCCGAAGTGACCAACGCATCGACGACAGCGCTCCTCGATGTCCATCGACGCACGTGGGACAGCGAGCTGATCACGTCGCTCGCCATCCCGTCCGAGCTCTTTGCGCCGTTGGGTGCCCCGGGCGACGTCATGGGCCCGCTGCGCGACGACATCCGCCGCGAGACCGGCGCGTCGGCGAGGACGGTCCTGACGCTCGTCGGGTCGCACGACACGGCATCGGCGATCGTCGGCATGCCGGCGGGCGGCGCGCCGTTTGCCTACATCGCGTGCGGCACCTGGGCCCTGGTCGGAGTGGAGCTCGACCACGCGGTCGTGACCGAGGAGAGTCGTCTCTCGAGCTTCACCAATGAGGGTGGCGTCGACGATCGGATTCGCTACCTGCGCAACATCATGGGCCTGTGGCTGCTCCAGGAGACGCTCCGCACCTGGGAACTCGCGGGTAGCCCGGAACACCTGCCGACCCTGCTCATTGCCGCCGGCGAGCTTCCGCCCGGGGGGCCTGTCATCGACCCCGACGATCTCGCGTTCCTGCCACCGGGCGACATGCCGGCACGGATCGCGGCTGCCTGCGTGCGGCTCGACCAGCCCGTGCCCGTCACACCTGCCAGCCTCGTGCGCTGCATCCTGGACAGCCTCGCCGCCGCCTTTGGCCGTGCCGTACGCGATGCGGCACGTCTGTCGGGCCAGTCCGTGGAGGTCGTGCACCTGGTGGGCGGTGGCGCTCGCAACACGCTCCTCTGCCAGCTCACAGCAGACGCGTGCGAGGTCCCGGTGCTCGCGGGCCCGGTCGAGGCGACGGCCCTCGGCAACGTGCTGATCCAGGCTCGGGCGCACGGGCTCATCGCCGGCGAGCTCGAGACCCTGCGGGCGCTGGTTCGGGCGACCCAGGACATCCGGCGTTATGAACCGCGGGCGTCGATCGCCCGACGCGGAGCCTGACCGCGCGCGTCACCAGCACCGGAATTTGATCGACTGGCTGGACGGGTATTGACAGATACGCCGCGCTGCGTAAATATGTTACCGATAACCGACCTTCGTCAAGGCCGCTCGGACGCCACGCCCCATCGCGGCACAAAGGTGACGTAACTTGGCAGATCTGCTCGTCGAGATGACCGACATAAGCAAGAGCTTCCCGGGCGTGCACGCCCTCGACGGCGCCAAGTTCGAACTCCGGGCCGGCGAGGTCCATGCCCTGGTCGGCGAGAACGGGGCCGGCAAATCCACGCTGATGAAGCTGCTGTCCGGCATCTATCGCCGCGATGCCGGAACGATCCGCGTCAAGGGCCAGGAGGTGGAGATCGCCTCACCGAGAGCCGCCCTGGACCTCGGGATCAGCATCATCCACCAGGAACTCAACCTGATGGGCCACCTCACCGTGGCCCAGAACATCTTCATCGGCCGGGAGCCGCGCGGCTCGCTGCCGTTCGTCCTCGATGAGAAGAGCCTCAACGAAAAGACCTCAAAGTTGTTCGCGGAGCTGCACATCAAGCTCGACCCGCGTACCCGAGTCTCCAACCTGGCAGTCGCTCAGCAGCAGATGGTCGAGATCGCCAAGGCGCTCTCGTTCAACTCGGATGTCCTGATCATGGACGAGCCGACCGCCGCGCTCACCGATACGGAGATCGACGAACTATTCCGGATCATCCGCCACCTGCGCGAGCGCGGGGCCGGGATCGTCCACATCTCCCACCGCCTGGAGGAGCTGAAGCAGATCTCGGATCGCGTCACGGTCATGCGCGACGGTCGATATGTCGACACCGTTCCGACCGCCACGACGAGTATCGGGTCGATCATCAGCATGATGGTCGGCCGGACGATCTTCGAGGCCGCCCCCGAGCTCCCGGAGCAGCCCGACCCCGAGGTCGTCCTGGAAGTCAACCATCTGAATCGCGGCCGGGTCATCCGCGACGTCAGCTTCCAGCTCCACCGGGGCGAGATCCTCGGGATCGCCGGCCTGGTTGGCGCCGGCCGGACGGAGGTGGCCCGGGCGGTCTTCGGGGCGGACTCGCACGACTCGGGAGAGATCCTCGTCCACGGGAAGGCCGTCCTGATCCGGACGCCGGGAGATGCCGTCGCCCGCGGGATCGGCTACCTGTCCGAGGACCGCAAGCGGTATGGGCTCGCGCTGACGATGACCGTCGAGACGAACACGGTGCTCGCATCGCTGCGTAGGTTCACCGACCGGATCGGGCAGATCGACACAGGCCGCACCCGAGCGAACGCACTGTCGTACGTCAAGAGCCTGGCGATCAAGACGCCGGGCATCGGTCAGCGCGTCCGGAATCTCTCGGGCGGCAACCAGCAGAAGGTCGTCATCGCAAAATGGCTCACCGCCGACACGGACATCCTGATCTTCGATGAGCCGACCCGCGGTATCGACGTCGGCGCGAAGAGCGAGATCTACCGGCTCCTCAACGACCTCGCCAAGCAGGGCAAGGCGATCATCATGATCTCATCCGAGCTCCCCGAGATCCTTCGCATGAGCCACCGCATCCTCGTCATGTGCGAGGGACGGGTCACTGGCGAGCTGAGCGCGGCAGACGCGACCCAGGAACGGATCATGGCCCTGGCGACCCAGCGCGAAGCGGTCGCCGCCGCATGACCGGCACCTCCCCCACCGCAATGACCCAGCACGAGGCAGCAGCCCGATGAACAGCGCAACGATCCAGTCCAGGATGCGAACGCTCGTGGCGGGCGATGCACTCCAGCGCATCCTGGCGCTGGGCGCGCTCGTGGCCCTGATTCTCTTCTTCTCGGCGATCTCTGCGCCGTTCCGGACCGCGGAGAATTTCACCTCGATCCTTGTCGCCACAGCCGTGAACGGTGTGCTTGCGATGGGCGTGACGTTCGTGATCATCACCGGCGGGATCGACCTGTCGGTCGGGACCACGATGACCTTCTGCACGGTGGTCCTGGGACTGGCCGTCACCAACGCGGGCTTCCCGCTGTGGATCGGGCTCCCCGCAGCCCTCGCGGCCGGGGCATTGGTGGGCACGATCAACGGCGTGCTGATCTCGAAAGCCAAGCTCCCGCCGTTCATCGCCACGTTGGGCATGCTCAATGTGGCCCGCGGACTTGCCCAGATCCTGTCCGAGGTCAGGCCGATCTACTTCGATGGCAATCCCGAGTTCTACGACTCATTCATGGGCAAGGCCCTGTTCGGCATCCCGAACGTCGTGTTCATCATGTTCGCGGCCGCTCTCGTGGCCCACCTGGTCCTGACCAGGACGGTCCTCGGCCGCTATACCTTCGCCCTCGGCTCCAACGAGGAGGCGACTCGCCTGTCCGGCGTGAACGTCGATGCCTGGAAGATCGCCGTCTATGCGGTGTCCGGGCTGTTCGCAGGGCTGGCCGGGATCCTCATCGGGGCCCGCATGACGTCCGCGCAGCCGTCGGTCGGCCTGGGCTACGAGCTCGATGCCATCGCGGCGGCCGTCATCGGCGGCACGTCGCTGAGCGGCGGCGAGGGCAGCATCATCGGCACCATCATCGGCGCCTTCATCATCAGCACCCTGACGATCGGCCTGTCCATCGTCGGTGTCCCGGACCAGTGGAAACTGGTGATCACCGGTGTGGTGGTCATCGGCGCCGTCTGGCTCGACATCCTGCGCCGGCGCAGCCGCGCCTGAGCAGGCCCCCAACCACTCTGGACCAACCGCCGGCACCGAACGATCGGGTCGGCATCAACGGTCAACCATTTCACGTACGGAGGAGAACATGCGTATCTCACGAATCACCGGTGTACTGACCGGAGCCATGGCGTTGGCCATGGTCGTCACAGCCTGCAGCACCCCCGGCGCCGCCAGCCCCGGCGCCGCCAGCCCGGCGGCGTCCGCCGCCGGCACGGCGCCATACATCGCCATCGTTTCGAAGGGCTCCCAGCACCAGTTCTGGCAGGCCGTCCAGAAGGGCGCCACGGACGAGGCGGCCGCCCTGGGCGCCACGATCACCTACGAGGGTCCGGCGTCCGAGTCCGAGGTGGACAAGCAGCTTGTGATGCTGCAGACCGCACTCGACAAGAAGCCTGCAGCGATCTGCTTCGCGGCCCTCGACAGCAAGGCCGCTGGGCCGCTGCTCGAGGCGGCGAAGGCCGCCAATATCCCGGTCGTCGGCTTCGACAGCGGTGTGGATAGCGACATCCCGGTCACGACCGTATCGACGGACAACATCGCAGCCGCCGGCGAGGCCGCCGACCACATGGCCACCCTGATCGGCGACGCCGGCAAGGTCGCGGTCATCGTCCACGACCAGACCAGCCAGACCGGAACCACGCGGCGCGACGGCTTCGTGAACCGGATGAAGGAAAGCCACCCGAACATCGAAGTCGTCGCCATCGAGTACGGCGCCGGCGACCCCGTCAAGTCAGCGGACCTGGCCAAGGCCATCATGACCGCCAATCCAGACCTCAAGGGCTTCTTCGGTGCCAATGAGGGCTCCGCGAAGGGCGTCCTCAACGCCCTCAAGGAGACCGGCAACGAAGGCAAGATCGTGGCCATCGGCTACGACTCCGGCCAGCAGCAGATCGACGCGGTCAAGAGCGGCGTCATGGCCGGCGCCATCACCCAGAACCCGGTCGGTATCGGCGCCAAGTGCGTCTCGGCCGCGCTCGATGCCATCGCTGGCAAGACCATCGAGAAGACCATCGACACCGGCTACTTCTGGTACGACAAGGCCAACATCGCGAACCCCGAGATCGCGGCCGTCCTCTACGAGTAACCAGGTCGTTCACCGACCACGCATCGTCCGAGAGGCTGTCCGGACCGCGGACAGCCTCTCGGGCCTTCTATCAGGGAGATCGATTGGCTCAGCCAGAAACCTCGCGGAAGAGCACCATCAGCGACGTCGCCCGGCGCGCGAACGTCTCCGCGATGACCGTCTCGCGCGTGATCAACGGCACGGGGTACGTGAGCGTACGGACGCGCCAGCGGGTGGAAGCCGCCGTTGCGGACCTTGGTTACGTGCCCAACGCTCTGGCTCGCCAGCTCCGCTCAAAACGCACGAAGATGCTCGCGCTCATCGTCTCCGACATCTCGAACCCGTTCTTCACCACGATCGCCCGCGGTGTCGAGGATGTGGCCGCAGCGCGCGGGTTCTCGGTCATGTACTGCAATACGGATGAGTCGGTGGCGAAGGAGGCGCAGTACCTCGACATGCTGATCGGACGTCAGGTTGACGGCGTGCTCCTCGTGCCCGCGAGAGGCAGCGGCGTGTCCTTCCGAGCCCTGCGCGTCCACCAGATGCCGGTCGTGGTCATCGACCGCCGCGTTGCCGACCCCCACGTGACCAGCGTGCGCTGCGACTCCGAAGCTGGAGCCTACGCGTTGACCCGCCATCTCATCGCGCTCGGTCATCAGCGCATCGCCGTATTCACCGGGCGGCGCGCGGTCTCGACTTCCGTCGATCGCGCTGCTGGCTGTCGCCGAGCTCTTGAAGAAAGCGGGCTCGAGCTGGACGACGACCTGCTGCGCTTTGGTGGGCACAACTTCGGCTCGCTCAACCAGACCGACGGCTACCAGATGGCTCGCGAAGTCCTCGCATGGGCCGTGCCCCGACCGACGGCCATCTTCGCGGCCAACAACTTCATCGCCTTCGGTGTGATCCGCGCCCTGCGCGAGGCCGGCCTCAGGGTCCCGGAGGATATGTCGGTGGTGGCGTTCGATGACCTGCCGGCAGGATGGGTCATGGAGCCCTTCATGACCGTTGCAGCCCAGCCCGCCTACGAGATCGGGCGCCGTGCGGCAGAACTGCTTCTGGATCGGATCGACGGCGGCGCGGGCGACGCGGCCCAGACCGTTGTGTTGCCATTCGAGTTGATCATCCGGCATTCCAGTGCGCCGCCGCTCGACCAGGCGCTCGCCAGTGCCTGAACCGCCGTCCGGATCCGTCGGAGCCGCACGATGCTGAAGACCCGCCTGCTCCATCCCGGGATCCTCGAGGCCCTGGGCGAAGCCGGCCACGGCGCCCAGGTCCTGATCGCAGACGGCAACTATCCTCTGCTGACCAAGTCGAGCGGCGGCGCACGTCGCGTCTACCTGAACCTCGCACCGGGTCTCGTGACCGTGACGGACGTCCTTGAGGTGTTGGTCGATGCCATCCCGATCGAGGCGGCGCACGTCATGGTCCCTGACACCGGCGAGGAGCCCGGCATCTTCGAGGAGTTCCGCACGCTGCTCCCGGACGCTCCGCTGCAGACGCTCCGGCGCCTGGAGTTCTACGACGCGGCACGCGGCCCTGACCTGGCCCTGGCCATCTCCACCGGTGAGCAACGGATCTACGCCAATCTGTTGCTCACCATCGGCGTGGTGATGCCCGGATAGCGATGCACCCGAAGGAGGAACACGCATGACGACGATCGACACCGCCGGGCGATTCGTGGGCGACTGGCCCAGGATCGGCATCCGTCCGGCGGTCGACGGCCGCCTGCACGGCGTGCGCGAGTCGCTCGAGGAGCAGACGCAGCTTATGGCCCAGCGGACGGCCGATCTCATCCGCGACAACCTCCGCTACCCCGACGGCACGCCCGTGGAGGTCGTCGTCCCCGACCACAACATCGGAGGCGTGTACGAAGCCGCCAAGGTCGCTGAGCTCTTCCGCAAGGAGGGCGTGGGCGTGTCCATCACGATCACCCCGTGCTGGTGTTACGGCTCGGAGACGATGGACATGGATCCGCTGACCCCCAAGGCGGTCTGGGGCTTCAACGGCACCGAGCGACCCGGCGCCGTGTATCTCGCGGCCGTCCTTGCGGCCCACACGCAGAAGGGCCTGCCGGCCTTCGGCATCTACGGCCGCGACGTCCAGGACGCCGGCGACGGAACGATCCCGATCGACGTGCAGACAAAGATCCTGCGCTTTGCGAAAGGCGGCCTCGCTGCGGCGATCCTGCGCGGCAAGTCGTACCTCTCGCTCGGCGGCGTGTCGATGGGGATCGCCGGCTCCATCGTGGATCAGTCGTTCTTCGAGAGGTACCTGGGCATGCGCGTCGAGTCCGTCGACATGTCCGAGCTGACCCGTCGGATCGAGGAAGGCATCTACGACCCCGTCGAGTTCGACAAGGCGCTCGCCTGGACAACGGCGAAATGCCGCGAGGGCACGGATCGCAATCCGGCCGACAGGGCCAAGAGCCGCGAGGCGAAAGACCGCGACTGGGCGACCGTAGTCAGGATGACCCTGATCACCCGCGACCTGCTCGTCGGCAACCCGCGCCTGGCTGAGCTCGGCTTCGGCGAGGAGGCGATGGGCCGGAACGCGATCCTGGGCGGCTTCCAGGGCCAGCGTCAATGGACGGACCATTCGCCCAATGGCGACTTCATGGAGGCCATCCTCAACTCGTCGTTCGACTGGAACGGCATCCGGGCGCCGCACATCTTCGCGACCGAGAACGACAGCCTCAACGGCGCCACGATGCTTCTCTCCTACCTCCTGACGAATCGGGCACAGATCTTCGCCGACGTCCGCACGTATTGGAGCCCGGATGCCGTGAAACGCGTCACCGGCCACGACCTCGATGGTCGAGCGGCCGGCGGTTTCATCCACCTCATCAACTCCGGAGCGGCGACCCTCGACGCGACCGGCGCCATGGAAGCCGACGGTGAGCCGGCGATGAAGCCTTTCTGGGAGATCACCAGGGAGGACGTCGAGGCGGCTCTCGGCGCGACCACCTGGTATCCGGCCAACCGCGGCTATTTCCGCGGCGGCGGCTACTCGTCCCAGTTCGTCGGCAGGGGTGGGATGCCGGTCACCATGGCCCGGCTCAACCTGGTCGCGGGCGCAGGCCCGGTGCTCCAGCTCGCCGAAGGCTGGACGATCGACCTGCCGCCGGAGGTCCACGACATCCTCGACCAGCGGACCGACCCGACCTGGCCGACGCACTGGTTCGTGCCGCGCATCGACGGCGTCGGCCCGTTCCGCGACGTCTACACGGTCATGGCCAACTGGGCCGCGAATCACGGCGCGATCAGCTACGGCCACGTCGGCGCGGACCTGATCACGCTCGCCTCCATCCTGCGCATCCCTGTCCATATGCACAACGTGCCCGAGGAGGAAATCTTCCGGCCGAGCGCGTGGGCGAACCTGGGCACGGCCGACCTCGAGAGCGCCGACTTCCGAGCCTGTGCAAACTTCGGTCCGCTGTACGGCCGCAACTGACAGGCGGTCATCTACCCGCACATCCCCCGTCCCGACCTCTCGGCGACCGCTACCAGGACGTGAGTGCGGCGACAGCCAGGCGGTACGCCTCGGCTTCCCAGTGCTCGATGAACTGCCGCTCTGCCGCCGCCAGTGAGCGGACGCCGCCGAGACGGTGGGCGTCGCAGGCGATGGCCGTGGCGTCGAGATAGAGCGTCCGCGCGGTGTCGGCCTCTCGCCCCGTACCACCGACCGCAAACAGGCCGATGCCCGCGACGAGGATGATCACCGCCTCATCGAGGCCTCGACCCCGGCGTTCCGCGAGTGCCGAGTCGAGTGCGGCCACCGCCGCCGCCTCATCGGTCGGCGGCGCCTCGACGATCAGCGGCCAGGATCCGCAATAGACGATCTGGTCGGGCGTGAGGGGGCCGGCCCGGGCGAAGCGATGCCCGAGCTGCGAGTCGGCGAGGCCGAGCGCGAGCGGAGAGTCGTCGAAGACCACGGCCCTTGCCAGAGCATCCTTATCGTCGGTCTGACCGAGCCTGCTGCGGAGCGCCTCGACGATGCCCGTGGCGCGTGTGACCGCCACCCGCCCGACGGTACCCCACGCGAAGGGCGGCCGGTCTTCGAGGCGATCGACGATGCGGCCCACGACCTCGTGCGACCGCGCCTCGATCTCCGCGGCCGAGTCGCCGCTCACGATCAACCCGTGGTTCTGCAACAGGACGGTGCGCGGCGCGGGCCGGCCGGTGCGCTGCCAGTGAGCAACGCGCGCGTCGCGAATGGCGCGAGCGAGGGGCAGGCCCGGATCCGTGTAGGGGATCCACAACGCCGACTCATCGAAGATCTGTCCGGCCAGCTCGAGACCTCGGACGGCGCAGGTCAGCGCATTGATGATCGTCGGGTGCGTGTGCAGGACGATCGGTTCCGGCAACAGGGCGTGGAACAGCAGCTCGACGGAGGGACGGCGCCCATCGGCGGGCGACAGCTGCGCGGACGACGCCACCCGGAGCACCACGGCGGATCCCTCCGATGAACCGGCCACCTCGCCGGGCTCGTCCAGCAACGCCAGCAGCGGCGCCATCGCGAGGTCGATGAGTGCGCCCTCGGTCAACGAGGCCAGCGATACCCCACTCGGCTTGATCGAGAGGACCCCATCGACTTTCGCGGAGACGTTGCCCCCGCCGGCGCGCACGAACGCCGGGTCGGCCCCGAACCGTCGCGACAGGTCGACCATCTCCGCGAGCAACACTGCCCCGGGTGAGCCGGCAGGATGGGAGCGGGCAGCCATGTGGAACGAGCCTCCGGTTGGTCAAGCGCGGCGAACCGGGACGCTGCCGCGACCCCCCGGCGACCGCAGCTGGTGTGGACGTCGGTCGGCCCATATCCTAGGGCAGGGTCCGGTCCGCGGCGGGCGCTCTCGGTCGACAGGATCCCGGAACGGATGGGAGGCGAGGATGAGTGCGCGCGACCTGCTGCTTGGCGTGGATATCGGGACGTCGAGTTCGAAGGGTGTCCTGGTCCGGCCGGACGGCACGATCGTGGCGTCGACGCACCGGCCGCACCAGTTGTCGTTGCCGCGCCTTGGCTGGGCCGAGCACGACGCCGAGTCGATCTGGTGGGGCGACTTCGTGGCGATCGCGCGCGAGCTGACAGAACGGGCCGGCGGACGGATCGCCGCCCTCGGGGTCAGCGGGATCGGCCCGGCGGTGCTTCCCGTGGACGCCCAGGGCTCGGCGTTGCGACCCGCCATCTTGTACGGCATCGACACGCGCGCGACGCACGAGGTCGAAGAGCTCACCGAACGCTTCGGTACCGATGCGATCCTCGCCCGCGGTGGCTCGCTCCTCAGTTCGCAGGCGGCCGGGCCGAAGTTGGCCTGGATCCGCCGGCATGAGCCGGCGGTATGGGCCGCCACCCGTCGCTTCCACATGGCTCACTCGCTGGTGATCGAGCGGCTGACTGGCGAGTACGTCCTGGACCATCACTCGGCGAGCCAATGCGACCCTCTCTACGACATGACCGCAGCAGCTTGGGCGGCGGACTGGGTGGCCGAAGTGGCCCCCGGCCTTGACTTCCCGCGGCTCGCCTGGTCGGACGAGGTGGTCGGCCGGGTGCACGCGAGGGGATCCGCCGCCAGTGGCATCCCGCAGGGCACGCCGGTCGTCGGCGGCACGATCGACGCGTGGGCCGAGGCGTTGAGCGCAGGCGTCCGGGATCCCGGCGACACGATGCTCATGTACGGCACGACCATGTTCATGGTGGAGATCTCCCGCGCCTATCGACCTCTGGCCAGCCTTTGGACGACCCAGGGCGTGTTCGAGGGGACGACCACGTACGCGGCCGGTCTGTCCGTGTCCGGGGGCTTGACCGTCTGGCTCCGGGACATCGTCGGCCGCGATCTCGAGTCGCTGATCGCCGAGGCCGCCACGACGCCGCCCGGCGCCGACGGTCTCGTCGTGCTGCCCTACTTCGGCGTGGCGCGTTCCCCGATCTTCGATCCCAATGCCCGCGGCGCCATCTTCGGCCTCACGCTCAACCACGGCCGCGGCCACCTGTACCGCGCGTTGCTCGAGGGCTCCGCCTACGAGGTCCGCCACAACCTGGAGGTGATGGATGCCGCGGGGGCCGCGCCCGAGCAGCTGATGGCGGTCGGCGGAGGGACGAAGAGCAACCTCTGGACCCAGATCGTCTCGGACGTCACCGGGCTCCACCAGGTCATCCCGGAGGTGACGATCGGGGCGAGCTACGGCGACGCGATGCTCGCGGGTCAGGGCGCGGGGCTGGTCGCCGCCGATGCTCGCTGGAACGCGGCCGCCGAGACCCTCCAGCCCGACGTGCACGCTCGCCCTCGCTACGACGATCTCTACCACCTCTACCGATCGCTCTACCCGGCCACGCGGGAGCATGCTCATGCCATCGCCCGTGTACAGGAGGGCGCCACAGGCTCGACCCCTGGGTGAGACCCGCCCGGTACTGGTAGTACCCAATTCGCGATGAACGCCTCGTGGTCGCCGACAGAAACGACAGAATCTGTCCGATTCGCGGCACGGCTGTGCGCATTCGTTCAGGATTTGGCACTCCCAGTCCCGCGGACCCGCCCGGTGCCTGCCGGTGGGACGTGGATCGTCTGGCTCTGGGACGGGTGGTTGCAGCCCTATTCCAAAGGTAGGTTCACAGGGCTCAAGTTCGGCCAGCTCGTCGCCATGGCGCCGGACCAGCGCAGGGTGTTTTCGCCTCAGTGAGCAGGTCCATGCTGGGGGACGCATTCGCCCACCACGTGTGGGCTTCGCTGATGTGTGGGACTTCGGCCTCCACGATGGTCGCGTCACCGAGGTCTCGCCCACGGCCTGACTTGCTCGTTGGCCACGTGGGCTCGCGTACTCTGCGGTCATGACCCTCGACCCGAACGAACGGACTTCGATCCTCGCCGGCCTGACGGACGCGGGCGTGGTGGCCGTGGCGCGTCGCCTGAGCCTCGCCGAGGTCCCGGTCATCGCCGATGCGCTACTTCGGGGTGGCGTCGCGGCCTTCGAGCTGACCCTCAACGATCCCGAGGCGACGGCGCTCGTCGCGCTCGAGGCCGCCGCCCGCCACGTCACGGGCACGCCGATGGCTGTCGGCGCCGGAACGGTCCTCTCGATCGATTCCGCACAGCGCGCGATCGATGCCGGGGCGACCTTCCTCGTCGCGCCGCACCTCGATCTGGACGTCGTCAGGTGGGCGGCGCAACGCGGCATCCCGATGCTGCCGGGCGCGGCCACACCGACGGAGGTCCTCGCTGCGTGGCGGGCCGGGGCCGCGGCAGTCAAGATCTTCCCGGCATCGTCACTGGGTGCCAATTTCGTGAGGGAACTCCGCGGCCCGTTCCCGGACATCCCGCTCCTGCCGACCGGCGGCATCACCCTCGCCAACGCGGCCGACTACATCGGTGCCGGGGCGATCGCGGTCGGCATCGGCAGCTGGCTGTTCGCCGGCGGCACGCCGGTATCGATCGAGGAGCGCGCCCGCCAGGCGGTCGAGGTCGTTGCCGCGGCCCGAGCCTGATCGCCACGGCGACCGCGTCATCGCGCGGTTTGCGGCATGCTGCACCCGGCATCCTCATCCCAGCGCCCCGGAGACGTCCCCTTGTCCACCGCCCCCCGATCGCAGGCCTACCCGAGCCAGCGCCCCGCGACCCCCCGACGATCCACCCTCGGATGGTTGGCCTTCATCGTGTTCGCGTTCCTCGCGGGCATCGGCCTGATCGGGGCGTTCGCGGTGCTGACCGTATACGGCTCGGTCACGGCCGACCTCGCCCACCCGAGCACCCTGGACGACTACACCCTGCCCGAGGAAACGGTCATCCTGGACCGCCACGGCGTCGAGCTGGCCCGCTTCGGCGAGTTCAAGCGCGACATCGTCACGTTCGAGGAGATCCCGCCGATCCTGCTCGATGCGACGACCGCCATCGAGGACAAGACGTTCTGGGAGAACGCCGGCTTCGATCCCCTCGCCATCGTCGCCGCCGGCATCGATTCCCTGCGCGGCAACAGCCGTGGCGCGTCCACCATCACCCAGCAGCTCGTGCGCGCCCGCCTGCTCGACACGGGCCTCGTCCAGGACACCGATCGCACCTTCGAGCGCAAGCTCAAGGAGATCGTCCAGTCCATTCGGGTGACCGAGGAGTTCCAGGGCGAGCCGGGCAAGCGCGCGATCATCACCGCCTACCTCAACCAGAACTACTACGGCAACCAGAGCTACGGGGTCAAGGCCGCGGCCCGCTCGTACTTCGGCAAGACCCTCGATGAGCTGACTCCGGGCGAGGCCGCGATCCTGGCCGGCTTGCCCCAGTCCCCGTCCAACTACGACCTCGTTCGCAATGCGATCGAGCAGTGCGCGGAGACGCCCCCCGAAGGCGAGCCGTGCCCGGCGGCCGCCAGCACCCTCGTCGTCCCGCCCGATACCAAGATCCTCCAGCGTCGCGACCAGATCCTGGAGCTCCTGGCCGCGGACGACCGAACGCCGATATCCAGGGACGAATTCAGCGACGCGGAGCTGCGCGCAGCCCAGGGCGAACCGGTCACGCTCGCCGCGCAGGCAGCCCCGCGCTGGCGGGCACCCCATTTCGTGTGGGCCGTGCGCGACGAGCTGACCAGGAAGCTGTGTGTCGATGCGCCG
>JANOIS010000298.1:0-2488 GCA_031407755.1 Chloroflexota bacterium | reverse complement strand
GGTCGACGCGCGCATCCGGCTCGTACCACCCACCCCAACCACCCCCCCCAAGCACACGAGGACCAGACCAATGGAACGCATCGACCTGTGGATCGGCGAAGACCTGGCACCCCGCGGCGGCGACTACCGCGGCACCCAGCGCGCCCACGACGGCGAGGCCATCGCGGACGTGGCGCGCGCCTCTCGCGACGACCTGGACCCGGTTCTCGAAGCGGCAACCGTGGGCGCCACGGCCATGCGCGCGATGCCGGCCCACCGCCGAGCGCGGCTGCTCAATCTCGCCGCCGACCGCCTCGAGGCCCAGTCCGAGGAGTTCGCGACGCTCATCGCGACGGAGATCGGCAAGACCATCCGTGACGCCCGCGGCGAGGTCAGCCGCGGGCCCCAGAACCTGCGTCATGCCGCGGCCGAGGCGCTCACGATGGCCGGCGAGGTCGTGCCGATGGACGCGGTGACCGGTGGCGAAGGACGCATCGGCTGGACGCGTCTGGAGCCGCGCGGCGTCATCGCGGCCATCGTGCCCTTCAACTTCCCGCTCAACCTGCTCATCCACAAGCTGGCCCCGGCCCTCGCGACCGGCAACGCGATCGTGATCAAGCCGGCCAGCGCCGCGGTCCTCGCCGCGCACCGCCTGGCCCGGCTGCTCGCCGAGGTCGGCTTCCCGGCCGGCTCGGTCTGTGTCGCGCCCGGCCCCGGCGACGAGATCGGCGAGGGCCTCGCGACAGACCCGCGCGTGGCGATGGTGACGTTCACCGGGAGCGTGCCCGTCGGTCAGCGCCTCCGGGCCGCGTCGGGGCTCAAGCCTGTCACCCTGGAGCTCGGGTCCAACTCGGCCAACCTCGTCTTCGCGGATGCGGATCTGGATCGGGCGGTTCCGGCGCTGGCCGCCTCGGCGTTCGGGTTTGCCGGGCAGGTCTGCCTGTCTGCCCAGCGGCTATTCGTGGAGCGTGCCCTTGTGCCGGAGTTCCTTGATCGATTCACGGCGGCGGCGGCGGCGCTCCAGCCCGGCGACCCACGTGCGGAGACGACCGACCTCTCGCCACTCATCAGTCGTTCGGAGGTGGTCCGTGTCGGCGCCTGGGTGGACGAGGCCGCGGCGAGCGGCGGCCGTCTGGTCCGCGGTGGACCGATGGACGACCCGCGCTACTACAGCCCGACGATCGTCGAGTCGCCGTCGTTCGATTCGCGCCTGTTCCGCGACGAGGTCTTTGGTCCGGTCGTCGGGATCTACCCGTTCGACACGCTGGATGAAGTAATCGAGCGGGCCAACGACAGCCGCTATGGCCTCCAGGCCGGAGTCTTCACCCGCGACATCACCAGGGCCATGACCGTGGCCGAGCGGCTCCACGTCGGCGGCGTGTGGATCAACGAGGCATCGACCTTCCGCCAGCAGAACGCGCCGTACGGTGGTGTCGGCGATTCCGGCCTGGGTCGGGAAGGGGTCCGTTGGGCGGCGCGCGAGATGGTCGAGGAGAAGTTCGTCGGGATCCGCCTGTGACGGCGGTCGGTGCGACCCGGGTCCTCATCGTGGGCGCCGTCGCGGCCGGCACCAAGGCCGCGGCCACGGCCCGCCGACGCGATCCCACGGCACGCATCGTCGTGGTCGGCGACGAGGCGGACATCGCGTACTCGGCCTGCGGCCTGCCGTATCACCTGGGGGCGCCGGCGGAGATCCCGCGAGCGAAACTCATCGCCCGGACACCCGATCGCTTCCGCACGGACGGCATCGATGCGCGCGTCCGACACCACGTCGATGGCCTGGATCTGGCGGCCGGCTGGGCGAGCGTCGTGGACCTCGACACCGGCCGCACGTCGCGCGAAGCATTCGATCGATTGCTTATCGCGACCGGCGCCCAGGCGATCCGCCCGCCGATCCCGACCGCGGACGGCGCGCCGCCGACGATCGCCCTCCGGTCGATGGCCGACCTTGACGTCGCGGCCCCGTTGGTCGATGGCGCCCAGCGCATCGTCATCGCCGGCTGCGGGTACATCGGGCTGGAGGCGGCCGAGGCATTCCGTCGGCGCGGCGCGGTGGTCACGGTCGTGGAGCGGCTGCCACGTCTGCTGCCGGCCTTTGCCGAGGACTCGGCCGCGGTGGTTGCCGCGGAACTGGCCACACACGATGTCGAATTGATCCAGGGCCAGGGTGTCGCGGCCCTGGAGCCCGGTGTGGTCGTCCTCGATGGCGGCCGACGCCTGCCCGCGGACCTCGTGCTGATCGCGGTCGGCGTCCGCCCCAACGTCAGCCTCGCCCGAGATGCCGGGGTGGCCATCGGGCCGACCGGTGCGATCGCCGTCGACGACCGCATGGAGACCGATCATCCGGGTGTCTTTGCCGCGGGCGATTGCGCCGAAAGTGTCCAGCGCCAGACCGGCCGACCGATCTGGATTCCCCTAGGCGACGTGGCCAACCGCCAGGGTCGGGTCGCAGGTGAGAACCTGGTCGGTGGCGATCGACGCTTCCCGGGCGTCATCGGGACGGCCGTAT
>JANOIS010000288.1:0-1918 GCA_031407755.1 Chloroflexota bacterium | reverse complement strand
CTGCTCACGAACAACCCGGCCAAGGTGCGCGGGCTCGAGGACGCCGGGGTCAGCGTGCTGGAACGTCGTCCGCTCGAGGTCGCGGCCGGCCCGGAGAACGCCGCCTACCTCGCGACGAAGCGAGCCCGCCTTGGCCATCTCCTGGAGGCGAACCGATGAGCAAGGGTTCCGAACCCGGCGCCGCCAACCATGACGGCCGCGGGCTGCGGATCGGGATCGTGGCCGCCCGGTTCAACGCGGAGGTCGTCGACCGGCTCATCGAGACCGCCAGCGAAGAGCTGGAGCGGCTCGGGGTCCGGCCGGAGGACATACTCCTCCTCCGCGTCCCCGGAGCGTTCGAGCTGCCGATCGCCGCGGGCGCGCTCCTTCGCTCGGCGGTTCCGCCGGACGCGGTCATCTGCCTCGGCGCGGTCGTCAAGGGAGAAACGCCACATTTCGACTTCGTCGCCGGGGCAGCCGCGGACGGGATCCTTCGAGTCAGCCTCGATACCGGCCGGCCGGTGATCTTCGGCGTGCTCACGACCAACACGATGGCGCAAGCACAGGACCGGGCCGATGGCACGTACCGTCGCGGTGCCGATGCCGCCCGCGACGCGGTCGAGATGGCGAGGCTCCTGGCCAGTCCGGGGCTGGCGACCGGCATCCCCGCCGGCATGCCCGCCAGAATCAGCGATACTCCGGGGACCCGATGAAGACCTCCGTGCCCGTGACACCGGGCATCGACCGCGCCCAGGCCCACGCTCTGGCCCGGATCGCCGACGGGCCCGAGCTCCAGGCCCTGCTCGCCCGTGCTGCCGCCAAGCGTGACGAGCGCGGCCACGGCCGGATCACGTACTCCCCGAAGGTCTTCATCCCGCTCACCAAGCTCTGCCGCGACGTCTGCCACTACTGCACCTTCGCCCGGCCACCCCGCCGCGGCGAACGGGCCTATCTGACCCTCGACGAGGTCCTCGAGATCGCCCGCGCGGGTGCTGCGGCCGGATGTCGAGAGGCGCTCTTTACCCTCGGTGACAAGCCGGAGCTGCGCTACGCGGTGGCCCGCGAGGAGCTCGGCGCCCTCGGCCATGCGACGACGATCTCCTACCTCGCCGAGGCTGCCGGTGTCGTCCTCCGCGAGACGGGCCTGCTGCCCCACGCCAACCCGGGCGTCGTCACCGACGAGGAGCTGGCTCTGCTCCGGACCGTTGGTCCCTCGCAGGGGATCATGCTCGAGACGGCGACGCCCCGACTGAGCGAGCGGGGAGGCCCCCATTTCGGTTCTCCCGACAAGCTACCCGAGCGACGGCTCGCCATGATCGAGGCCGCTGGTCGGCTCGCGATCCCGTTCACGACCGGGATCCTGATCGGGATCGGCGAGACGCGCGCAGAGCGGATCGACGCCCTCTTCGCGATCGCCGACCTCCATGCCCGTCACGGTCACATCCAGGAGGTGATCGTCCAGAACTTCCGGGCCAAGCCCGACACGAGGATGGCCGACCACGCCGAGCCGACGATCGACGACCATCTCTGGACGATCGCGGTCGCGCGGCTGATCCTCGGCTCCGCGGCCCATCTACAGGCGCCGCCGAACCTGACCGGCGACTTCGGGCGCCTCCTCGACGCCGGGATCGACGACTGGGGCGGCGTCTCACCGGTCACCATCGACCACGTCAACCCGGAAGCTCCCTGGCCCGAGCTCGACCGGCTCAAGTCCGTCACCGAGTCGCGCGGCCTCGCCCTCCAGCCTCGCCTCACCGTCTACCCCGAGTACGTCCTCCACGGGACGACCTGGATCGACGAGGGGGTCCGGCCGGGCGTGCTCCGGCTGGCGGACGGCGCGGGACTCGCCCGGGACGGGTCGTGGTTCGCCGGGATCACCCCCGACAGCCCGCCGCTGACAACGCTGACCGAAGGTCCCGTGCCGCCCGTCGCGCACGAC
>JANOIS010000212.1:0-7740 GCA_031407755.1 Chloroflexota bacterium | reverse complement strand
CACGCACGATCAGGCGGATACGTGGCCGCTCCGAGGACGCACGAAGGGCTCATAGCGCGCCTAGTGATGCTGGCTGGCGTCATCTGGCGGGATCGCTCGGCGCGTGCTCTCTGGCGAAGTCTCGTCGGCCAGCCCGAGGATGGACGCATCGGTCCTGGATGTGCCGGCGTCGTCGCCGAATACGACGGGAGGTCGTCGCTGACGATCCGGGGGACCACGGTTCAGGCGCCCGGCTCGACTCCCATCTGTCAACAACGTGTCCGGGAATCACACCTAGACTCGCGGTCCGATGAGCAATGGCGGCGCGACCCCGAGCCCGACCCCGAGCCCGACCCCGAGCCCGACCCCGTCGACGGACGCGTCGCTCATCGCGAGCCTGCAGGCCCTCGACCGCGACGGCCGGACGCTGTTCGTGCTGCGCTCGCTGCGGATGTTCGGCTACGGGTTCCTCGCCATCGTCCTCGTGCTGTACCTGGCCGCGTCCGGACTGGATCCGCTGACGATCGGGATCGTGCTGACGCTGACCCTCGTCGGCGACACGGTCGTGTCGCTGTGGCTGACGACCCATGCCGACCGGGTCGGTCGTCGGCGCGTGCTCGTGCTGGGCAGCGCATTGGTCGCCCTCGCCGGTGCCGCTTTCGCCGGGACGGATGTCGTGCCGCTCCTGATCATCGCCGGGATCGTGGGCGTCATCTCCCCGACCGGCAACGAGGTCGGTCCGTTCCTGGCGGTGGAGCAGGCCGCGCTGACCCAGATCGTTGCGGACCGGCGTCGAACCGCGGTCTTTGCCTGGTACAACCTCGTTGGCTACGTCGCGACCGCGACCGGCGCCCTGACGGCCGGCCTGGCCAGCCAGGCGCTCCTCGACTCCGGGGCGCGGGAGGTCGATGCCTATCGCACGATCGTCGTCGGCTATGCGGCGATCGGACTGGTGATGGCCGCCGTCGCCACGCGTCTGGGCCCATCGATCGAGGCCCGGACCGCAGCGCGCAGCGGGTCGTCTGACGATGGCGTGCGTCGCCGCCTTGGCCTCGGCCGGTCGCGCGGGATCGTGCTCCGCCTGTCCGCGCTGTTCTCGCTGGACGCCTTCGCCGGTGGGTTCATCCCGCAGAGCCTGATGGCGTACTGGTTCCATCTGCGCTTTGGGGTGGATCCGGCCGCGCTCGGCGCGATCTTCTTCGCGGCCAACCTGCTGGCAGCCGTGTCCGCACTCTCGGCCGCCCGGATCGCAGCCCGGATCGGGCTCATCGAGACGATGGTGGTCACGCATCTGCCGTCCAACGTCCTGTTGATCATGGTCCCGTTGATGCCGAGCCTGGAGCTGGCCGTGGCGGTCCTGCTCCTCCGTTACAGCCTCAGCCAGATGGACGTCCCGACTCGGCAGTCGTACGTGATGGCGGTCGTCGAGCCCGACGAACGTTCCGCGGCGGCGGGCGTGACCGGCATCGCCCGGACGATCGGCGCCAGTGTCTCGCCATCGGTCTCAAGCGTACTGGTGGCCAACGCGGGACTGGCGGCCGTCCCGTTCTTCCTGGCCGGCGGCCTCAAGATCGTGTACGACCTGCTGCTCTATCGAGACTTTCGGACGTCGCGACGACTGGCCGAGCCGTCCGAAGTGGCCATCAGCCGCCCGACCGAGCCACCCGCCGAGGCTTGATGATCCGGAACCACACCCAGGCCAGGACGACCAGCCCTATGGCCGCCGCCACGGCGTATTCGAACTGCTTGAGGACGGCGCCGACCTCTTCCCAGTTCGAGCCCAGCTGTACGCCGGCGAAGACGAGCAGCGCGGTCCAGGGCAGCGACCCGAGGAACGAGAAGATCGTGAACCGCACGAGCGGCATGTGCGATACGCCCGCCGCGAACGACACGAGCGAGCGGATGACCGGCAGCATCCGCCCGAAGAAGCTGGCGGCATCGCCATATCGGGCGAAGAACGCGTCGGCACGGTCGAGGTCCGAGGACGTGACGCCGAACGCACGCCCCCAGCGTTCGAGGATCGGGCGTCCGCCATACGCCCCGATGGCATACGCGATGAGTGACCCGACCGTCGCGCCGATCGTCCCGGCAAGGACCACGAGCCAGTAGTTCCACGGCTGCCCGGTGATCGGTTCCAGCGCCGTCGCCTCTCCGACAAGGAATCCGGCGAACGGCAGGACCAGCTCGGACGGGATGGGCACGATGACGCTCTCGATCGCGACCCACAGGGCGACCCCGACGTAACCGACCGCCTCGTATATCTGGGTGACCAGGTCGCGGACCGGCCCGTTCAGGAAGTCGAACACGGCCGGGAGCATAGCCGACTATCCTGCCCGGCGTGACCGAGTCCATGGTCCCGCACCGCGCCCCCGACCCGCGCCCTCGCCCGGCCGGCGACCAGGGCAGGGTGATCCTGACCGGCGCCGACCTGACCGTGGCCGATGTCGAGGCCGTCGCACGCCGCGGGGCAGCGGCCGCGCTCGATGTCCACGCGCGCGAGCGCATGCAGGAGGCGCGGGACGTCATCGAGGCGCTGGTCGCCGAGGGTGCCGTGGTCTATGGCGTGACGACCGGGTTCGGCGACCTCGCCTCCACCTTCATCGAGCCCGACCAGGCCGGCCGTCTGCAGGAAAACCTGTTGATGAGCCACGCCGCCGGCGTCGGTCGGCCGTTTCCCCGCGAGGTCGTGCGCGCGATGCTGCTGCTGCGGGCCAACACCCTGGCCCTCGGCCACAGCGGCTGCCGCCCGCTGCTCGTGGATCGGCTGCTCGAGCTCCTGGCCGCCGGCATCCATCCGATCGTGCCCGAGCAGGGCAGCGTCGGGGCGTCGGGTGATCTCGCGCCCCTGGCCCACCTTGCGCTGCCGCTGATCGGGCGGGGGGAGGTCGAAATCGGTGGGCGGGTGGTACCGGCCGCGTCGGCACTGCGCGAGGCCGGACTTGAGCCCCTGACCCTCGAATCGAAGGAGGGCCTGGCGCTCCTCAACGGGACCCAGATGATGAGCGCCATCGGGGCGTTGCTGCTCGCTGATGCGGACCGCCTGGCCCGGACCGCCAGCGTCGCGGCGGCGATGTCCCTTGAGGCGCTGCTCGGCACCGACGTCGCCTATGCGGCGGCCTACCAGCTCGCTCGCCCGCATCCCGGTCAGATCGAGGTCGCGGCCGAGCTCCGCCACCTGCTGCGCGACAGCGGTCTCCAGCGCGCCCATCACGGGTCCGCCCACAAGGTTCAGGATCCGTATTCGCTGCGCTGTGTCCCGCAGGTCCACGGCGCGATCCGCGATGCCCTGGATCATCTCCGACGGGTCCTCGACATCGAGCTCAACTCCGCGACCGACAATCCGCTCGTCTTCCCGGGTGGCGGGGTTGCCGACGAGGAAACGATGGCGACCGGCGGCGGGCGCGTCATCAGCGGCGGCAACTTCCACGGCGAGCCGATCGCGCTCGCGCTCGACTTTGCGAAGATCGCCCTGGCGGAGCTTGGCTCGATCAGCGAACGGCGGACGGCGCTGCTCGTGGATGCGCGGCTGAATGGCGGTCTGCCGCCGTTCCTGGCGACCGCACCCGGCATCGAATCGGGGATGATGATCTACCAGTACACGGCCGCGGCGCTCGTCTCGGAGCACAAGGTCCTGGCCCACCCCGCCTCGGTCGATTCGATCCCGACCTCGGCCAACCAGGAAGACCACGTGTCGATGGGCTCGATCTCGGCGCGGCACGCGCGCGAGGTGCTCACCGGTGTCGAACGAATCCTCGCGATCGAGCTGGTCGTGGCGGCCCAGGCGCTCGACCTGCGCCTCTCGGCGATGGCCGCGGCGCTTGATGGCCAGGCACCGCCGCAACCCGGCGCTGGAGTCGCTGAGGCGCACGCTCGGATCCGGTCGCGGGTCGCCCATCTGGATCGTGACCGCGAACCGGGACCGGATCTCGCGGCGGCCACGACACTCGTCCATGACGGCACCCTTGCCGACCTCGCGGTCCCTCCGCGCTAGACTCGCGAGCGTGATCGTCATCCTGGACGTGACCGACGCGGCCACGTACGCCCTCCTGCCGCCATGCGCGGACCCCGGTTTTGACCATCGATCGTGTGACTACTGGGAGGATGCCGATCGAGGCTCGAAGGCCATCCGGCTTGACTGGATCGATCCGACTCAGGCCGCCGATCCGAGTCCGTCGCCGCGGCCGGTCAGCGCCAACCCGTTCCTGGCCGACCGCGAGCGTCCACCCGATGCCAACCCGTTCGCCACCGGGCGTGAGGCCCTCGACGACAACCCGTTCGCGCCGCGACCCGCCGCCCGGGCCACGGTTCCCGATTCGGCGCCGCGCAAGCTGCGCCTGCTCCTGCGCGGCCTCGCCGTCGCCGGGAGCTATGCGAAGGTCCTGCTGGAGGACGATGTCCCGGCCGCCTACTGCCAGTTCGGTCCGTTGACCGCGTACCCGCGGGCGCAGCGGACGCGCGACCTGTATCCGCGGTTGCCGGATGCCCCGCTGCCGGCGGTCATCACCTGCATCTCCACGACGGGCGCAGCCCGCGGCGCCGGTCTTGGTCTGCGTCTCGTGGCGGCGGTCTGCACGGACCTCGCAGATCGGGGGTTCGCTGCGGTCGAGACCTATCCGATGATCGGGGCGGGTTCCGACGAGACGAGCGCGGCGGATCCGGAGTTCTGGGCGAGCGCAGGGTTCGTCGTTGCGGCGCCGGACGATCGCTATCCGGTGATGCGCCGCGAACTCGCTTGAGACCCGATCTGGTCGCGCTGGCGACCGCGGTCGCGCTCGTAGTGATGGCGGTGTCGTGCGCTCCTCCGCCGCGCGATGGACCCATCGGGCCAACCCCGAGCCACGTCGGGCCGACGCCGAGCCTCGTCGCGCCGACCGCCAGCGTGGTGATCGCGCCGACGCCCAGCCTGGTGGCCGCTCCGGCCATCGCCGTCGATGACACCCTCCTCGAGCTGCTCCCGAACGACGTCGGTGGCGTCCCGCTCACGGGAGACCCCGCGACCGCGGCCGAGATCGCCGTCGATCCGTCACTCACAGGGTTCGTTGCCGCCGTGGCCGTCGCCGCGGCGTTCGCTCCGGCGCCGACGGAGGGAGTCGGTGACTACGTCGTCGTGACCCTTGCCCGACTGGAGCCGGGCGTCTTCGACGACGCCTTCTTTCGAGATTGGCGCGACACCTTCGATGGCGCGGTGTGCGCGCAGGCGGGCGGTGTAGCGGGTCACGCGGAAGCGGGCATCGCGGCTCATCGGACGTACATCACGACCTGTGCCGGCGGGGTCCGGACGTATCACGTCCACCTCGACTTGAGCGGCGTCATCGTGTCCATGCAGGCCATGGGCGACGGGCGGTTTGGCGAGCGCGTCGTGGAAGGCCTGACGGAGTAGGCTGGCCGCCATGTCCGGAGCCGGTCCCCGTCCCGTCCGAGCCCCGCGCGGCCCAGATCTGACCTGCCGCGGCTGGGCACAGGAAGCCGCCCTGCGGATGCTCATGAACAACCTGGACCCCGAGGTGGCCGAGGATCCGGATCAGCTCGTCGTGTACGGCGGGACTGGGCGCGCGGTGAGGAGTTGGGACGCCTTTGATGCGATCGTCCGCGAGCTGACGGTCCTCGCCGATGACGAAACGCTGCTGATCCAGAGCGGCAAGCCCGTCGGCGTGGTGCGGACCCACGAGTGGGCGCCGCGTGTCCTCATCGCCAACTCCAACCTCGTCGGGAAGTGGGCGACCTGGGAGCACTTCCGCGAACTGGAACGAGCCGGGCTGATGATGTACGGCCAGATGACCGCCGGGTCGTGGATCTATATCGGGACGCAGGGCATCCTGCAGGGGACATACGAGACGTTCGCCGAGGCGGCGCGACAACATTTCGGCGGGTCTTTGCGAGGGACGGTCACGCTTACCGCAGGTCTGGGCGGGATGGGTGGTGCGCAGCCGCTGGCCGTGACGATGAACCAGGGCGTCTGCCTGGCCATCGAGGTGGACGATGCGCGCGCTCGACGCCGCCTGGACATCGGCTACGTAGACCGGCTGACGCATGCCCCGACGGAGGCGCTGGCCTGGGCGCGAGCGGCGGCTGCGGCCGGCGAGGCCGTATCGATCGCACTCGTCGGCAACGCTGCCGAGATCGAGCCCGCATGGGCCGCCGCCGGCGAGCGTTTCGACCTTGCCACGGACCAGACGTCGGCTCATGACGCCCTGGCGGGCTACGTGCCGGCGGAGATGAGTCTCGCCGATGCGCTGACGCTGCGCGCGACCCAGCCGGGCGAGTACGAGAAGCGCTCCCGGTCGTCGATGGCGGCTCACGTTCGGGCGATGCTCTCGTTCCAGCGGGCGGGAGCCGTCGTGTTTGATTACGGCAACAACCTTCGGGCGCAGGCCGCGGAGGCGGGGGTGGCCGACGCGTTCGATTATCCGGGGTTCGTGCCCGCCTTCATCCGACCGCAGTTCTGCGAGGGCCGCGGGCCATTCCGATGGGTCGCCCTGAGCGGTGATCCCGCCGACATCCTGCGCACGGACCTTGCCATCCTCGAGCTCTTCCCAGACGACGCCGGCCTGCACCGCTGGATCGCGATGGCCCACGAGCGCGTCCCGTTCCAGGGTCTGCCGGCGCGGATCTGCTGGCTCGGGTACGGGGAGCGAGCCCGGGCCGGGGCGGCGTTCAACGCGTTGGTCGCCGCCGGCGAGGTGTCGGCCCCGATCGTCATCGGGCGCGATCATCTGGACGCGGGTTCCGTCGCCTCGCCCAATCGTGAGACGGAGGCGATGCTCGACGGGTCGGACGCGGTGGCCGACTGGCCGTTGCTCAACGCGCTGGTCAACACGGCCGCGGGTGCCTCGTGGGTCTCTATCCATCACGGCGGCGGCGTGGGGATCGGGTATTCGCAGCACGCGGGCATGGTCGTGGTGGCGGACGGAACGACGCTGGCCGCGCAGAAGCTGGACCGCGTCCTGACCACGGACCCGGCGATGGGTGTCCTGCGCCACGTGGACGCGGGATACGAGCGCGCGATCGAGGTGGCCCGCGAGCGCGGCGTCCACGTGCCGATGCCGGGCGAGCCGTAGGCGCGTTGACCCGGCGTTCATCCGGAGCCAACAGGAGCCGGCGAAGCTGCCCTCGCGGGCCGTCGATCGGAGTCTGGCGTGGTTCCGGGCTACGATGGGCCTCACACGCCGACATGGCACACGCATTCGAACCTGGAGGATCGATCGCCATGACCCTGTCTCGCCTCGCCTTGGCGCGCCCCGTGACCCTTGCCCTGATCGCCGCGATGGCGATCGCCACGCTTCCCGTCGGGACGTCCAGCACGGTTGCCGCGGACCCGTGCGACGGCGCCTACCTGACCATCCCCCAGATCCAGGGCGCCGGCACGACCTCACCTCTGCTCGGCGCCGGCCGGACCACGGAAGGTGTCGTGACGGCCGTCCTCCCCACCCTTCGTGGTTTCGCGATCGTCGACCCCAGCGGCGACGGTGACGCGGCTACGTCGGACGGGATCTTCGTGTTTCGTGGCCCGGCGTTCGCCACGAACACCCCGGCCGTCGGCGACGCGCTCCGCCTGACCGGCCGTGTCACCGAGTTCCAGAACCAGACGCAGCTCGACAATCTCTTGGCACTCATCGCCTGCGGGACGGCCACCGTCGCGGCCCCGACGACGATCACCCTGCCCGAGACGGTCAATGGCGAGCTCGAGCGCTACGAGGGCATGCTGGTCACCATCCCGCAGACCCTGACCGCGCAGCAGAACTTCTTTCAGGGTCGGTTCGG
>JANOIS010000134.1:0-2838 GCA_031407755.1 Chloroflexota bacterium | reverse complement strand
GGGTCGTGCCGTCCAGGACGAGCGCCTCGTAGCGGTGACCGCAGTCGGGGCACTCGATGATCAGGACGGGCACGACTTCAGCCTCGGAACATGGTCCGGCGTCTCGGGGTCAGGCGACGCCGGCCGCGACCTTGTCCTCGGACGTGCTGCCGGACTTGGCCTCCAGCTCTGCGCGCACGATCTTGGTGCCCTCCACGAGGGCGTGGATCTTGTCGATCGCGATATAGCGCTGGAGCAGGATCAGACCGCAGTCGGTCGTGACCCCCAGGCGGTCGGCCGGGACGAACTTGAGCAGCCGGCGAATCCGCTGGGCGACGTCCTCGGCCGTCTCGGTGATCGTGCTCTTGACGTCGATCACGCCGGCCCAGAAGTGGACACCGGCCGGCAGCGGATGCTCGGTCAGGACATCGAGTCCGGACAGATCGTCCATGCGCCGGCCGCAGCTCTCCAGGTTCAGCACGTCGTACTTGGCCTCGTAGGCCTTGGGGATGATGGAGCGCGTCGCGGCAGGCGCATCACCGACCCGCTTGGTCAGGTCGAAGATCTCGCCAGCCTGGGCCGTCTCATCCGGGTAGTACGCCGGCGTTCCGCCCCAGTTGCCCCAGCACACGTGGACGATGATCTTGGTGTGCTTGGTGCCTTCGGTGGCGCGGTTGAAGGCCTCCACGGCCCAGTCCTCGAAGAAATAGGGCCAGGTGAACTCGTCCAGCTGGACGAAATCGATGCCCATCGCATCGAGTTCGAGGATGTCGTCGTTGATCGCCTTGGCGATGTCCATCGCCCGATCGCGACCAGCCTTGTAGTGCAGGTCGTTGGTCGCCTGGGCGAGGACCTGGATGCCGGTGTACTGGATCTTGGTCGGCTTGGACGTCGCATTCTTGAGCGCCCGCGCCTGCTCGATCATGATCGCGCCCTGACGCTTGACTTCCTTGGTCAGCGTGCTGGCGTGCAGGCGACTGTAGATCGGGAAGCCGAGGTAGCCGCCCTTGAGGTCGTAGCCAAGGCGCTTGTGGTAGTAGTACAGCGCCGTGTCGGCATAGTTGTCGCCGTGCGGGCGACCGTCGGAGATGATGTCCAGCCCGGCACGCTCCTGGTCCCGCGCGATGGCGCCGACGGCATCCTCAAGGGCCTCGCGCTGCATCGCATCCGGCGGCTGCTGATCGCCCGTGAAATGGCGGGCGTAGTCCGAATCCCACCAGCGTGGGTTCGGGTAGTTCCCGACCATGCTTGTCGGGATCGTGATCTCCTGGTCGCGGACTTTCATGTGTCGTCTCTCCGGCAACTTGGGTGCTCTGGATGGACTGAACTCGACGTGGGATCGCGATGGACCTGTTCGACCGGCTGGCTGTCCTCCTCGACTGCATACTCTGAGTTATCCACACCTATGCAGACCTATGCTGTAGTATGCTCCCCGGTGTCAAGTGGCGACACTCTCGCAACCGCGTCGCCACCATCGCACGAGGGCAGGCTGATAGAGTCCGACGACGTGTACGAAGAGCGACCAACGGCGAGCCTACGGATCGAGCCTCTGCTGACGCTGGAGCAAGCGGCGCGCTACCTGAACGTGAGCAAGGCTTCCCTGCGGCGCTGGACGAATGACGGCCGGCTGGCGTGTCATCGATTGGGGGCCCGCGGCGAACGTCGCTTCGCCCGCACGGACCTCGATGCCCACCGGCAGATCGTTCGGACCCGGTCCACGACGGCAGGCCGGGATGGCCCGTTGCCGGCCGGTCAGGTCCCCCACGTCAGCACGTTCTTCCGCGACGAGGATGAGCTGTGGGCGATGGTCCGGCCGTACGTCCTGCAGCACATCCGCGCCGGCCTGCCCATCGTGTACATCTGTGCGGCCATCACCCCGGACGACTTCCGCGGACGGTTGCGCGCCGAGGGTCACGATCCGGCGCCCCTGGAGTCATCCGGGCTGCTGCGCCTCCTGACCGCGGACACGGCCTATCTGCGGACCGGTACATTCACGGCGGACGGGATGATCACCTTCATGGAGTCGGCAATCGTGGAGCGTGTAAGGGCGGGTCATCGGGCCTTGATGCTGTCGGGCGAGATGACCTGGTTCTTCAGTGGGGCGCCCGGTGTCGAGGAGATGTGGGCGTACGAGACCCGGCTCAACGACCTGATGGCCCGGTACCCCGGCGTCACGACCGTGTGCAGCTACGACCTGCGCCGGTTCGACGGGGTCGGTGTGGTTGAGGCGTTGTGCTCACATCCCTACGCTCGACTCCCGGATCGCGAGGTCCGCGGCTTCTACGGCTGATCCACACCGCGGCAGGCGCGGCGCGGCGGCGGCCAGGATCCGGGCGGCGGATCGGTGAGGCCTTCGCCCCAGGCTTCCGGACCGCAGAAATAGCCGTTGGGCGGCGGGGCGCCACGGGGCACGGGCGGCAATGACGACGCGTCCGCACGCCACGTGTCCAGCGTCGCGGCCAGCCACGCGTCGATCTCGCCAAAGGCGGTCCAGCGCTGGAATGGCCAGCCGGCCTCCTGGCAGATTCGCTCCAGTGAGCGCTTGGCGAACACGATATCGCTGTAGCCCGCGGCATATCGATCGCTCTCGCCGTCACCGATGAACACGACCTGACGTCCGGTGGCCCGGTGGGCGAGGACGCGCTGACGCTTGCAGGTACCGCAGACCAGGCAGCGCGGATGGCCGTTGGGAAACTCGATCGACGCCCGGCGACCCGAGAATTCGGTCCGGGCCGTGACGACGGTCAGCTCCCCCACCCCAAGCGCTTCGAGGGCGGGCCGGATGAAGAAGCCGAACCCGTCGGACACGATCTCGATCGGTATCCCCGCCGCCTGAGCCCGGCGAACGAACGGCACGAA
>JANOIS010000074.1:0-5424 GCA_031407755.1 Chloroflexota bacterium | reverse complement strand
TCTCCGTACCGGTCACATTCGCCGCCAACTGGTTGGTCTATCGCGTTCTGATGGAGCCGCTCGCGCGCCGGGCCGCAAACCGCGATCACTTCGAGGGCGAGACCATTCTGTCGACCTTCGGCCTCTTGTTTCTCATCAAAGGCAGCATGATCCTCGCGTTCACCGGCGACCTGCGCTCCTATGACTACCTGTCCATCCCGGTGACGATATTGGGCGTCAATCATCGATGCGCTAGGCATCTCGCGTGCGGTCCTCGTCGGCAACTCGGGCGGGGGCTCCGTCGCGTACGACACCGCGATCGAGTACCCGGATCGGGTCGTCGCGGTCGTCGGCGTGGGTGCGGGACTGAGCGGTTACGAGGGCGAGGGTCTGACGCCCACGGAAACGGCGATGTTCGAAGAGATGGAGGCGATCGAATCGGAGGCCGAGCCGGATCCGGCGAAGATCGCCGATATCGATGTGCGTGTCTGGGTCGATGGCCCGGGCCAGCCCGAGACGCGCGTTCCGACGGCGATCCGCGAGCGTGTCCGCGAAATGGACGCGCCACAGTACGTGGCCGGCCTCGTGCGCGGGCGGCTGGTCGCGCTGGATCCGCCGGCGGCGGAGCGCATCGCCGACCTGCGTTGCCCGGTACTGGCCGTCGCGGGCGCGCTGGACGTATCGGATGTGGCCCAGACGGCACGGCATCTCGAGGCAGCGGCCCCGGACGCACGAGCCGTGATCCTGCCGCACGTCGCCCACATGATCGGCATGGAGGTCCCGGATGAGCTGGCCGCCTTGATCGTGGAGTTCCTGGCGCCGCTGCCGCGCTGGTCGTGATCGCTGGGCGCGCCCGGGCGGTCCTTGTTGCGGTCATCACGGTCGCGCTGGTCGCCGGCGCCTGCGGCACGACTACTCCGACCCTGGACGGCGCTCCCGGCGCCACTGGTGCCACCGGCGGGGCCGTCGTTACGCCCCGAGCCACGATCGTGCCGATCCCCGGTCACGAGGTCTACGGCTACCTCCCGTACTGGGAGATGGATGATTCCATCGTCGATCACGTCGCCGCGACGGATCTGACGACCCTCGCCCTGTTCTCCGTGACGCACCGACGCGACGGCGAGCTCGATGACGGTCAGAGCGGGTACCGCCACATCACCGGCGCCATCGGTCGGCAGGTCGTCCGGACTGCACAGGATCGCGGGGCTCGCGTCGAACTCGTGTACACGAGTTTCGGGGCGGGCAAGAACCGCCAGTTCTACACAGAGCCCGGGGCCCAGACGCGCTGGATCGAGGTGCTCGTCGATCTCGTTGAGGAGCTCGGGCTCGATGGGGTCAATGTCGACGTCGAGACCCTGCCGCGCGAGCACGTGATCGATTACGGCGCGTTCGTTGGTCGATTGCGCGCGGCGCTGCGGGCGCGACTGCCGCGGGCGCAGGTGTCCGTGGCTACGCAGGCGAACGAGCTCGGGGCGGCGATGGCCGCCGCGGCCGGAGTGGCCGGCGCCGACCGCATCTTCCTGATGGGCTACGACTACCACTGGGCGGGGTCGGAGCCCGGAGCTTCAGCCCCGATCGATCGACTCGACGGTGCGGAGAAGGACCTGGTCTGGTCATTGGACCTCTATGGCGCGCTGGGCGTGCCGGTGGAACTGACGATCCTGGGCCTGCCCCTGTACGGGATGACGTGGCCGGTCGTGGGGCCGGGCGTGGGGTCGCCATCGGTGGGGCGGGGGGATGCCTGGATCCCGCGGCGCAATCTCGGGGTGCTGGGGGAGGCGTCGTTCGCGCCGTCGCTGGAACCGGTCGAGAGTGTCGAGTTCTATGCCGTGCCTGCCGGAGGTTCGTCGTCGGCGCCGTCGGGGGATCCGCCGGGTTGGACGGCCGTCTACTACGACTCGCCCCGGAGTCTCGCCCCGAAACTGTCGCTGGCCAACGAACGTGGGCTGGCCGGGGCGGGGTTCTGGGCGATCGGGTACGAGCGTGGGCTGCCCGGCTACGGCGAGCTGATGGCCACCTTTCGGGCCGGGGCGCTGGAGGCTCCGTGAGTTGCGGCTGATGCACATTGCTGGTCGGCTGGAGGCCGCGTCGAGTGCCGATGCACATAGGCCGCATCAAGCCGAGTCGCCCGGCGGTGAGCCATCAAGCGCGGCGGCCGCGTCGAGTGCCGATGCACATAGGCCGCATCAAGCCGAGTCGCCCGGCGGTGAGCCATCAAGCGCGGCCGGGTCGACCGGCAGTGAGCCGTCAAGCGCGGAGGCCGCGTCGAGTGCCGATGCACATAGGCCGCATCAAGCCGAGTCGCCCGGCGGTGAGCCATCAAGCGCGGCCAGGTCGACCGGCGGTGAGCCATCAAGCGCGGCCAGGTCGACCGGCGGTGAGCCATCAAGCGCGGCGGCCGCATCCCGGGGCCTGTCCGTGGTGATGCGGCCTAGGTGCATCAAGAGTTGACGCGTCGTGCTGGTGCAGACGATGGGCATCACTCGGCGCGCCTCGCCGAACCGATCCAAGAGCGCTTGATCGGGCGTTCGCGACGCGAATCGTACGAAAACTCAGGAAGTCGACCTCCACCACGAGGGAGCTGCCGGAAAGCTGCGCCGTACGCGGACATCCGGTCGAAACACGGCGCACCGGCTGCATGACGGCCCGCCGCCGCCGCCGCCGCGGCCGTCAGTCGAGGGCGAAGCGGGCCGTCAGCTGGCAATGATCGCCTGGCAACGAGCAACGCTCCGCGACGGCGACCGGCACCGCGCCCGGGCCCGATAGCGCGAGGTCGATCCTGAGCACGCCCAGACCGAGCCCTTCGAGCCGACTCGGGCGCCACGTCCACCCGGGGCCGAAACCGACCTCGGCGTGGGCATCAGCCAAGCCGGTCGTCAACGGCCCAAAGGCAGGCTCGGTCGGGGCGGTATTGAAGTCGCCGACGATGATCACGGTCTCGCCCCGGCCGATGGCCGCATCGACCCTTGCCCGGAACCGCAAGAGCGCCGAATCACGCGAACTCGGGTCGAACGCCACGGGCAGTGGCCCGGCCATCCCGATCCGGCCGGGGAACGGGTGCCCCGTGATGACCGTCACCTCCCGTCCGCCGACATCCAGAACGACCTCGAGCGCCAGGGGGTCGTTTGTGTGCTCTCGACTCAGGATCGGGTGTGCCGAAAGGAGGCCCATGCCTTCGACGCCGGCCCCTGGCGCGAGTTCGCGGTATGGAAACCGACGCCGCAGGTCGGGGTCGGCCTCGATCGCCGCCACGTGATCCAGGCTCAGTTCCTGGAGGGCGACGACATCGACCTCGACGCCACGCAGGCCATCGACCGCGGCCTCGCCTGCCCGTGCTCCGAGTTCCAGGTTCCAGGACAGGACACCCAGATTCGCGGGCTCAGCCCGAGGGAGCGAGATCCACTCGCCACCAAACCGGACGACCGAGACGACCGCGAGCGCCATCAGCGCGATTCGCAGCGGTCGCGCGTCCCGACGTAGCGCCAGCGGAACGAGAGCGAGACCCGCGAGGGCCAGATGCATCGCGAGGACCGCCGCCAACGCGAGCGGTCCAGCCCGGGGCTCGACCACCGGGAGTACGACCAGCACGAGAGCCACGCCGACGGGGTAGGTCGTCGCGATCACGGCGAGCCCCGACAACGCCGAGCGACCTGTCACCCGCGGAGTATGCCCCCGGCACCGACGACGCCACCGTTGGCCGGTCAGGATGGGTCCGCCCAGAAAGACGGACAATGGGGTCGATGCCCACCAAACGTTCCTCGGCCGTCAAGCCGACGCCACCGATCACCACCATCGAGTCCGCCGACGCCGACGCCGACGTCCCGACCTCGTCCGCCACCGCCACCGCCAGCGACGCGTCACCGGCGCCCGAAGGCTTCGGCGGGTTCGACCTCGATCCGCGCCTGCTCGAGGCGATCGCCGGCCTTGGGTATGAGGAACCCACCCCGATCCAGCGTGAGGCCATCCCGCTGCTGCTCGATGGCCGCGACCTGCTCGCGGAAGCCCCGACCGGCACGGGCAAGACCGCGGCCTTCGCGCTGCCGGTGCTCCAGCGCATCGCGATCGGCGAAGCGGGCCCGGGCCGCACCCGAGCCCTGGTCGTCGTGCCCACCCGCGAACTCGCCATGCAGGTCGCCGAGGCGTTTCACACGTATGGCAAGGGCATGGGCGCCCGCGTCGTCCCGGTCTACGGTGGCCAGCCGATCGGTCAGCAGCTGCGTGGCTTGCGCCGCGGCGTCGATGTCGTCGTCGCGACCCCGGGTCGCGCAGTCGATCACCTCAAGCGCGGCAGCCTGAGTTTCGAGGAAGTCGATATCGTCGTGCTCGACGAAGCGGACGAGATGCTGGACATGGGCTTTGCCGAGGATCTGGACACGATCCTGTCCGCCACACCGGACAGCCGCCAGACGGCGCTGTTCTCGGCCACCATCTCGGCGACCATCACCCGGATCGCCAAGCGCCACCTGCGCGAGCCGGCGCGAATCTCGGTCAAGGCGGAGCGGCCGGTCGGCGATCGTGCGGCGCTGGTGCGCCAGACCGCGTACGTCGTGCGTCGGGTGGACAAGCTTGCCGCCCTGTGCCGCATCCTCGATGTCGAGGATCCGACGTCCGCGCTGATCTTCGCCCGGACCCGTGGCGAGGTGGACGACCTCGCGGAGGCGCTGAGCAGTCGTGGGCATGACGCCGGCGCCCTGCACGGCGGTCTCGCCCAGGAGGCCCGTGACCGGATCATGGGCCGCTTCCGTGACGGTTCGCTGGACGTGCTCGTGGCCACGGACGTCGCCGCACGCGGACTCGATATCGAACACGTCAGCCACGTCGTCAATTACGACGTGCCATCCGACCCTGATGCCTATGTGCATCGCATCGGCCGGACGGGGCGTGCCGGTCGCGCGGGCGTGGCCATCACCCTGGTCGAGCCACGCGAGCATCGATTGCTGCGCAACATCGAGAGCTCGACGAAGTCGAAGGTCCAGATCGCGCGCCTGCCGACCGTCGCAGACCTGCGCGAGCGTCGGCTCGAGCTGCTGCGCGCCAACCTGCGCGATGCCCTCGAGACGGGCGGGCACGATCGATTGCGGGGCGTGGTCGAGCCGTTGACGGACGAATTCGACCTGGTCGATATCGCGCTCGCGGCGGTCAGCCTGATCGAGGGTGCCGAGACGCGCGACGAGGACGAGGTCGAACTCGCCCAGGCCTTCCTTCAGCCACCGAACTTGGGTCCCGGGCCGAGACCGGGCCCAGGTGGGCCACGCCGCGGTGGTCCGCCACCGTTCCCCGGCGCCGGCATCGGTGGCCCGCGCTTTGCGGGGCCGCGTCGCGGACCGGGTGACGGCGCTCCGCGCGGACCCGAGTCGGACGGCTGGCAGCAGCTCTGGATCGGTGGCGGGCGGCGCGCCGGCCTGCGTCCGGGCGACCTCGTCGGGGCCATCGCCAATGAGGCCG
>JANOIS010000022.1:0-3431 GCA_031407755.1 Chloroflexota bacterium | reverse complement strand
GAGCATCGCCGTGGGGCTGCTCCTGATCATCTCCGTCGTGATCCCCAATCTTGCTCACCAGACCAAGTCGGCGATCGATCGGGCTCGTGGAGGTCGACGCTCGTCGGCCGGCTCGGTAGGCCCTGGTGAGGCTGTCGGTCCGTGAACACAGGAGGATTGCTCGTGACAGGAATTCGGAATCGGCGCATCGGCGCCCTACTCGTGACCGCCGTGGTGGTCGCAGCCGCGTGCAGTACCAGCGGCGCATCCACAGCCCCAAGCATCGCAGCGTCCGTCGCGCCATCAGTCGCGCCGTCGGTCGAGGCCAGCACGCCGCCCGCGAGTGCCGCCGCGGATCTCAACATCGTATTCATCCCCAAGGCGGTCAACAACCCGTACTTCGACGCCGCCGCGACGGGCGCAGAGAAGGCTGCCGGAGAGCTCGGTGGCAAGTTCACCCAGATCGGCGCACAGGGCTCCACCGCCGCCGAGCAGATCCCGTTCATCCAGGACGCGACGACCCAGGGATACAGCGCCATCGTCGTGTCGGCGACCGGCGCGGATGAAGTGGCCCCGGCGCTCAAGGAGGCCATGGCCGCGGGCATCAAGGTCGTCGGCTATGACTCCAGCCCGGCCGAGGGCGCCTATGACGTCTTCGTGAACCAGACCGACTTCAGCCTCATCGGCGGAGCCATGGCGCAGTGGGCCTGCGACCTTGCTCCGGAGTGCACCGGTGAGATCGCGATCCTCTCCGCGACGGCCACCGCGACGAACCAGAACGCCTGGATCGCCGACATGGAAACCGCTCTCAAGGATCCCAAGTTCGCCAAGCTCAAGCTCGTCGAGACCGTCTATGGCGACGACGATGCGACCAAGAGCACGACGGAGGCCAACGGCCTGCTCCAGAAGTACCCGGACCTCAAGGTCATCGTCGCACCGACAACGGTCGGCATCCTGGCGGCGGCGCAGGTCGTCAAGCAAGCTGACCTGATCGGCAAGGTCGCGGTGACCGGTCTTGGCCTGCCGAACGACATGAAGGCCTTCGTCAAGGACGGGACCGCCCCCAAGTTCGGCCTGTGGAGTGTGCCGGACCTTGGCTACCTCGCCTACTACATCGCGGCCAAACTGGTCAGCGGCGAGATCACCGGCGCTCCCGGTGAGTCGTTCAGCGTGCCAGGACTCAATGGCGACAAGCCGTACACGATCGGCGAGAAAAGCGTCGTCATCCTTGGACCGCCCTTTGAGTTCACGAAGGACAACGTGGACGAATTCGACTTCTAGCCGCGTTCATCTGAGCACAGGTCGGGACCCCGGGAGCACCGCTTCCGGGGTCCCTTCATGTCCGGTCAAGTGGATGTCGCTCTATCCCCGTCGGGGCGAACTCGGCAGGTGCTCACTCGTGGTGCCGTGCGGATCCGCCATGGAGTGGCTGCACGGATCGACGTGGACGATGACGTCGGACACCCTGGGGACGTCATGGAAGATCGCGTGGCGTACCGACTCAGCGATTGCGTGACTTTCCAGCGTGGGCAGGTCGCAATCCACGGTCACGTAAGCCTCTGCCTCGATCCGATGACCCAGCCATCGAAGCCTCGTGCTCGTCACCTCCACCACCCCCGGTTGGGCCGACGCCCGCTCGACAGCCTGCGTGAGCGCAGGATCGACCGCATCCATGAGCCGGCTGAAGATCTGGCCAGCCGCGCCCTTGAGCACCCACAGGATGGCGGCCGTGATCAGCAGCCCGATGATCGGGTCTGCCTGCGGAAACCCCAGGAAGATGCCAAGCGCGCCGAGCACCACCGCCAGCGACGTGAGCCCGTCCGTTCGAGCGTGGTACCCATCCGCGACCAGGGCGGCCGAGCCGATCTCCTTGCCGACGCGGATCCGATAGAGCGCGACGAGCTCGTTGCCGGCGAACCCGACGATCCCGGCAGCCGCGAGCAGACCAAGATTCGAGACCGGCTGCGGGGAGATCAGCCGATCGATCGACGTCCATGTCGCGAGGAAGGCGGAGAACGCGATCATGGCCACGACGAACAGCCCGGCGATGTCCTCGGCGCGGCAATAGCCGTACGTGTAGCGCGGGTTGGCCGCTCGCCGGCCGACGACAAAGGCGATCCACAGGGGGACGGCGGTCAATCCGTCCGAGAAGTTGTGGATCGTGTCCGCGAGCAGAGCGACGGACCCGGTGACGAAGACGAGGATGAGCTGCAGGCCGCTCGTCGCGAGGAGAGCCACCAGCGAGATCTTGACCGCCCGGACGCCCTTGACGCTGGCTTCCAGCGCGCGATCGACGGAATCCGCGGCGTCGTGACTGTGCGGGGCAAAGAGGTCCTGGGCCAGGTCGACCAGGCCGCCACGGTGGTCGTGTTCAGGGTCGTCGTGTTCAGGGTCGTCGTGAGCGGGCGCGCCGTGGTCGTGCCCATGTGCGTTGGCCTGACCGTGGTCGAGATCTTCCGGAGTCATGCAGTCCTTGCAGCATCTGGATCGGTCCGCTGGAAGGACAGTGTACGGACGCCGGGAGCCGGGGCCGTGCTACTCGGCCGGATCGACGCCGCGGTCTGCCCACCGTTCGCCACCGCCGGGATTCGCACCACCACCGGAGAGACCGCCCTTGGATTCCGCGATCTCCTCGTCGGACACGTCCGGGGCTCGGGTGCCATCCTCGCGCGCGGGCGCCATCTGGCCCTCGTTCCACGTCTGGACGTCCGGATTCACACCAGTGGTGGAAGGCACGGCTCCGTCGCCGTCGTCGGTCTCCATCTGCTCAGGGTTCCACTGGGCCGGTTCGTCGCTGGCGGACTGGTTCGCCTGGCTGGGCTTCGGATCGCTGTCCATCGGGATGCCTCACGCAATGCTTCGCCGGTGCGCACCCATGCGTCGCGCGACACTGCCCACGGTGGCACGGCGATGTGAGGCCGGGTGGCACACGTGCGGCTGCGGCCTTGCGAACCCGCGACAGTCCGCAGCCGGCACGCCCCGTGCCCGACACCCCGGGCCCGACAGCCGTATGATCGGCGGACAGGGGGCAAGGAGGGATTCCACGGTGCGCACCGCGATCGTCACCGATTCCACCGCCGATCTGGCACCCGAGGTGGCGGCCGCCGCCGGGATACGGGTGGTGCCTCTGTTCGTGCGCTTCGGGGCCGAGGAGTTCCAGGCCGGCGTCAACCTTTCCACGGAGCAGTTCTGGACGCGTCTGCTGGCTCCCGGCGCCATCATCCCGGCGACCGCGTCCCCGTCACCGGGCACGTTCCAGAAGACGTTCGAGGCGTGCTTCGCGGACGGTGCCGATGCCATCGTGTGTGCCCTGATCGGCTCCAAGTTGTCATCCACGATCCAGTCGGCGACGCTGGCCGCCCAGGCACTGCCGGACCGCGAGATCCACATCATCGACACCGGATCGACGTCCATGGCGACCGGGATCCCGGCCCTGCTCGCCGCCGATATGG
>JANOIS010000006.1:0-12499 GCA_031407755.1 Chloroflexota bacterium | reverse complement strand
CCCTGGCGGATCACGTCAGGCTCGTCGCGCAACCGTTGCAGGCCGACGCTCATGTGGCCATCTTGCTGGCTGCCTGCTGGGCTCGATCCGTGACGAAGACGGGGTCCAGGCTCGCGAGGAGCCAGCCCGCGCGCGGCCCGTTGGTCCGGTCGAGGAAGGCCCGGTAGATGGCCTCGAACGCTCGCCGGCCGGCCAGGCCTTCCTCGGCGGCCGCAGCGAAGATCAGGGCCTGCCACGCGTCGCCGCCGGCCGGATACTCGGCCCGGGCGCGCGCAGCCAGGCTGGCGAGGAAACGGCGCTGGTCGTCGTCGAGCGTGGCCGCTGAGGGTGGCACGGCGTCATGATGCACGGCCAGCCGAGCCGAATCGGCCGCATATGCCTCCAGCCAGGCCCGGGCCGCGGTCGCCCGCTGGTCCAGGATCCCTCGCTCGGGCTCGGTCAGGGCCGCGCCCTTCTCCGCCTCGACCCGCTCGACGACGTCCACGCCCGGGATCTGGATGAGCATCGCGAGGTGCGCGAAGGCCGGTCGGAACAGCACGGCCTCGGAGGCGACATCCGCCGCCGGGTCCAGCAGTGAGTAGCGGAAGGTCGCCTCGTAGCCAGGCGCCAGCTCACCCTTGACCTCGCGACCCGCCGTGGCCGTCGCGAACTTGTCGAATTCATCGAACAGCCGCGGGATCTGGTCCGTGCCGTCAGGGTCGAAATCGATGGCGTGATTGGGCCGGTGGCGAAGGAACAGGAAGCGCAGCTGCTCCGGGGGCACGACCTCGGCGATGGTGTGGGCGGCGGCGCCGCGCCCCTTGGAGGTCGACATCTTCTTGCCGCCGATGTTGAGGAACTCGTACGGGACGTTGATCGGCGGCTCGCGCTCGAAGATCTCGCGGGCGATCGCGTCGGACCGGTCGCGCGAGCCACCGGCCGTGGACAGGTCCTTGCCGCCCGGCTCGATGGTGACGCCGAAGAGCGACCATTGGGCCGCCCACTCGAGGTTCCAGGGAAGCTTCGCTCGACCACCGAACGGGCTGACCCAGCCGTTGGCTCCGCAGCCACGGGCCCAGGTCACGAGTTCCGGGCGACACTCGAAGTAGACCTCCGAGCCGTTCCAGTCCGTGACGATCGTCGTACCCACCTTGCCGCATGTGGGGCAGATGACGCCGATCGGGTGCCAGGTATCGGGATGCCGGACGTTCGCGACGCGTCGGTAGATCTCGCGCACCTGGGCCGCCTGGTCCAGCGCCGTCCGGATGAATGGGTCCATGTCGCCGGTCGGGTAGATGTCGCTCATCCAGTAGTAGCGGTCCGGGTGGATGCCGAGCCCCGCGAACGTATCAATAAAGGTCCCGGCGTGGTGCCGCGCGTACGAGGCGTGGCAGTCGCCGACCTGGTCCGGAACGTGGGCCAGCGGTCGGCCCATCTCCGTCTCGATGGCATCCGGTGTCAGGAGGGCCTGGGCATCCATGGGATCGAGGTCATCGATGCCGTACAGCAGCGTTGTGTCGATGCCGTTGGCGCGCAGGGCACGAGTGATCGCGTCGAGGATGACCGGTCCTCTGAGGCTGCCGACATGGACCGTGCCCGACGGGGTCTTCGAGTCGTTGACGATCTGGGGACCCGCGTCCCGGACCCGCGTCGCGAGTTCGTCAGCCCAGTCCACGCCGTCTCCCGACCGAGCTTTCAGCTGATGCTGGTGATCTTGTAGGTGAAGTCGCCCGCGGGCACGCGCACGAGGACCTTCTCGCCCTTCTTCTTGCCGAGCAGTGCACGACCGACCGGGCTCTCATTCGAGATTCGGCCCTCGCCGGGCTTGGCCTCCGTGGAGCCGACGATCGTGAACGTCTCCTTGCCGTCGCCGCTCTCGACGCTGACCGTGGACCCGATCGCGACGTGATCCGTGGCGTGATTCTCATCGATGAGGGTCGCGTTCTTGATCAGCGCCTCCAGGGTCTGGATGCGGCCCTCGACGAACGCCTGCTCGTTCTTGGCGTCCTCGTACTCGGCGTTCTCGGACAGGTCGCCGTGTTCCTTGGCGTCGTGGATCCGATCGGCGACTTCAGGTCGCTTGACCGTGATCATGTCCTCGAGCTCGGCGCGAAGCTTGGCGAGCCCCTCTTTCGAGAGGTAGGTGGGCTTGTTGTTCATGGCCGCTGGACCCCGCATGGCAGTGGTCTGGTGGGACGCGACCGACCCGCGTCGGTCTCGCGATAAAGGAAAGAACTCCAGGCTGGTCGCGGGCCGTGCCGCGAGCCTGAAGTTCCGGACCGGGGGCGAATGGTAGTGCCCGCACACGGTGGGTGTCAAAAGCCTCGCCGCGTAGCGACGTGGCGAAGGGGCGCGGCTCGTTCAGGCACCCTCTGCCAGGCGCAGGAGGCGTCGCTTCACGCGCTTGAGCGAGCCGCGATCCGGAACGGCGACAAAGAGCGTGTCGTCCCCGGCGATGGAACCCGCCACCTCCGGCCAGCGCGCCCGATCGAGCGCCGCCGCGATGGCGTGGGCCGACCCTGGCAGGGTGCGCAGGACGAGCAGCAGCCCCGCCTCGTGGATCTCGAGGGGCAGGTCACTCAGGAGCGCCCGCAGTCGGTCCTCGCCGGAGGTCTCGGCTTCGATCAGCCGCGGCGGAAGGGCGTAGGCCGCCGTCCCGTCCCGCTGTACCTTGACCAGACCGAGCTCCGCCACATCCCGCGACATCGTCGCCTGGGTGGTGCGGAACCCACGGTCGCGCAGCGCTGCGGCAAGTTCCTGCTGCGTTCGGATCAGGCGGCCCGCCACCAGGTCCCGGATGGCGCGCTGGCGAAGCTGCTTCATGACCTCCACGACCCCCCGACTAGCGGGCCAGCCAGGCGACGATGACGACCGCCGCGAGGGCGAACCGGTACCACACGAACACATCGAGTGACCGCGTTTGCAGGTAGCGCAGCATGAAATGGATCGCGACGAACCCGGACAGCAGCGACGCCACCAGCCCGATCGCGAGCGGCGCCGCGGCCACCTCCACGCCGGCCTCACCGGTGAACAGCTTGCGCGCCTCGAACACGATCGCCCCGGCCGTGATCGGCGTGGCCATGAGGAACGAGAACCGAGCCGCGGCCGCTCGATCGAGCCCGGCGAGCCGCCCGGCCGAGATGGAGATGCCGGAACGACTCAGGCCAGGCACGAGCGCCAGGGCCTGCGCCGCCCCGATGCCGATCGCGATCGGAAACGTGATATCGGTGATGCCCCGGTCTCGCCCGCCGACCCGATCCGCCACGAACAGGATGACGCCACCGACGATCAACGTGATGGCGACCAGACCCGGCTCGCGAAACCGGGTCTCGATCACATCGCTGAACAGCAGACCGGCCAGGGCGGCCGGGATGGTCGACGCGACGAGGAGCCAGGCCAGCATCCGGTCCGGGTCGCCGCGGAAGGATCGATCGCGGAGGGCCGCGAACCCGGCCGGGATGAGCCGGAGCCAATCCGAGCGGAAGTACACGAGCAGGGCCACGAGCGTCCCCACATGCAGCATGACGCTGAACGCGAGCGAGTTGATGAACGCATCGTCCGATCCGAGCAGGAACGGGACGAGGACCAGGTGTCCGGACGACGAGACCGGCAGGAACTCGGTGAGTCCCTGCACGATCCCCATCACGAGGGCCAGGAAGAGGGCATCCATTTTCGATTCAGGCGCGCCGCGTCAGGCGCCGCGCTCTCAGCGGATGAACAAGGGGGCTAGAACCAGGGTGATCGTGGCGAGCAGCTTGACCAGGACGTGCAGCGACGGGCCGGCGGTGTCCTTGAACGGGTCGCCGACGGTGTCACCAACTACGGCCGCGGCATGGGCGTCGGAGCCCTTGCCCAGGACGTTGCCGTCGTCGTCCGTGAGGTTGCCGGCCTCGATGTACTTCTTGGCGTTGTCCCACGCGCCACCGCTGTTGTTCAGCACCGTCGCCAGCATGACGCCGGTGATGGTCCCGACCATGAGCATGCCGGCAACCGCCTCGGCGCCGAGGAGCAGGCCGACGATCACCGGCGTCGCGACGGCAACGAGTCCGGGGGCGACCATCTCGCGCAATGCGGCCTTGGTCGTGATGTCGACCACCCGGGCGTAGTCCGGGCGCTGGGTGTAATCCATGATCCCGGGCATCTCCCGGAACTGCCGGCGGACTTCCACGATGATGGCCTGGGCCGTCTTGCCGACCGCTCGGATCGCGAGCGAGCTGAAGAAGAAGACGAGCATCGCGGCGATGAGCGCGGCGATGAACACGTTGACGTTGGCGAGGTTCACGGACTCCAGGAGCTTGGCGCCCGGGATGTCGGCCGCGATGCGACGCGCCTGGATCAGGTTGACCTTGTCGATGTACGCCGAGAACAACAGGAACGCGGCGAGCGACGCCGAGGCGATGGCGTAGCCCTTGGTCAGCGCCTTGGTCGTGTTGCCGACGGCGTCCAGTCGGTCCGTGATCTCGCGGGCGCTGGCCTCGGCACGGCTGAATTGGGCGATTCCGCCGGCGTTGTCCGTGATCGGGCCAAAGGTGTCCATGGCCAGGATGTAGGCCGTGGTCATGAGCATGCCCATGGTCGCGACCGCGGTGCCGAAGATCCCGCCGACGTTGCGGCCGGTATCGGTGATCAGGCCCGCCTGGTCGCCGAGCCAGAAGCTCGCGAACAACGCGACGCTGATGGTGATAGCCGTCACGAAGGTCGTCTCAAAGCCCACGGCGGTACCGCTGATGATGTTCGTCGCCGGACCCGTCTTGCTGGCCTCGGCGATCTCCCGGACTGGCCGGAAGGAACCCGCCGTGTAGAACTGGGTGATGTACACGAATGCGATGCTGGTCGCGAGGCCGACGATGCCGGCGCCGAAGAAGTAGACCCACGTGGGCAGACCGGTCGTGCCGACGGAGCCGTTCGTCTGGAGCATGATGTAGGTCGTGAAGCCGAGGCCGATCACGGACAGCAGGGTCGTGACCCAGTAGCCGCGGTTCAGCATGTTCATCGGGTCCTCGGTCTCCTTGCCGCGGACGAAGAAGATCGCGACGATGGTGGCCAGCAGCCCGAAGGCGCGGATCACCAGCGGGAAGAAGATCCACGATTCTGGATCCGGCCAGCCAGCCTGCAACGCGATCCCGTACGCCGCCACACCGAGGATCATCGCCCCGATGTTCTCCGCCGCCGTGGACTCGAACAGGTCCGCGCCACGGCCGGCGCAATCGCCGACGTTGTCGCCGACGAGGTCCGCGATCACCGCGGCGTTACGAGGGTCGTCCTCCGGGATGCCCTTCTCCACCTTGCCCACGAGGTCCGCGCCGACGTCGGCGGCCTTGGTGTAGATCCCGCCGCCCAGCTGGGCGAACAGGGCCACGAACGAGGCGCCGAAGCCGAAACCGACGATGAGGAACGGCGCGTCCTTGACCGTGTCGGGGTTGAGGCCACCGAAGGCGGCGAAGATCCCGTACACGCCCAGGAGCGACAGCGCAACGACCAGGAAGCCGGACACGGCGCCGCCGCGCATCGCGACCTGCACCGCTTCCACCAGGCTGCGTCGGGCGGCCGATGCGGTCCGGACATTGGCCTTGACGCTGATATACATGCCGATGATCCCCGACGCCATCGAGCACAGCGCGCCGACGAAGAAGGCGATCGCCGTGCGGATGCCCAGGGCGGGCCCGAAGATGTCGGTCTCCGCAACCTGTTGTGTCTCGAACGCCGAGATCAGGACGAAGACGCCCACGGCACCGATGACGGCCAGCACGAAGATGGTCGTGTACTGACGCTTGATGAAGGCGACCGCGCCTTCGAAGATCGTGCCGGCCACGGCCTGCATCTCAGGTGTCCCGGTGTCGCGCGACAGGACGTCACGCGCCAGGTACAGGGCGAACAGGACGGCGATGATGCCGGCCGGCAGGATGATCAGCTGGAGCGCACTGGCATCCATCAGGTCGTCTGGTCCTCCTAAGGGTGACTGAACCGGCGTCCTCCCAGGGCGCGTGACATGCGCCGTCGCGGTCGGGTGTCCGGGGAGCTGTCGCACGGTCCCGACGGCATGTGCCGTGGGCTTGGAACCCTGCAGGTCGGCGGCGAGTGTAACAAGGCCGACTTTCGCGGGTCAAACTCGGCCCCCGATGGCGCGCGGACATCGCCGTACGGGCCGTGGGGCGGCTCGGACCGGGCGCCCGTATACTGCCGGACTTGTGAGTCAACGACCCGCGCTCGGGTGTCTCTTCGAGATCGTCGAGACGCTCGTCCTGACGCTCATCATCTTCTTTGTCATCCAGAATTTCGTCGCTCAGCCATACAAGATCCAGCAGCAATCGATGCAGCGGACCCTGTTGGAGGATCAGTACGTGCTGGTGGACAAGCTCACGCCCAGATTCGATACGTACAAGCGCGGCGACATCGTCGTCTTCCATCCGCCCGCTGAATGGGGTCGGGAGGACACGCCGTTCATCAAGCGCGTCATCGGCCAGCCCGGCGACGTCGTCGAGATCCGCGACGACGGGCTTGTGTACATCGATGACGTCGCGGTCGATGAGCCGTACGTCTACAGCGACGAGACGGGCGGGCCGCCGCAGGCCACCACGTCGCAGCTGGAGCAGGCGACCTGGACGATCGGCGAGGGCGAGTACTTCCTGATGGGCGACCATCGCTCCAACTCCGCCGATTCACGCACCTTCGGGACGGTCGCCACGGACAGGATCATCGGACGGGCCTGGTTGCGGTACTGGCCGATCGATACGTTCGGGGTGCTGCCCGCGCCGACCTACCCGGAACTGTCCGGCAGCGCGCTCCTGACCAGCCCGTGAACCCGCTCCTCGCGGGGGTCGCGCTGGCGGTCGTTGCGGGGGCCGTCGTGGCGGTTGCGGCGCGCGACGCCCGGACCGTGCTGCTGGCCCTGGCCATCGCCCTCGTCGGGACACCGCTGCTGGCCGAACCGCTCGCGGCGCCGCTCGGCCTTGCCGCGAGGTTCCTGGGCGCGATCCTTGCGGCGTACCTCCTGTGGATCGTGGTGCGCGAACATCCGGACCGCGGGCACATCGGCTCGCCGACCGCCGGGTCACGCATCGGCTGGCCGGCGGAGGTCCTGCTCGCCGGTGCGGCGGCGATCGTGGGGTTTGGCGCGCACGGCCTGGGCGCCCCGGCAGATGGACCGGCGCTCGCCAGTGCGGCCGGGTTCGCCCTGGCTGCCTTGGCCATGGCTCCCGTCCTGACCGGTCGCGACGTCATCCGCGCGGGCACTGGCCTGCTGCTGCTTCTGGATGCCGCCTTTCTCGTCCGGGCCGGGCTGGGTGGGACCCTGGGACCGGTCGAGCAACTCCTGAGTGCGGGATCGCTCGTCGTGGTGGCTGGCGTACTGGCCGCCCTCGCGGCAAGTGCACGCGCGGATGGCGTGGCGGGTTTCGCGTTCCGCGCCGAGGCTCCCAAGCGCGGGCGCCACGAGCCGGACGCGCACCCGCTCGACGCGCACTGATCAGCCCGGAACGTCGCACCCCATGAGCCTGTTGCCGTTCCTCCTGGTCACCGGGCTGGGAGCGATCGCCGCGCTGCTGTTTCGCGGCCACGAGCGGATCGCGACGACGATCGGCATGACCACCCTGGTCGCGGCGATCGCCGCGGCGCTCTGGATCCGGCCCGGGCAAGTGCTTGTCGTCGGCGAGGCCGGCCTTGCGACGACCGATTATCTGCGCCTGTTCCTGACCCTTGGCGCCATGGTCGGTCTGGTGCTCGCGATCATCGGCCACGTCGCCGGTACCCGACGCGACGCCCCGGCGGTCACGCTCGGCATCCTTGCCACATCGGCACTGGCGCTCGCGCTGCCGGATGCCTCGCTGGCCGTGCTCGCGGCCACGGCGGGCGGGGCGTTCGGAGCCCTCGTCGTCCTGGACCCAGGCGGAGGACGGGTCGCCGCCACCGTGGGCACGCGGGTGCTCGGGGTCACGGTCGTGGCCGGCGCGCTGGCCATCGCGGCGAGCGCCTGGATCGACCGCGACCTGTCTGAGCTCGCCGCCCAACCGGTCGTCTTCGGCCTCGCTTTCCTGGCATTCGCGCTGGCCGTCGCGATACGCTTTGGGGCCATCCCGTTCCACACCTGGACCGGCCGCCTCGCCGACACCGTGCCGGAGTCCACACTCCCGATCGTGACGGCCTGGGCTCCATCAGCGTTCGCGATCGTGGCGCTGGCCTGGGCGGACCGATCGATCACGCCATTGCTCGTCGACCTCGACGCGGTCCGAGCCGTCGTGCTGGCCATCGCGGTCAGCTCGATCGTGCTGGCATCGGTGGCTGCATGGATCCAGGACGACATCGAGCACATCGTCGGGTACTCGATCATCGGTGATGCGGGGGTCGTGATGCTGGCGATCGCCGCGCTGGATCCTGCGGCGTGGGCGCCGGCGCGCACCTGGATCCTGGCCCTCGTCATCGCCCGGAGCGCGTTCGCAGGGTGGGCCGCAGTCATGCGCACGACATTTGGCACGGGCCGTATGGACGGCCTGCGCGGCTGGGCCGTCCGGTCGCCCGTGCTGGCGGTCGTGTTCGGGCTCGTGGTGGTAGCCAGCATCGGCCTGCCGGGGCTCGCCGCGTTCGAGGCGCGGGCTGACCTCGTTGACCTCGCCGTGGGTGGCTCGCTGGGCGTGATCGTGCTGGCGGCGACGTTGGGTCCGCTGGCCTATTACGGGCGCCTGCTGGTGGTCGGGCTGACGAGACCCCGATCCGGTCAGACGACGGGTGAGGCGGCTGGCGGCGTCGGTCGACCCTCGTTCACGCCGCTCGATCTCACAGACCTGCGTGGCTGGCTGGTCAAAACGTGGGCCACCAACCGACTCACCGGCGCCGCCGGCGGGGCCTTGCTGCTGTCCGTGCTGGCGTTGGCGGTCTCAGTCGGGGCATTCGACGGCCCGGAAGCGGCGGCCGGGCTGCCCCCGTCGGTGCAAGGTGCTCATGAATCGTTCGACCCGGGGGCGCCGGAGCAGCCGATCGACTCGGGCGCGCCCGAGGTTCCGGGCGCGAGCGGGTCCGTCGCGCCGAGTTGAACCTGTCGCCGGTCAGGCCTGGTCGGTCGGGGCGAGGACCCAGCGGTCTAGATCACGCTCGTAATCGAACAGTTCGCCCTCGGCGAACCACAGCCCGAGCTCGGTCGTGGCGGCCTGTGGGCCGTCCGAGGCGTGGACGATGTTCTGGGCGGTCTCGAGCGCGAAGTCGCCGCGGATCGTGCCGGGTGTCGCCTCGTGCGGACGCGTCGCGCCGTTGATCGTGCGGACGACATTGATCGCGTTGGGACCCTCGAGGGCCAGGGCGACAAGAGGCGCAGACGTGATGAAATCGACCAGGCCGCCAAAGAACGGTTTCTCGCGGTGCTCGGCGTAGTGCCGCTCGGCAAGCTCACGCTCGACATGGACGAGCTTGAGCCCGACGACTTTCAGGCCGCGCTCCTCGTATCGAGCGAGGATCCGGCCGATGAGCTGGCGCTGGACGCCGTCCGGCTTGACGAGGACAAGGGTGCGTTCGGTCATGGTCGGTCTCCTGCGGGTGGATCGGTCGGGTCATCGGGGGAAGGCCGTGGGTCCGCCTCGGTGGCGTTGACGACGGAGGCGGCGGTGGACCGGGAGACCTCGCTGAACGCTCGCTGCGCGTCGAGCTCGCGACCGACAAGCCGGCAGGCGTCGCCTCGAACGAGTACCAGGGCAGGCTCCGGCCGGTCGCTGACAAGGTCCAGCACGACGGGCGCAAGCGCCGGCGACAGCCGCAGAACGAGCCCCAGGTGGAGGGCGGCCTCGCCCGGGTCGTCGAGGTCAAGGGCCGCACGGCCACGATCGAGTTCGGTGGCTGGGTCGGGCTGACCCGTGACCTCGGCCGCGGCGGCGATGTCTTCGTCGGGGGTCTGCGCGGGCTCAGCCCCGGTGTCATCGCCCCACAACCCGATCGTGCCGGCATCCGCGGCGTCGCTCGAAGTTGATGCCTCGTACGGATCGGGCGGATCGGGCCGCGCGATGTGGGCTGGAGGCGCGACCGAACCGCCGCGCGGCGCATCGAACATCGTCGTGGGGGCCGGCGGCGGGGCCGACGCGTCCGGCGGCCAGGCGGCGCCGCGGGGCATACCCGCGAAGATCGCATCGATGGAACCCGCGGCCGCGGCCATGGCCCTGGCTGCGAGTCGGCGGGATTCTGTCGGTCGCCCGCGAGCGCCGGCGGCCTCAGCGGCCACCACGAGGGCCAGCAGCGGCCCGTCCTCATCGGTCAGGGCAGCCACGGCCGCCTCCCCTGCCCCGGCGATGTCGCCCGTCCGCCAGCGTGCCTCGGCGAGGTCCACCAGCCCGTCCTCATCGAGCCCATCGCGGCCGGCCAGGGTCTCGAGCTCGGCGCGCGCGAGCGCGAGGGAACCCATGCGCAGGTGCAGCCGGGCAAGGACCAGCTCCGTCGCGCGCGCGGCCGGGACGACCGGTGTGGCTGGCAGGGCGCCCGGGGCGGCCGGTGGGGTGCCCATCAGGCCGGGAGATGCAGGTGACGCTCCAGGCCGCGCAGATAGCGGGCCGGGGCGACGGCGGCGAGTCGCAGGCCGTCGTCGCGGACGAGGTCACCGGCGACCCGCAGGATGTCATCGGCCGTGACGGCGTCGATCGCGGCGAGCGCCTGCTCGACAGTCAGGACCCGATCGTGGAGCGCTTCCTGACCCCCGATCCAGGATGCCACGTGGCGGGTCTCGTCCATCCGCAGCTCGAGGCCGCCGGACAGGTAGCGCCGAGCCTTGGCGAGTTCGTCGGCCGGGACCGGTTCGTCGCGCAGGCGGGCCAGCTCGACAAGGATCGCCGCGAGTGCCTCGCGCAATCCGGCCGGGTCAACACCCGCGGACACTTCCAGTGAGCCGGCGTCGGCATAGTCCACCAGACCCGAACCGATGTCATAGGCGAGACCACGTTCCTCGCGTACGGACAGGAACAGGCGGCTGCTCATGCCGTCGCCGAGAATGCCGTTGAGCAAGGCGAGTGTCCAGCTGTCCGGGTGGTCGCGGTGGAGCGCCGGCAACCCGACGACGAGCTGGGCCTGGGCCGTCGCGCGCTTGCCGATCCGGATACGCTCGCCGGCCGGAAGGGCGGGTGCCGGGGCATACGACGGGATCGCTCCGTTGCCGGTCCCAAAGGCGCGGCTGGCGAGATCCACCGCCTGGTCATGGGCGATGTCGCCGGCCACCGCGATGACCGTGTTGGCGGGCCGGTAGGTCGCCCTCCAGAAGTCGCGGATGGTCCCTTCCGGGAGGGCCCGGACACCGGCTTCGTCCCCGCAGATCTCGCGGCCAAGCGGGCCATCACCGAACAGCGCGGTCTGGAACAGGATCTGGGCGTACTCGGACGGGTCGTCCTGGTAGGAACGGATCTCCTCGACGATGACCGTACGCTCGCCATCGATCTCCTTCGACTCGAGCCTGGGCCGGACGATCAGCTCGCCCAGGACATCCATCGCGCGGGTGGCCTCGCGGACGGGGACGCGCACCCAGTACACCGTCGATTCGCGGTCCGTGGCGGCATTGAACGAGCCCCCGACGCCTTCGATCGCTTCGCTGATCGAGCGCGTTGACGGATACGCCGCCGTGCCCTTGAACGTGATGTGTTCCATGAAATGGGCGACGCCGGCCTCCGCAGCCGATTCCAGGCGCGAACCGGCCAGGACGTACGCCGCGATGGAGACCGAACGCGCCCCGGGGAGCCGGGAGCTGATGACGCGCGGCCCCTCGGGCAGCGCGGTCCGTTCGAACATCGGGACGGATGGTACAGGACGCGGACCTCGGGGCCCGGACCACGGGCACCCCGGACTACGGCAAGTGCCGATGGCCGCGACCCGTCGGGGCTATCCTGTCCGCCGGAGCCGCGCGGGTCGAGCTGTCCGAACCAGGACGACCGCGTGGAGGAGGAGTTCGGAACATGAAGCGACACCTGTCGTGGCTGACGGTCTCGATGATCGTGGCCCTGATCGCGGGAGCCTGCGCGAGCCCCGGAGCATCGACCGCGCCAACTGCCGACGGGTCGGTAGCACCGTCGTCCCCGGCGTCGGTCGCTCCATCGGACGGCACCGTCCCCGCGTCCGCATCCGCCCCGGCGGCGACCGATTGCGCCGGTACGGGCACCCAGGGCGGCGCCGATCTGCAGATCCCCGACGTCGAGGACGGCAAGTTCAACGTGGCGATGGTGCTCATCGGGCCACACGACGACGGCGGCTGGAGCCAGGCCCACTACGAGGGCCTCCAGTACGTCTGCGAGAACGTCACGGACAGCCACGTCGCGTACATCGAGCTCGTGCCCGAGGGCGCGGATTCCGAGCAGGTCTTCCGCAGCCTCGCGCGCAAGGGCTTCGACTTCATCATCGGCACCTCGTTCGGCTACATGGACCCGATGGCGACCGTCGCCGAGGAGTTCCCTGATGCCACCTTCCTGCACCTGACCGGGTTCAAGTCAAACGGCACCAACTTCGGCAACTTCTTCGGTGCGATGGAGGACTTCAAGTACCTCGCGGGCATGCTCGCGGGCTCGCGCGC
>JANOIS010000508.1:0-3506 GCA_031407755.1 Chloroflexota bacterium | reverse complement strand
TTGCGCCGCGTCACGAAGGCATCGAGCGCTGCGGCGACGGCTGGGTCCAGGGCCGGCGGCACCGCCTCGGCGAGCAGCCGCGTCCACACGCCGTGCGCTCGTTCCGTGGCGGTCCGCGCCCCGTCGGACTGCCAGGTCTCGAAGTTGCGCCAGTCAGACAGGATCGGCGTGTAGAACGCCGTCTCGTAGCGCTCGAGCGTGTGGGCCGTCCCGAAGAAGTGGCCACCTGGCCCGACCTCGGCGATGGCGTCAAGGCCGAGTGAGCCTTCATCGACGATCAGCGGCTGGAGGACCTCGGACATCATCTGCAGGATCTCGGCGTCCAGGATGAGCTTCTCGTACGAAGCGGTCAGCCCACCTTCCAGCCAGCCGGCGCCCTGGTACAGCAGGTTGACGCCGCCCATCACGGCCCCCCACACGGACATCTCCGACTCGTACGCTGCCTGGGCGTCGACGACTGGTGACGCCGTCGCGTTGGATGACCGCCACGGCAGCCCGTAGCGGCGGGCCATCTGCCCGGATGCGAACTGCGACTTGACCGATTCCGGTGTCCCGAACGCCGGCGCTCCGGTCCGCATGTCCACGTTGGAGGTGAACGCCCCGTAGATCATCGGCGCTCCCGGGCGGACGATCTGGGCGAGGGCCACCATGAACAGGGCCTCCGCGTTCTGCTGGGCGATGGCCCCCGCCAGCGATATCGGGCTCATCGCGCCGGCCAGGGTGAATGGCGTGGCCACGACCGGCTGGCCGTGGAGCGCCATCTCGATCAGCCCGTCGCTCATCGGCCCGTCCAGTCGCAGCGGGGAGTTGGTGTTGATGATCGTGATCAGCGAGGGTTCGCGCAGCAGCGTGTCGCGGTCCACGCCCCGGATCAGCGACATCACCTCGAGGGCGTCGTCCACGACCATCGCGCCCGTCCCGAGGCAGTGCCACGTCTTGTCGAGTTCCGTGGCGAAGGTCCGGTACTGGTCAAGATGCCGAGTCTCGACCGGCAGGTCCGTCGGCTCAAGGGGACCGCCACCCTCCTGATGGAGCACGTTGAGCGCGCCGATCAGCCGGACGTAGTCGATGAAATCGGCGATGTTGCCGGGGCGGCGGCCACGCACGATGTCTGACACGAAGGCAGGCCCACCGACGGCGCAGAACACGAGGTTCGCCCCTCCGAACACGACATTGCGCTCCGGGTTGCGGGCGTGCAGCCGGAACTCGGCCGGTGCGAGGGCGACGAGGGTCTCGACCTGGGCCGGGTCCAGTCGGACGTTGCGGCTGGTCCGGTCAACCCGCGCGCCGGCGCGCACAAAAGCATCCAGCGCCCGATCACCCAGGACCTCCATCCCGATCTCGGCGAGGATCCGGAGCGAGGCACCATGGATCGACTCGACCAGGTCGGCGGTCAGGATCTCCACGGGTCGGAATGGGTTCACGAGCCGACGCCACGGGAGCTGCGCGATCCCGTGCGCGGCTCGCCGTGACCGGCGACGCGATGCGGATCCGGGGCCGTCGGGCGCGTCTGGTGCATCCATGCCGCGATGCTACGTCCACCGGTCGTCATCAGCGGCGGCGTCCTGCGTGACGCGCGCCATCGCCACGCCTCGATCGCCGCGTGTCGCTGCCACATACCTTTCTGGCACAGCCATGCACGATCGAATGCTTCATGGGTCCGAATCGGCGATCTGAGCGGCGGATCGTGCACGGTTGTGCCGAATGTGTGGGTGGGGCCGACATCCGCTCCACCGGACCGTCGCGTACCTCGACCTCACGGACGGCCGGTTCGCGCTGTTCGAGGTCGACGCACCGGCCCGCGTCGCGCCGTGACCCAAGGTTTCGGTCGTGCCAAAGCCGCCGTATCCTTGATACCGTGACTGCGCCGACCATCCCGCACCGCGACATCGTCAGCTGGGAAGACCTCGATGACCTCGTCGCCGTGCTCGCCGGGCGGCTGACTGGCCGCTCGTTCGACGTCATGCTGGCGATCACCCGCGGGGGCATGGTCCCGGCCGGGATGCTGGCTTACCGGTTGCGGCTGCGTGACATCCTCGTCGCCGCGGTCGAGTACTACGACGATGCCGGCCAGCCCGGGCCGCACCCGACCTTCCTCCAGTTTCCGGCCGACCCCCTCCTGCGCGGACGCCAGGTGTTGATCGTCGATGAGGTCTGGGACAGCGGCACCACCATCCACGCGGTCACCGAGCGGGTCCGCCAGGCCGGCGGGATCCCGACGACGGCCGTTCTTCACTACAAGCCCGCCAATTCGTCCGTACCCGGTCGTCCCGACGTCCACGCCGTGGAGACGGACGCGTGGGTCGTCTACCCGTTCAAGGCAGGAGGCTAGAGGTTCGCCATGATCCGAACGCGGTTGCTCGTTGGCACGCCCAAGGGCGCGTTCATCCTCGACAGTGACGCGCAGCGCCGGAACTGGACCGTGCGCGGTCCGCTGTGCGAGGGTTGGCCGATCCACGACCTGATCGTCGAACCGAGCGGGGGCGCGATCCTGGCTGCCGGCGGGAGCCCGTGGTACGGCCCGGCCGTCTGGCGCAGCGAGGACGGGGGCGACACGTGGTCACATTCGTCGATCGGGCTGACCTACGGTGACGGCGACAGCGCCGAGGCGATCCCTACCGTGTGGAGCCTCGCCGTCACACCGGACGGAGCGCTTCTCGCGGGGGTGGAGCCGGCCGGCCTGTTTCGGAGCGAGGACGGGGGCGTGACGTGGTCACATGTCGAGGGCCTGACCAACCACCGGACCCGTCCGACCTGGCAACCCGGCGCCGGTGGCCTGATCCTGCACACGATCCTGCCCCACCCGACTGACCCCGACCGTGCCTGGGTCGGCATCTCGGCGGTCGGCGTGTTCGAGACGCGCGACCGGGGCGCCAGCTGGACGCCGCGCAACGTCGGCGTGCGCGCCGGGTTCCTGCCCGATCCGCACCCCGAGACCGGCCAGTGCGTCCCTAAGGTGGCCGCCGCGGCCGGTGAGCCAGACACGCTCTACCAGCAGAATCACTGCGGCGTCTACCGATCCGACGACGGCGGAGGGCAATGGACAGAGATCACGGCGGGCCTGCCGGGCGAGTTCGGCTTCCCGTTCGTGACCCACCCACGCGACCCCGACACCGCGTGGGTCATCCCGCTCAACGGCGCCGAGCAGGGTCGCTTCATGCCCGACTCGAGCGCGGCCGTCTGGCGAACCCACGATCGCGGCGCCACCTGGATCCGGGCCGGCGAGGGCCTGCCACAGGAAGGCGCCTACTTCGGTGTCCTGCGCGAGGCCATGGCGCGCGACACGCTCGACCCGGTCGGGGTCACGTTCGGAACAGGGACGGGCCAGTTGTGGCACAGCGCCGACGCCGGCGAGTCATGGCAACGGATCACGGCCGACCTGCCACCGATCTGGGCGGTCGAGGCGGTCGTCCTCGACGACTGACGTCAAGCCACGATGGCCACGGTGCTGCTCCCCCGCTCTCTCCTGGCCCTGTTCCCCGGCGTGGAGCGTCGCCACGACGTCG
>JANOIS010000493.1:0-5267 GCA_031407755.1 Chloroflexota bacterium | reverse complement strand
TTCAAGGAAGAGCCGGACTGGATGCTCCAGTACCGGCTCCGAGCCTACGAGCACTTCCTCAAGCGCCCGATCCCGACATGGACGGACGGCCTGGACAAGATCGATTTCGACAAGATCGTGTACTACCGCAAGCCCTCGGAGCGCGAGGAGAAGTCGTGGGACGATGTCCCGGACAAGATCAAGCAGACCTTCGAACGGCTCGGCATCCCGGAGGCGGAGCGCAAGTTCCTGGCCGGGGTCGGCGCCCAGTACGACAGTGAGGTCGTCTACCACTCGGTGAAGGAAGAGCTGACCAATCTCGGCGTCGTGTTCATGGGCACGGATCAGGCGCTCAAGGAATATCCGGACATCTTCCGCAAGTACTTCGGCACGGTCGTGCCCGCCGAGGACAACAAGTTCTCGGCCCTGAATGCGGCGGTCTGGTCCGGTGGCTCGTTCGTGTACGTGCCCAAGGGCGTCGAGGTCCCGCTCCCGCTGCAGGCCTACTTCCGGATCAACGGCGAGAACACGGGGCAGTTCGAGCGGACGCTGATCGTCGTCGAAGAAGGCGCCAAGGTCCACTACATCGAGGGCTGCACGGCGCCGATCTACGCCACGGAATCGCTGCATGTCGCGGTCGTCGAGGTCGTCGCCCTGCCGAGCTCCAAGGTCCGCTACACGACCATCCAGAACTGGTCGAACGATGTCTACAACCTGGTCACCAAGCGGGCCCATGCGCACGAGAACTCGACGGTCGAGTGGATCGACGCCAACACTGGCTCGCGCAAGACCGTCAAGTTCCCGGCCATCTATCTGCGTGGCGAGGGCGCCACGGCGGACATCATCTCGGTCGCGGTGGCGGGCAAGGGCCAGCACCAGGACACCGGCGCCAAGGCCATCCACCTCGCCCCCAACACCCGCTCACGGATCGTGTCGAAGTCGGTCTCGAAGGACGGTGGGCGTGCAACCTACCGTGGTCAGCTCAAGGTCGCGCCGGGTGCCACGAACGTCGTGGCCAGTGTCCGTTGCGACGCCCTGATGCTGGACGACCAGAGCCGTAGCGACACCTACCCGTACATCGATATCCAGGAAGACGACACGACGATGAGCCACGAGGCGACCGTCGGCAAGGTCAGCGCGGACCAGGTGTTCTACCTGATGGCGCGCGGCCTCACGGAGAACGAGGCGACCAACCTGATCGTCCAGGGCTTCCTCGAGGTGTTCACCAAGGAACTGCCGATGGAGTACGCCATCGAGTTCAACCGACTCGTGAAGCTGGAGATGGAAGGGTCCCTCGGTTGACCGTTCCGATCCAGAGTCCCGAGGCTTTGACCGCGCCGGTCGCCCGCACCAGACCGCCAAGACGACATCTCGACGACCTGGCGTTGCCGGTCGATACGGAGACGCTCAGGGCGGTCAGCGCCGGCGGCCCCGACTGGCTGGTCGAGGATCGCCGCGCGGCATTCGAGGCATGGGCCGCCCTGCCGGGTGAATCGAACCAGCTGTACACGCCGTATATCGACCTGCGGGCGGCCAAGCTCGACGATGCCCGGATCGTCGTGGAACCGGCCACGGAACGGCGAACCGGCACGCTCCCCGAGGACGCGGACGGCCTGATCGAGATCAGTGAGGGCCGCGTCACGACGGTCGAGCTATCCGACGCGGCGCATGCTGCCGGGGTCGCGCTGCGGTCGCTGCTCGATGACGTCGAGTCGACCCGTGACCTGCTGGCTGGCGGGTCCACGCTCCCAGCCGATGACAAGTTCGCCCAGCTCACGCGGGCGCTGTGGACCCAGGGCGTGATCCTGGACGTTCCGACCGGCACCAGGCTCGCGAAACCGATCATCGTCCGCTGGAGGATCGGTGTACCGGATCGAGCACTGCTTACGCGTACCCTGGTTCGACTCGGCGACGGTGCTCACGCCTCACTCGTGGAGGAGCTCGTGGCGACAGTCGGCACGGACGCGCCCGGGGCCGGACAGGCGTTCTTCGCCGGGACGACGGAGGTCACGCTCGGAGCCGATGCGACGCTCACGGTGGCCAGTCTCCAGGAGTTCGGACCGGCCACCGTTGCCATCCTGCACCGTCATGCCACGGTCGGCGAGGGGGCCACGCTCCATTGGGCGCTCGCCCAACTCGGCAGCCGGCTGGTTCGCAGTCGAGTCGATAATCGGTTGGTCGGCGACCGAAGCTCCGTGGAGCAGGTCGAGATCGTATTTGGTGCCGATGAACAGCTGTTCGACCTCACGTCGTTCACGACCCACATCGGCCGTGACACGACCGGCGATCTCCTCTCGAAGGCGGCGCTGCTGGAACGATCTCGAACGTACCTGAAGGGCCTCATCACTATCGACAAGACCGCCATCGGCACGGACAGCTTCCTCGGTGAGTTCGGGATGAACCTGTCGAAGGCCGCGCGTTCGGTCGCCATCCCGTCGCTCGAGATCGATCAGCCCGACTGCCGTCGGGCGATGCACTCGAGCTCGGTCGGCCCGGTGGACGAGACCCAGCTGTTCTACCTGGAGTCGCGCGGCATCCCGCCGGACGAGGCACGCAAGTTCATCGTGCTCGGCTTCCTCGAGCCGGTCGTCGCGCGCGTCCCGCTGGCGTCCGCCCAGGATCGGCTGCGCGAGTTGCTGGAGGCCAAGTGGGCCGCGGGGACGGACGGCGTCGCCGGCGAGGCCGCTGCCTGATGCCTCCACAACCTCCCTCGCGCCGATGAGGCGGATCGACCTGCTGGGTGTCGATGAAGTCGGCGATGGCGAGATGAAGATGGCCTGGGTGGATGGCACGGACCAGGTCCTGGTCATCAACACCGGCGGTGAGATCACGGTGGTCCAGGGGATCTGCTCGCACGAGTACTTCGAGCTCGACAAGGGCTTCCTCACCAATGGCACCCTGACCTGCGCCCTGCACCTGTCGCGCTTCGATCTCTCGAGCGGCGAGCCACTGGATCCGCCCGCCGAGGAGCCGTTGGCCGTCTACCCGGTGGTGGTGGAGGACGGCCGGGTGGTCATCGAGGTCCCCGACGGCCCGCTGGAGATCAGCGAGTAGATCTGCCTGGGCCTACGACGCTGCGTTTTCTGAGACTGCTGCGTCGGTAAGGTATGAACGTGGCAAAGGACGCGGTCGCGACGGGAGCTGTCGAGTCCGCCGCGCACATCACGCGCCGGGTGACGGACCAATACGAGCGACGTGGGCGCGAACTGTGGGGCATGGCGCGGCGACTGGGCGCCAGCGACGAGGGCGCCGCGGACGTTCTTCAGGAGACCCACCTTCGCCTTTGGCGTGAGCTTCAGTCGGGCAGCGCGATCGAGGACCTGGACGCGTGGACCTTCCGCGTCGCCTACCGATTGGTCATGGACCAGCATCGTCTCGGGCAGCGGCTCCGGGGCATCGTTGGCAAGCTCACCATCGCGCGGCCACAGACCGTGATCCACGCTCTGGACGACGCCCTGTCGCTATGGCCGCTGGTCGATCGCCTCCCGGCCCGTGAGCGAGCAACGCTCTATCTGCGCTACCGAGCGGACTTCTCGTTCGAGCAGATCGGCGAGGTGATGGGCATCACCACCGCATCCGCCCGCACGTATGCCAGCCGCGGCACGGAGCGCCTTCGGGCCACGATCGGCGAACTGGATGGAGACCGCGATGCATAGCCACGAGATCGAGCGCCGACTGCGGCTTCCGGCGCCAGACGAGCCTGCCGTCCTGCCCGCGCTCGTGTTGCCGGTCTTCGGTGTCGGTCTTGGGCAGGCTCGGGGCCGAGTCCGCCTCGGTCGCCAGACGCGATCGTTCCTTGGTGCTCCCCCGTTGGCCTTCGCGCTCCTTGCCCTGCTGGTAGCGATGATCGGCGCGATCGCGATCGGCGCGCTACGTCTCGACCGTCTGCCGAACCCGTTCGATCCGAACGCCGGTTTCGGTGGCCGCGGCATCACGCTCGATTATCCAAAAGGATGGGTCGTCGCTGCCTCCATGAATCCTTTCAACGACCGGGGTTCGTTTACGGCACTGATCGTGTCGAACATCGGGGTTACGGGCTGCTCTGAGTCAGACCTCGGGCCGGCCGACGACCCGACGCCCGTCAATTCCGGTGACACCGTCGTGTACGTTGGCGACCCCGCCCCGCTCGAGGACCGCATCTTCGAATGCATCATCGAAAAGCCCATGGCAGCCGGGGAGATCCGCCTCGTTCTGAGCCTGGACTACCCGCAGCAGGCCGGCGTCGGCCCATACGAGCCGATCGACGCCACGGCGTGGTTCGGCCCTGACGCGGACACCGACGGAGGCTCGTTCTACATCCCGACCGAGGGGGACGGCTGGACCCAGTTGATCGATGGCAGGCCGGCGAAGCTCGTCGTGGAGACGACCTCTATCGTGCCTGGAGCGGAGGAGGTTCGAACGTGGGGGGTCTACCCTTCCGAAGCATCCACCGGCCTCTGGTACGTTCGCGCGACGCTGCGCGGCCCCGATCTCGAGGCCCTTCGGGTAGAGGCCGACACCGTCGCCCGGTCGCTCCGCTTCGACGCGAAGATGCCACCGCCGCTCGACGAGGCACGACGCGACGAGGCGCTTGCTCGAGGCATCGATGCCATCGACCGCGAGTTCCGCGAATTCCGCAACTCCGACATATTCGGCTGCTTCCCGCGAGCGCCCGGGGCTCAGGACGCTCTGTTGACAAGCGGCCCGGATGGCCCCCTTGTGACTCCGGTCCCGGTCTCGTGCAGGTCGGAGATCGAGGCGACGTCGTTGCACCTGTGGCAAGTCACCCTGACCGTCGCGTGGGAGGCCGGGGAGGGCTACGACGCGGGCCGAAAGGCATGGGTCCACTTCTTCGATCGGGACGGCGCCGGCGGCGGCGGCGGCGAGCGTCACCAGGAGGTCGACTTCGTCTTTCCTGGGTCGGTGGGTGAACTTCCGCCGCCGCTGGATGGACCCCTCACCATACCGATGGGGGCGATCGTCACAGTATTACCTCCGGGGACGCAGGGTCCGATCGGGCGTCTGTTTGCCGACCCGAACGAGACGATCGATTTTCAGGTCGTGACAGGAGGCGGCCGGCGTCACCATGTCGTAGGTGGCCCGGTCACCCACGTCGGCACGGATTGGTACCTCGTCGACACGGAGAATTCAACATCCGGATTGCGGGTGCTTCAGTGGGCACCGTCGACCGACGATGGTCGCCCATTGCTCCAGGTCGTGGAGCCGGCCTGCCCGACCGGCGCCGTCGATGTCGTCGCGATCCTGGACCTGATCCCGGCGGAGCGCCTCGCCTGCTTCGGGAACGGAGA
>JANOIS010000454.1:0-3762 GCA_031407755.1 Chloroflexota bacterium | reverse complement strand
CGGTGGTTCGCGGGGTCGTTCGCGATGCGCCCGCTGGGTCGCCACCCGCCCAGTACCGCCCGTGGAGCCACGATCTGGTAGGCGAGGTCGGGGTCGAACCGACACGCTGCTCACGCAGCACCGGCTCCTAAGGCCGGCGCGTCTGCCATTCCGCCACTCGCCCACGGCAGAGTCTAGCGGCCCCGGCCCCGAAACAGAACTGGGGTGGCACCATGAGGGATGAAATTTCACGTACCCCGGTGGCATGCGCGAGGTAGCGCAAACGACATGGCGGAGGATGAGTCCGTGACCTTGCGGATCTCATGCGATGTCGACGATCACAGTTGGATAGCTGCGGCTAACCAGCTTGCGTCGTTCAATCGACCGGTCGCGCCTTGGCAGGAGCGGACTCAGACTCGATTCACGGATGTCGACCTGCAGGCCATCGGGCCGGACGGTCACGTCTGGTTCGAGGTCGGTTCGCAGCGAATCGGCTATCGCGGCGCGTTGTTGTACCTGGCCGCCAAGCTCGGTGATTGGCAGCCGGTTCCAGACACGACCTTTGTGATCGAGCCTGACCTGATCTACCAATCGGCACCGGTGGCGTTCAAGGTGGTCGCGGACACCGTCGAGATCACCTTTGGTCGTCAAGATCGCTCCGATTCGTTGTCGGTGCCTCTCATTACAGCCCAGCGAGCCGTCGCGGATTTCCTGGAGCAGTTCGGGGCGAAAGTCGTCGCCCACCTGCCATCCATTCGCGATGTCGTGACCCTTGCCTGGCTGCCTGCCGTCGGAAACGGCGACTCGGGAGTCGAGTGATGGCGCATGCGAACCCGGTCGGGCCCAGAGCCCGCCCCGAACGCAGGCACCGCCCTATACTGCCCCGGCGATGCAGATCACCCGAACGCCGGCCCCAAAGTCGACCGTCCAGCTCGAGATCGAGCTTCCCCCCGAGCGCCTTGAGCGCGCCCTTGGTGACGCCGTCCGCATGCTGGCCCGGCGGACGAGGGTCCCCGGGTTCCGTCCCGGCAAGGCGCCGCGGTCCGTCCTGGAGCGTCACCTGGGCCCGGGCGTCGTGCTCGAAGAGGCCGTGGACCATCTCCTCCAGGTCGCCTACCGCGAGGCGCTGATCAAGGAGGACATCCTGCCGCTGACCAATGCGGACGTGGAGGTCGTCCAGGCCGAGGAGGGCAAGCCGCTCATCTTCAAAGCCACCGTACCGGTCCGCCCGGAGGTGACGATCGGCGACTACCGCGCCTTCAACTTCACGCCGGAGATCGATGACATCGACGACCCCCGGGTGGACAAGGTCCTCGAGGAATTGCGCGATCAGAACGCGATCCTCGGCGCGGTCGAGGATCGCGGCGCTCAGGACGGCGACTACCTCGTCATCTCGTTCGTCGGCACCCGCGACGGTGAGCCGTTCGATGGCGGCACATCGGAGCGGATGCCTCTGATCCTCGGTCAGGAGCGCCTCATCCCGGGCTTCGAATCGAATCTCGTCGGGCTCAAGGCCGGCGACTCGACCGGGTTCGACATCACCTTCCCTGACGACTACGGCGAGGCGAGCCTGGCCGGTCAGGTCGCCCACTTCAGCGTCGAGATCAAGGAGGTCCGCGAGAAGATCCAGCCCGACCTTGACGCGGACTTCTTCTCGAGCCTCGGCGATTTCGGGTCGCTCGACGAGCTGCGCACGGACATCCGCCGCCGGCTCGAGGCCAACGCGCTGGACCGCGCGCGTCACGGCTTTGCCGATCACATCATCGATTACGCCGTCGCCAACGCGACGGTCGAGCTGCCGGACGTGCTCATCGACCAGGAGGTCGAGGTCATGCACGACGAGTTCCGTGCCTCGCTCGCCCGCCAGGGCATCACCGAGGAGGCCTACCTCAAGGCGATGGAGAAGAGCGGCGACGACCTCCATGCCGAGTTCCGGCCGGACGCGGAGAAGCGGGTCAAGACCCTGCTGGTGCTCTCGAAGGTCGCCGAGACCGAGGGCGTGGAGGTCCCCGACGCCGATATCGAGGCTGAGGTGGCCAAGGGTCGCCAGCGCTACCAGGGTGACCCCAGGCTGACCGAGTACTTCGAGTCCGAGCGTGGCCGAGGGTTCATCCGCAATACCCTCCGGCGCAGTCGGGTCGTCGAGACCATCATCGACGCGTGGCTCGTGGATCATCCCAAGCACCCGGCGCTGCCGCACATCGAGGATGGGCCGGCCTCTGCCGTTGACAACGGGCAGGCCGAGGCGAATGCCTCGATCGGCGCCACGGACTCGGGCGCGCCCGCCGATGATCTGGTCACGGCCGAAGAGCCGGCCCGTGCCGGCGGATGATCCAGCGCCCGGACCACGACTTCACCACCGATCAGCCAGGGAGACCCCAGATGCTCGTCCCGATGGTCATCGAAACCTCCAGCCGCGGGGAGCGTGCCTACGACATCTACTCGCGTCTGCTGCGTGAGCGGATCATCTTCCTGGGCGACGCGATCGAGGATCACCTCGCCAATCTCGTCATCGCCCAGCTGCTGTTCCTCGATTCGGAGGATCCCGAGAAGGACATCAGCCTGTACATCAACTCGCCTGGCGGCGTGGTGAACTCGGGACTCGCGATCTACGACACGATGCAGTACCTGCGTGCTCCGGTCAGCACCATCTGTCTGGGCATGGCGGCGTCCATGGCTGCGGTCCTGCTGGCCGCCGGCGCGAAAGGCAAGCGCTACGCCCTGCCGAACAGCCGGATCATGATCCATCAGGGGTCGGGCGGGTTCCGCGGCAACGCGCCGGACGCGATGATCCAGATGAAGGAATGGGAGTTCCTTGTCCAGCGCAACAACGAGATCCTGGCGCGCCACACGGGCCAGCCGATCGACAAGATCGAAAAGGACACGAACCGGGACCTTTTCATGTCTCCCGAAGCGGCCAAGGACTATGGCATCATCGACGCGGTGTACTCGGAGCAGTGGGATTCACTGACCGCGCAGCATCACGACGAGAAGGCCGCGGAAGCGGTCGAGGAACCAGAAGTCGAGTTGCCACCGGAGCCAAAGCGCTCCAAGGGCGACTAGGCCGGACCACGGGAGCAGGTACAGACACGTGACGTCCTCCACCACCAGCAAGGGGCCCAAGGTCCCGTATCGCTGTTCCTTCTGCGGCAAGAGCCAGGAACAGGTCCGCAAGCTGATCGCGGGTCAGGGCGTCTACATCTGCGACGAGTGCATCAATCTGTGCCAGGAGATCATCGAAGAGGAGATGCTGGAGACGCCGCGTCCCAGCAAGGTTGCGAGCTCCAAGCTCCCCAACCCGCACCAGATCAAGGGCTCGCTGGACCAGTACGTGATCAGCCAGGAGCGGGCCAAGAAGGTCCTGTCCGTGGCCGTCTACAACCACTACAAGAGGGTCAACGCCGGTCACCAGATCGATGACGTCGAACTCCAGAAGTCGAACGTCCTGCTGGTCGGCCCGACGGGCTCCGGCAAGACCCTGCTCGCCCAGACCCTGGCCAGGGTCCTGGACGTCCCGTTCTGCATCGCCGACGCGACGTCCCTGACCGAGGCCGGGTACGTCGGCGAGGACGTCGAGAACATTCTCCTGCGCCTGATCCAGGCCGCCGACTTCGACGTCGCCCGGGCCCAGCGCGGGATCATCTACATCGACGAGATCGACAAGATCGCGCGCAAGGCGGACAACCCCTCGATCACCCGCGACGTGTCGGGTGAGGGCGTCCAGCAGGCACTCCTAAAGATCCTGGAGGGGACCGTCGCCAACGTCCCACCACAGGGCGGACG
>JANOIS010000390.1:0-10041 GCA_031407755.1 Chloroflexota bacterium | reverse complement strand
GATCCACAGGACGCCGGCCTGGGTGGCGATCACGAACGGGGTCCCGCCCTGCCGATCGATCCAGAACGAGAAGGTGGCCGCGATGTCCATCGTCGCGATCGCCGCCTGGAGCGAGACGAGACCGAGCGCCGCGAGGACGATGCCGCGGATACGGGCGTTCCGGAGTGCCGTTCGCTCGGCGACACCGAGGTCGCTTGATGCCGGCATCACGACGGGGTTGGCGGCGGTCATGCCGGCGCGCCCGTTTCCGTCGTCCGGGGCCGGCGATCCAGCCGGTAGATGGACTGCACGAGACGCGGGGCAGCCACGAACATGATCACCAGCGCCTGGATGAAGAACAGCAGGTCGAGCGGGATGCCGGTCTGGACCTGCATCAGCCCGCCGCCGGTGCGCAGGGCGCCAAACAAGAGGGCGGCCGCCACGACTCCGGCCGGCCGATTGCCAGCCAGGAGCGCGAGCGCGATGGCATTGAACCCGAAACCCGAACTCAGGTCGTTGGACATCTGGCCTACCGTGCCGAGCACCTCCATCGAGCCACCGAGTCCGGCCAACCCGCCCGAGATGGACATCGCGACAATGATCGAGCCGGTCGCGCTCATGCCCGCATAGCGCGCGGCCGTGAGGTTGAAGCCCGCCGCGCGAAGCTCGAAGCCCTTGGTCGTCTTGAACAGCAGCCACGACACCACCACGGCCATGACCAAGGCGAGCACGAACCCGTAGTGCAGGCGGATCGCCGGCAGGTCGAAGATCGGCGGCACCGCGACGAACGGGGTCAGCACCTTGGAGATCGGCTGGGAGCTGCCCACCTGGCGCAGGAGGTCGGAGCGCAGTCCGAACAGGACGATCTGCGCGGCCACATAGTTCAGCATGATCGTGGTGATGACTTCGTGGGCGCCGGTCCTGGCCTTCAGCAGCCCAGGGATGAATCCCCACAGAGCGCCCGACGCGATTCCCATCAGCACGGACACTAGAAGGATGAGCGGCGCGGGCTGCTCGCGCAGGATGATCGCGGCCATGGTGGCGCCAAACGCCCCGAGGATGAACTGCCCCTCGACCCCGATGTTGAAGACGCCGCTGCGGAACGCGACCGCGACGGCCAGACCCGTGAAGATCAGCGGGGTGGACGCGACCAGGGTCTCAGCAAATGGGCGGATGGCCGTCGCGATCAACTTGGGATCGCCGCCGCTGCCGATCGCTGCCGCGATGTTGGCCGGGTCCCCGAATGCGCCCAGCAACAACGCACCGTACGCTGCGCCGATGGTCGCCACGGCTCCCCCGACCGCCCCCGCAGGATCCGTCCCGAGCTTGGAGAGGTTCTCGAAATCGGTGATCAGGAGGAAGATCGAACCCACGATGAACGCGGACAGGACCGCGAGCATCGGAACGACGGCGGGACGCAGGATGCGCTGCAGGCGGGTCATTCGACGCCTCCCATCAACATGCCGACGTTCTCGACGGTGGACTCCTCGCCCTCGACGATACCGACGATGTGGCCGGCGAACATGACCGCAACGCGGTCGCCGACCGCGAGCACCTCCTCGAGCTCGGTGCTCACGATGAGGATCGCCGCGCCGGCGTCGCGCTGCTCCACGATGCGCTTGTGGATGTACTCGATGGAGCCGACGTCGAGGCCGCGTGTCGGCTGCGCGGCGATGACCAGCCGGACCGGGACGGAGAACTCGCGCGCGACGACCACCTTCTGCTGGTTGCCGCCGGACAGGGACCCGGCGATGGTATCGATCGATGGCGTGCGGATATCGAAGTCCTTCACGCCCCTCGCGGCTCCCTCCCTGATCGCCGCCGCGTCCAGGATGCCGCTCCTGCTGTAGGGCGCACGGTGATAGGTGTCCAGGATGTAGTTCTCGGCGACCGTCATCGGGCTGATGAGGCCGTCCCGGCTGCGATCCTCAGGAATGTGGGCGACGCCCAGGTCCGAAACCTGGCGGGGCGAGGCATGGACCACATCTTCGCCCCCGATCGTGATCGTGCCGGAGTCGATGACGCGCAGCCCGACGATGGCCTCGACGAGCTCCGTCTGTCCATTGCCCTGAACGCCGGCCACCGCGACGATCTCACCCGCGCGGACGTCGATCGACACCCCCTTCACCGCCAGGTGCCCACGATCGTCGCGGATGACGACGTCCTTGAGGCTGAGCACGACATCGCCGGGCTTCGCCGGGCCCTTGACGACCCGCAGCTCGACATCGCGACCGACCATCAGGTTGGCCAGCTGCTCTCGGCTCGACTCGCTGGGGATGACCGTGCCCGCAACCTTGCCGCGACGCAGGACCGTGATCCGGTCCGCGACCTCCAGCACTTCGTTGAGCTTGTGGGTGATGAAGATGATCGTGGTCCCACCCTCGGCAAGGCCACGGATGATGCCGAACAGCTCCTCCGTCTCTGCCGGCGTCAACACGGCCGACGGCTCATCGAGCACGAGAATGTCGCTCTTGCGATAGAGCGCCTTGAGGATCTCGACCCGCTGGCGAACGCCGACCGGCAGATCCTCGATCCGCGCGTCTGGATTCACATGGAGCCGATATCGCTCGGACAGCTCCGCGACCTGCCGACGAGCCGCCTTCCGATCGAATGTGCGCAGGGGCCCGCTGATGCTCTCGGCGCCGAGAGCGACCGCCTCGACGACGTCGAAGACCGGCACGAGCTGGAAGTGCTGGTGGACCATCCCGATCCCGGCTTCGATCGCCTCGGCCGGGTCGTCGAAGGAGCGCACCGTGCCATCGATCAGGATCTCACCCGAATCCGGACGGTAGAGCCCGGACAGGATATTCATCAGCGTGGTCTTGCCCGCGCCGTTCTCGCCGAGCAGTCCGAGGACCTCGCCCCGTTCAGCCTCGATCGAGATCCGATCGTTGGCCAGCACGCCGGGAAATCGCTTGGTGATGGATCTCAGTTCAAGCCGCATCTGGCATCGGCCCTCGGGATATATGCGGCGCCCGCCCTCGGGGATCCGAGAACGGGCGTCGCTGTTGGACCTGGGACGCTTGGGTCGACTACTTGAGGTAGTCGGAGACCTTGATCGTGCCCGCGGCGATCTCGGCCTTGAGGGCCTCAATCTCCGCCTTGAGCTCCGCCGAGATCACGCTGTCGAAGTCGTGGTACGGCGAGATGCGAACACCATCGTTGGCGAGGGTTCCGAGGTAGTTCTCGCCACCGGCGTCGCCACCGGCGTTCTTGTTGATGGTGTCAAGGACGGCCACGTCGATGACCTTCTCTGCGGACGTGATGAGCGCGCCCGCGTACTCGGGCAGCGACAGGGCCTGGTCCGTGTCGACGCCGATGGCGTACTTGCCCGCCGCGAGCATGGCCTTGATGCTCCCGTTGCCCGTGGAACCGGCGACCGGATGAACGATGTCCACGCCCTGGTCGAGGAGGGTTTCGGCCCGCAACTCGCCCGCCGCGGGGTCGCCCCACGGGTTGTCGCCACCGACGAACGCGCCGGTCTGCGTCGCCGCATCCCAGCCAAGGAGCTCGACGGCCGTGCCCTTGCGCTCATTGTGGATCTTGATGCCTGCATACAGGCCGTCCATGAACCGGGTCACGCCGGGGAACTGCTGGCCGCCGTAGGTGCCGATCTTGCCGGACTTGCTGAAGCCCGCCGCGAGGTACCCGGCGAGCGTCGCCGCCTCATCGATCTGGAAGTCCAGGCCGGTGAAGTTCGGGGGGAACGGCATGTCGTCCGCGGTGCCCGGGGTGAAGTCGGCGCCGTCCACGTTCCAGGTCGCATCGACCTGGGAGAAGGCGACATCCGGGTTGGCGAGGGTCGCGTCGATGGTGGCCTGTTGCTGGGCGAACCCGACCGTCACGATGGTCTGGCAGTCCTGGTCGATGAGGCGCTGGATGTTGGCGGCGAAGTCCGTCGCGCCCTGGGCCTCGGCGAAGAATGTCGTGTAGCCGGCCGCGGCCGCCTCTTCGAGGCCCTTCTTGGCCAGATCGTTGAAGCCCCGGTCACCGAGGCCGCCGGTGTCGAACGCGACACAGGCGATGTAGTCGATGGCGGCACCGCCGGACGGCGCCTCGGACGGTGCGTCCGACGGAGCGTCGGTTGGAGCGACCGATGCCGGCGGCGCTACGGACGGCGGGGTCGTCGTACCACCGCCACCGGTGCATGCGGCGAGCACGATGGCTGACGTCGCGCCCAGCGCGAACAGCCTGCGAGAGATCTGCAAAGCGATTCCTCCTCTTGATGCCCATGACGTCCCTCCCAGAGAGTTGGGCAGCCCGTAGAGTACGCCAACATGACGCACTTGCGTCAATGATCTCCACGATAGGTGAGGGCACGTGGTCGAGCCGTTGTTCTACGGGCGCGCCGATCGCGACCGGATCGCGGCACTCGTCGACCTGCATGAGGGCCGCCTGGGTGTCCCCGTGCTTGACGATCCGGGCATCGCGGACCTCCTGACATCGGCCCGACGGATCGCCGTCGTGGGTGCCTCCCCGGATCCGACGCGCCCCTCGAACGGTGTCGTGCGCGACCTCATCCGCGCGGGCTACGATGTCGTGCCGGTCAACCCGAACGCGACCGAGGTGGCGGGCCTGCGCTGCCATCCGTCAGTGGTCGATGCCGTTGACGCTACGGGCCCGGTCGATATCGTCGACGTCTTCCGCCGCGCCGAATATTGCGCCGACGTCGCACGCGACGCCACCGCGGCCGGGGCGCGCTGCCTGTGGCTCCAGCTCGGTATCGCGGATCGCGAGGCCGGTCGTATCGCGCACGAGACGGGCATGCTGGTCGTCATGGACCGCTGCACCTCGATCGAAGTCCACCGCCTTCATCACCGATGATCAAACAGGGAGGCCCTCGATGACCCAGATCCATCTCCACGCTGAGCCCGGCGACTACGCCCCCGTGGTGCTGCTGCCCGGCGACCCGAACCGGGCGACCCGCATGGCCGCGCGCCTGGATGGTGGCCTCGATGCAGCTCGCCTGGTCAACGGCAATCGTGGTCTGCTCGGCTACAGCGGGACGCTCGGTGGCGTGCCGGTCTCCATCCAGACGACCGCGATGGGCACCCCGACCACTTCGATCGTCGTCGAGGAACTCCTCAATCTCGGCGCCACGACGTTCATCCGGGTCGGGACGTGCGGCGGATTCGGAGCGCTCGAGATCGGCGATGTCATCGTCGCGTTGTCCGCGGCCGCCCATACCGGGATCGGGCCGATCCTGGGAGATGGCGAGGCGACGGCACCGACCGCATCGATCGATGTGGTGACCGCGCTGGCCGCCGCCAGCCGGGCCGCCGGGCTGCCAACGCACGTCGGGCCGATCGTCACGACCGATGTGTTCTACGACCCGCATCCGGGCGGGGTGCAGCGCTGGGGTCGGCGGGGATATCTCGCGGCCGAGATGGAGAGCGCGGCCGTCTTCCTGCTGGCCATGCGCGAACAGGCCAGGGGTCGCCCGGTCCGGGCGGGCACGATCCTGACCGTATCGGACGTCATCCGCGACCCGGACGCCGCAGATACCCGCAAGCTCGGCACGGAATCATGGTTCCGGCCGACGGAGGATGTACTGAACGCGGCGATCGATCGCACGATCGGGGCGGCCATGGCCGCGGCGGCGACTCTGGGTGGGATCTGACGGTCCGCGGCTGCCGGGCGGTGCTGTGGCCGGCCCGCAATGTCGGCCCCAGATACGTTATCTGCACAGATGAGCGTGATCGATCGCCTCGTTGGCCCGATTCCGCATGCTGAGCGGTCGATCGTGCACGGCTGTGCGGAATGTGTCGGTAGCACCGACACCGCCCGTCGGGTCGTGCACGGCTGTGCGGAATGTGTGCCTGGTGCCGACATCAGACCCGATATCAGGCGACGAACGACAGCCCGAGTTCGAAATCGGTGATGAGGTCCTCGACGTCCTCGCAGCCGATCGACAGGCGGATCATGCCGCCGTCCTTGGGACGCGGATAGACCAGCGTGTGGATATCGCCCAGGCTGACCCCGATGTCGCACAGGGTGAGATGATCCGTGAAGGCAGCCATCGCGTCGAGACCGCCGCGTGGCTTGAACGAGACCATGGCCCCGGCGTTGTCGCCGAGCAGTCGTCGCGCGATCGCGTGATCCGGGTGCGAGGCGAGTCCCGGATAGCGCACCCACTCGACCTTTGGGTGCGCCTCGAGGAACGCAGCGATCGCGGCGGCGTTGGCGGACGCCGCACGGGACCGGAGCACGATCGTGCGGACGCCACGCAGGACCAGAAAACTCGCAAAGGGACTGGCCGCCTGGCCGAGCGTGTCGGTCTGCTTGCGGATCGGCATGATGAGCTCCGACCGGCCGGACACCACGCCGGAAACGGCGTCGCCGTGACCGGACAGGAACTTCGTCGCAGCATGCAGGACAAGGTCCGCGCCGTGCTCGATGGGGCGCAGGAGCGCCGGCCCAAGGAACGTGTTATCGGCGATGACCAGCAGGCCGTGGCGGTGCGCCAGTGCGGCGACGGCGTCGAGATCGGCGACGCGGAGTCGCGGATTCGTCGAGGTCTCGAGGAAGATCGCCCGGGTCGCCGGCGTGACGGCTCTTTCGATGGCGGCGAGGTCCGTGATGTCCACAGTGGTCACGCCGATCCCGCGACGCGGGAAGTCCTCTTCCAGCAGTACCCGCGTGATGACGAATAGCTCATCACCCACGATGAGATGGTCGCCGGCCCCGAGATGCGCGAACAGCGTGGCCGCGACAGCCGCCATCCCGGACGCCGACACGACCGCGTCCTCTGCCCCCTCCAGGCTCGCGATCTTCTCCTCGAGGGCGCGGTTCGTGGGGTTGGCGGTACGCGAGTAGAAGTAGGCTGTCGGATCCCCGGCCATCGCCCGGTCAACGGCGTCCTCCTTCTCCTCAGCCGTGTCGAACGCGAAGGTGGCCGTCGCGTAGATCGGCGTGTTGTGGGCACGGGTCGTCGGGTCCGGCCGTTCACCGGCATGGATCGCCCGAGTCGCGAAGCCCTGACCCTCGGTCCGTTTCCGCATCCCTGGTCCACTCCAAGCTGTTGACCGGTCATCATTCGCCGGGAGCGGCCAGTCTATTCGCAGGAGGGCATACGACGGCATGGACCCCAGGAGTTGGTGGACCGGCCTCCCGCCGGATCTTGCGGCCTGGTGGCGGACGGGCGACCTCGCGACGGCCGTAGCACATGGGAACGTTGGTGGCGCCCGCGCGACCGGCTGGCTACGGTCGCTCCCGCCGGACGCCTACGAAGACGTCAGGAGCGTCACGGGATAAGGAAACCGGCCACGATCAGGACGACGCCGAGGCCCGCGATGAGGCCGGCGGCGCGGGCCTGACGGCGGAGCACGACCATCGCGATCGAGGCGCCGGTCGTCTCGTTGCTGCGCAGGCCACCGCGCCACGATTCGTAGCGGGCGATGTTCGCGTCCTGGTCCTTAAGCGCCTGGTAACGCGCCCACGGACCTCGAGCCCGGGTATAGCCGACGATGACGAGGACGACGCCGAGACCCCACAGCGCCAGGTTGATCGGACCCATCCGGTGCTCCCCTACTCCGCTCGTTCGAGTCGTTCGCGTACGGCTGCCTGCACGAGCGCAGCGTTGGCCTGGCCGCGCGTCGCCTTCATGACCTGACCGACGAGGAACCCGACGGCCTGCTGCTTGCCCGCTCGGTAGTCGGCCACGGCGCCTGGGTTGGAGGTGAGGGTAGATTCGACGGCGTCCGCGACCACGCCGGCATCCGTGATCTGCCGGAAACCGCGCGCCACGATGATGGAGCCGGCCGATCCGCCCGTAGCCGCGTGCGCCTCGAGGACCTCCTTGCCGTTCGAACGCGACAGCGTGCCCGCGTCCACGGCCGCGATGATCGCGGCGAGCTCCGGCGGATCGATCCGGACCGGCTCATCCACCGCCGCGGCCTTGCGCAGGCGCAGGTACTCCCCCGTGACCCAGTTCGCGACGGATTTTGGGGCGTTCGTCGGATCGGCGGCCACCGTCGCATCGAACAGCGCCGCTGCCTCCGGCTCCCCGACCAGCACCAGCGCGTCATATGCGGATAGGCGGAACGTGTCGCGGTAGCGCGTGCGCCGGGCCGCCGGCAGTTCCGGGAGCGACTCGCGCAGGCCGTCCAGCCACGCCCGCTCCACGTGCAGCGGCGGCAGGTCCGGCTCCGGGAAGTAGCGGTAGTCGTCCGAGGTCTCCTTGGCCCGCATCCGGTACGTCTCGGACCGGTCGTCGGACCAGCCACGTGTCTCCATGATCAGCGGCGTCCCGGCGTCGAGCGCGGCGGCCTGGCGGTCGATCTCGTACTCGATCGCGCGCTCCACCGAGCGGAAGGAGTTCATGTTCTTGACCTCGACCCGGGTCCCGAACGCCACCGTGCCGCGGACACGCAGCGAGACGTTGGCTTCCACCCGCATCTGGCCGTGCTCCATGTCGGCGTCCGATGCGCCGATGGTGCGCAGCAGCAGCTGCAGTTCCTCGGCGTAGCGCCGCGCCTGCTCGGCGGTCCGGATATCCGGGTCGGTAACGATCTCCATGAGCGGGGCGCCCGATCGATTGAAGTCGACCAGGCTGACCTTGCAGCCGTCGGGATCGGTGGCGTGGACGAGCTTGGCCGTGTCCTCCTCGAGGTGCGCCCGGGTGATCCCGATCGTGAACGGGCCGCCCGTGGTCTCCACCGTCAGCTTCCCGCCTGAGGCGAGCGGCAGGTCGTACTGGCTGATCTGGTAGCCCTTTGGCAGGTCCGGATAGAAGTAGTTCTTGCGGTCCCAGCGGGTGGCATCAGGCGTGGAGGCCTCGATCGCGAGGCCGGTCGCGAGCACATGCTCCACGGCCCTTCGATTGATGACCGGAAGGGCGCCCGGCAGCCCGAGACAGACCGGGCAGCAATGGGTGTTCGGCGCCGCCCCTTCGTAGGCCGTCGAGCAGGAGCAGAACATCTTGGAGGCGGTCCGGAGCTGGCAGTGGACCTCGATCCCGATGACAGCCTCGTATCGATCGCGAGCGAGGGCGGTCTTCCCGGGTGTTGGCTCGGCCGTGCTCATGCGGACCGCGCGGGCGACGTGATGGCTGCCATCCGGTCCGCCGGGCTGGGCGTCGCCGGGTCATCGAGCGCCGCGAGATCGGTCGGCTCGAGGGACCGCCAATCGGCCGTGGCGGTGATGCCTTCGTACGCACGCGCGAGTTCCAACAGGGCAGGTTCCGACCATGGGGCGCCGATGAGCTGGAGCCCGACCGGCAGCCCCCCGGACAGCCCGGCCGGAATCGAGATCCCGGGCAGGCCGGCCATGTTGACCGGCAGCGTGCAGGCGTCGGACAGATACATCGAGACCGGGTCAGCGAGGCGCGTACCAAACCTGAACGCGACCGTCGGCGAGGTTGGCGCTACGAGCGCATCGAAGCCCTGGCCCCAGAGCGCATCGAAGTCGCCCTTGATCAGGGTGCGCACCTTCTGGGCCTTCAGGTAGTAGGCGTCGTAATAGCCGGTAGACAGCGCGTATGTGCCGAGCATGATCCGGCGCTTGACCTCCGCGCCAAAGCCCTCGCCTCGGGTCGCCAGATAATCGGCCAGGACGTCCCGACCCTCACCGCGACGCGGACCGTAGCGGATGCCGTCGTAGCGGGCCAGATTGGCCGAAGCCTCTGCCGGGGCGACGATGTAGTACGTCGCGAGGCCGTACTCCGTGTGGGGCAGCGAGACGTCCTCGACGATCGCACCAGCGGCCTCCAGGCTCGCGACGGCCTCCCTGACCCGTGCCTCGACGCCGGGTTCCATGCCGGCCTCGAAGTACTCGCGCGGCAGGCCTAGGCGCTTGCCTCGCAGCGTGGTCGCGGCCACATCGTCGTCCGTCGCCAGGTGGAGCAGTCCGTCCGGCACCGGCTCTGGCGAGGACGTGGAGTCTCGCTCGTCGCGGCCGGCGATAGCGTGGAGGAGCGCGGCGGCGTCCCGTGCATCGCGTGCGAATGGCCCGATCTGGTCCAGCGAGCTCGCGAACGCGACGATCCCGTATCTGCTGACCCGGCCGTACGTAGGCTTCATACCGACGATCCCGGTCAGGGCCGCCGGCTGGCGGATCGAGCCG
>JANOIS010000369.1:0-16584 GCA_031407755.1 Chloroflexota bacterium | reverse complement strand
ACGAGCGGATGATCTGCGTGTCATTGGTGAAGTCGACCGAGCGCATCTCGATCATCGGGTTGTCGTCCACGAAGTCGTACAGGCGACGCGTACCCATCAGGAAGGCCGTCACGATCTTGCCCCGGTTGCGCTCCTTGCGCGCGCCATTGACCACGCCCGCCTCGACCAGGTCGACCACCGCGTCGGTGAACATCTCGGTGTGAACCCCGAGGTCGCGATGATCGCGAAGGGCGACAGCCGTCGCGGCCGGGATGGCCCCGATCCCGAGCTGGATCGTGGCGCCGTTCGCGATGAGGCCGGCGACGTGCTCGCCGATCCGACGCTCGACGTCGCTGAGGAGCCCGATGGCGTGCTCGTAGGGCGGCACGTCAACCTCGACCGCCAGGTCGATGTCGTCCACGTGGATGAAGCTCTCACCGAGCGTCCGCGGCATCGAGCGGTTGAGCTGCACGATCACCGTGCCGGCGGCGCGGATGGCGGCGTGCATCGCCTCGACGGACACGCCGAGGGAGCAGAAGCCGTGGGCATCGGGCGGGGTCGCGTTGACGAGGACGGCATCAAGGGGCAGTACCCCGCGATCGAACATGTGGGGCACGTCGGACAGGAAGATCGGCACGTAGTCCGCCCTGCCCTCATGAACGGCTGCTCTCGCGTTGGGCCCGACGAACAGCGCCCGATGACGGAAATGCGCCGCCATCCCGGGCGCCAGATGCGGACCCGGCCCTTCCGTGTGCAGGTGGATCATCCCGACGTCGCGCAGCTCGGGTGCCCGGGCCACGAGGGCTTCGAGCAGGACGGATGGCGTCGCGGCGGCGCAGTGGAGGTAGACCTGTTGACCACTCTGGATGCCGGCGACGGCTTCGGCCGGCGAAACGACGCGCATCGGCGCTAGTTTCCGCGGCCAGTGTCCCGCAGGTGCGCCATATAGGCGGCAGCCTGCGCGCGTCGCTCCAGGTTCAACTTCCCAAGGATCGAGCTGACGTAGTTCTTGACCGTCTTGTCGGAGAGGAAGACGTCGGCCGCGATCTCCTTGTTCGTCTTGCCCTCGGCGACGAGGAGCAGGATCTTCTGTTCCTGGGACGTCAGCTGGGCAAGCTCATCGGGTTGGTCAGCCGTGGCGATCCGGCGGATCCGCTCAAGGACCCGCCCCGTCACCGCTGGATCGAGCAGGGATTCGCCTCGCCCGACCGCCTCCAGTGCGGCCACGAGGTCGCGGGCCCGGACCTGCTTGAGGAGATAGCCGCTCGCGCCGGCGATGATCGCCGATAGCACCGCGTCCTCGTCCGGATAGCTCGTCAACATGACGACGCGCGTGTCGGGAAATTCAGCGCGGATCTCGCGACAGGCCTCGACCCCGGAGCCATCGGGGAGCCGAACATCCATGACCACGAGATCGGGTCGGAATCTTCGGGCCGCTTCGATCGCCTCGGCCACCGTGCCGGCCTCGGCGACGACGTGGAACTCCTCACGGCGACCGAGCAGGGCGGCCAGACCCTGGCGGACGACCTCATGGTCATCGACGAGCAGGAGGGTCAGGGGATGGCCGGGCTTCGTTTCGGTCTCAGCCACCTGGCCGCCTCACTTGATTCGCTCCGGGATCCGGACGATCACCCGGGTGCCCGCTCCGGGTCGGCTTTCGATGATGACCGTGCCGCCGAGCCCGGCAGCTCGTTCGCGGGTATTGGCCAGGCCCTGATGGCCGAGCTTCACGACCCCTGCCGGATCGAAGCCGATCCCGTTGTCCTCGATGGTCAGCTCCAATCCCGCCCCGTTGCCTGGCGTCGTGAGCTCCAGGCTGGCCCGGCTCGCGTGCGAGTGACGTGCGACGTTGCTGAGCGACTCGGCGACGATCGCAAGGAGGTGACCAGTGACATCGGCAGGCGGTTCGACGACGGTGTCGGGGAGGAGTAGCTCAAGATCCACGATCATATTGTGGCGGTACTCCTCGGCGAGGGCAGCCAGACCGACGACGAGCGATGCCCCCTCCAGCAGCCCGGGCCGCAGGCCGAAGATGAAGTTGCGGATGTCCGCGATCGAGAGATGGATGGCGTCGATGGCCCGCTCCACGCGTGCCGCGGCTTCGGTTCGGTCGTCGTCCATGAGGTCCGGCACGTCCTCGAGCGACAGACCGACGGCGTACATGTTCTGGATGATGCCATCGTGCAGGTCCTTGGAGATGCGTTCCCGTTCGTCCACGACCGCCAGTCGCTGGAGTTGTTCGTGCAGCCGCGCATTCTCCATCGCGATCCCGCTGTGCAGGGCGAAGGTCTCGACCAGTGACAGGTCTTCGTCGCTGAACTGGTCGGCGCCGATCTTGTTGGTCAGGTAGAGCCGGCCGAGCGAGACGCCCTTGATCGTGATCGGTACACCCAGGAAGCTCGTCATCGGCGGATGGTGCGGCGGGAACCCGTAGCGGCGGGCGTCGACATTCAGGTCGGCGATCAGGAACGAGCGGTTCTCGCGGATGATCAGGCCGAGCAGGCCGTGCCCCTGCGGCAAGGCACCGATCCGCCGTCGCGTCTCGTCGTCCATCCCGCTGGTGATGAACTTCTCGATGCGGCCATCGGAGTCGACGATCCCGAGCGCTGCGTACTGGGCGCCGACCAGTGGACGGACGCCGTCGACGATGACCTGCAGGGCATCATCGACCGAGTTCAGGCCGGCGATCCCTCGGACGGCCGCATCCAGGGCGGCATGCACCTCGCGTATCCCACGTCCCGGAATCACGTTCGGATCGAGCATCCTGTCGAGGATAGCAACGCTCAGGTGTTGCCATCGGTCGCCGCCGATCGCTCAGGCGTCGGCGGGCCCATGGACGACCAGGACAGAGGTCTGGCCGGCGGCGAGGACATTCCGAGCGACACTGCCCAGGACGATGCGCTTGAGGCCGGTCTGACCTCGGGATCCGACGACGACGAGGTCCGCGTCAGACGCTTTGGCGACCGCGATGATCTCGGCTGCCGCGTCCCCATTGCGCATCTCCGCGTCCGCCCGTCGGCCGGCGTCAACCAGTCGTTTCGCCGAAGCTCGCGCAACCTCCAGGTGTTCGGCCTCCGCATGGGCGACATCCTTGGCGTAGGCGTTCAGCACCTGCGTGTACATGGTCGGAGCGATGCCGGTGGTCCACGGTCGCACCACGTCGGCGACGCTCACGACGCGGATCGGGAGCCCGGCGAAGATGGGCCAGCGGGCCAGGATGTCCTCGGCTGCGGCGGCCGTCATCGAGCCGTCGGTCCCAAAGACGACCCGCTCGAGGGTCGGTCGCCGTGCGACGAGGACCGGACAGGGCGCGTGGTCGACGACCTCTGCCGATACCGAACCAAGCAGCAGCGACGTGATCGCCCCGTGGCCGCGCGAGCCGACGATCACGAGATCGGCCGAGAACTCGCGCGCCTGGTCGATCAGCCCGCTGGCGGGCCGGCCACGGACGACGACGTTGTCCACGATGCGATCGGGCGCCGCCAGCCGACCAACGACCGGGGCCTGGTCGGCCTCGATATAGGTATATAGATCGTCCTCCAGGACCGGCGGGGCGGCGAAACCCCCTCCCCACGGCAGGTGAGCGATCGCCCTCGTCTCCATCACGCTCACCACGCGGACCATCGAGCCGGCCGGCCAATCGATCCCCTCAGCCAGCGCAACGGCTTGCGTCGCCCCGGCGGATCCGTCATAGCCGATCAGGACTCTCATCGGGCAACCTCACGATCTCGAGCCGCGCCCCTGGTCGGGGCGGAGGCGGCATAGACACCGCTCATCGTCAGAATAGAGGCGGTCCTCGATGGACGACAGGGCCGGATGGCTCGTTTGCCAGTCCGATCGACCCGACGCCGCTGCGTGCTACCCGGTCTCGCGACTCCTCTGGTGGCCGTCGTCGACTAGAGTGGCGAGGCCCACCCGAGAGGAACGATGGGACAGAACCCACCCAACGACCCGGGGCAGCTCCCGGATGATAATCGTCTCCATGGCCGCGACATCACTGACAACGCGTCCGACGCGGATGGATCGGCTGGTCGTGCTGGCCCTGGCGACACACTGTGGGTCCTCGGCAACCTGACGATCGATGACGTCATCCTGCCGGACGGCACCACCGCGATGGGTCTGTGCGGCGGCAATGTGACGTATGCAGCACTCGGCGCCAGGCTATGGCGATCCCGGGTCGCGCTGGCGGCGCGGATCGGGCCGGACTTTCCCGCGGCGCACCTCGAACGCCTCGAGCGGGCGGGCCTCGAGCTGCATCTGGTGCAGGTCACCGTACCGTCCATTCACAATCGGATCCTGTACGAGCCGAACGATGCGCGGCAACTCACCACGTGGGTCGGCTCCGGTTCACATCACGACCAGTCGATCCGCGCCATCGAACTGCCAGCCCGGATCGGCCGCGCAGGCGCCTGCCACGTGGCGCCGATGCCCATCGAGATCCAGGCGCAGCTCGTTGGGCGCCTGCGCCGCAAGGGTGTTTGCATGATCTCCCTGGACCCGCACGAGGATTACATCGCCGGCCATGAGGATGCGCTGCTGGCGCTCGTCCGCGGTGTCGATCTGTTCCTGCCCAGTCGGGCAGAGGCGCGGCTGCTGTATGGACGGGACGATCCGGAAGCTGCCGCGCGCGCGTTCGTCGCGGCGGGACCGCAGGTCGTCGTGATCAAGCTTGGCCCAGCGGGAAGCATCGTATGCGGTCCAGATGGGGCCGATCACCACGTCCCGGCCGTGTCGGTCAGGGTGGTCGACCCGACCGGGGCCGGTGACGCTTACTGCGGCGGGTTCCTGGCCGCGTACCATGCCCGGCCGGACGCTGTGCTGGCCGCTGTCCATGGCGCCATCTCCGCCTCGTTCGCTGTCGAACGGCGGGGCGCCCTCGCGCTCATTGAGATCGATCCCGCCGAGTCGCGCGATCGCCTCGAGAAGGCGCTGGCTGACATCACGTCGACCGTGATCGCGACCGATCGCCCTCCGCTGCCATCGACGACGGTCGTCGCACCGCCAGAAAAGGAGCCTCGCCATGCGCATGGATGAACTCGACCTCAAGTGGGAACACATGGAGGCGGGCATCGATGCCCAGCCCGACTACCTGCGTTCCGGATCGATACGCAGCCTGTACGGCGCGGCCAGCGACCTGGACCTGCCCGTCCCATCGAGGATCTATCTCGTTGGCTGCGGCGACTCGCATCACGCGGGCGTCGCGACGCGATTCGCATTCGAGCGCTGGACAGGGATCCCGACCGAAGCCATGGACTCCCTGGAGTTCTCACGGTATGCGATCACGTCCGCGCCCCCCGACGCGCTGGTCGTGGCAGTCTCGAATTCCGGGCGGGTGACGCGCACGATCGAAGCGGCGCTCTTCGCCCGACAGCGCGGGATCCGGTCGATCGGCCTCACGTACTTCCCGGACAGTCCGCTCGCCAGAACGGCCACGAACACGCTCGCCTGGAAGTATGAAGACGTGGGATTCGGTCCAGGCACGCTGTCCTATCTCGCTTCCCTGGTGGGCCTCTACGCGCTTGCTCTCCGGATCGGGTCAACGGCCGGGCACATCCAGCATGCGGAGCTGGACCAGCACCTCGAGGCTGTGTCGGCGTGCGGCGAGCGCGTTGCGGCGACGATCGCGGCCACCCGGCCGGTCGTGCAGGCCATGGCCGCGGCTATCGAGCCCTCCGAGCCTCTGGCGATCATCGGCGGCGGGCCAAATCACGGGACTGCCCTGTTCGGCATGGCCAAGTTCATCGAGGCGGCCCGGCACAACGCGGTTGGCCAGGAGCTCGAGGAATGGGCGCATGAGCAGTATTTCTGCACCGGGCCCGGGAGCCACACGATCGTGGTCGCGCCGGTCGGAGCCAGCGTTGATCGAGCACGCGAGCAACTCCGCGCGGTCCGCGACGTCGGAGGCACGGCCGTGGCCATCTGCGATCCGCAGGACGATGCCACGTGCAAGCTCGCGGACACGATCCTTCCGGCCATGACGACCACGGACGAGCTGCTTTCGCCGATCGTTACGGCCGTGCCGCTGGAACTCCTGGCCCTTGCCTACGCTCAGCGGCTCGGCCGGACCATGCTGGGCTTCGATGACCTCAATCGACGCGAGGTGAACTTCCGACAGATCTTCGCCAGCACGATCCCGGGAGTAGCGAGTAACGACGGCCCCGATGTGGGTGCGGGCTTCACGCCCGGAGGCACGGACCTGCCAACGGACGCGCCGGGCGCCGCCGGACCCCCTGCCGATTGATGCCGCGCGAGCTGTTCCGGACCCTATCCGACCGGCGCAGCCTATCGGGCGACGACGACCGTCGTGGCGGAGTGCGTGGCGACATGTTCGGACACGCTTCCGCCAAAGAAGTCGGCGAAAGGGCCCAAGTTTCGTGAGCCGACCACGACGAGGTCGTACAGACCGTCCGCCGCGATATCTTCGATCGTCTGCGCGACTTCGCCAACGGGCTCGATGAGCTCACCGGTCAGGCCCTGCGCATCGAGGAGTACTCGCGCTTCCTGGAGCTCGACCGTATGCGCCTCCCGCTCGTCCGACGGGTCCGCCGGGAATCGACCGGGGCGATCGGGGACGACACTTACGATGTCGATCGTGGATCCGGTGGCTTTGGCCAGCTCGATCGCACGATCGAGGGCGCGTCTCGCCGCCTCGCCGCCGTGATAGGCCAGCAGGATCTTCATCTCGTAACCTCCTGGCAGCGTCTGCTGCTCGTCGGTATCGTCTGTCGACGTTCCAGCGCGGCACAGGGCCGAACGGCCCGAAGGCACGCGACCGATAGCTCCCCGACGCACCCGATTACGGCACGGGCCGCGAACTCGGGGGGCCGTTCGGCCCGGCCGTTTCGGGACCGATGGCCGTTGCCGGACGCGCAACCTCGGTCGACGCTAACGCCATGGAGCCGACGACCGATATCGACTCCCTCGCGGAAGGAGTTCCCCATGGAGAAGATCCTCGTCGCCTACGATGGCACCGAGCCGTCGAAGCGGGCGCTGGCGGCGGCCGCCACGCTGGGCAAGGCATTTGGCGCCCGACTGGGCGTCGTGAGCGTCGTCCCGCGCCGGCCCGGTCGCTCTCCGATCGATCCCTGGGATGATCACAAGGTCCACGCCGACGAGCTCGTCGAGGCGCGCGACCTGCTCCGGGCGGAAGGCCTGGAGGCGGAGTTGATCGAGCCAGCCGGCGATCCGGCGGTGATGATCGAGCAGGTCGCCGAGACGGGCGGCTACGACACGATCGTCATCGGCGCGCGCGGCCTCGGTGCGATCGGACGGCTGCTGCAGGGCAGCGTGTCCGAGCACGTCGCCACCCACTCCAGCGCGACGGTCGTCGTCGCCCGCTGACAACCTTCACCACGGCGTCCCGGCCCCAGGCTGGGACGCCGTCGCGTGATCCTGACACTGCCGTTCTCGGTTGCTCGCGTACCATGGAGGTATGAGGATCGCGATGGTCTCCGCGAGCAACGAGCCGATCCTTGTCGACGGCGAACGCGACCCGGTTCGTGTCCGCGCGATCACCCCGAGTGACGCGTTGGAACTCGAGCGGTTTTACGCCGCGCTCACCCCGGAGAGCCGTCGGACCCGGTTTCTATCGGTCGGCTCAGCTCTCAGCCACGCTCAATCAACGACCTTCTGCACGACCGATCATGACCACCGGGAGGGCTTCGTGGCGGTCGTTGACAGCGGTCCGGCAAGCCCCGAGCGAATCGTCGGCCACCTGTGCGTCGAGCCTGATGGTGCCGAGTCTGCCGAGGTGGCGATCGCCGTCGCGGACGAGTTCCAGCAGCGTGGTATCGGACGGCGGCTCATGAACGCCGGCGCGGCCTGGGCGCGCCGCGAGCGAATCGCCCGATTCACGGCCACGATGTACGCGAGCAACGCGCCGATCCATCGGCTGTTGGTCGGGCTCGGCCTGCCTGCGCGGGTTCGGACGGTCGGTGGTGGCTTGAGTGAGATCACGATCGACCTGGTCGGGCGGAGTGTGGCCGCCTAGACGCACGCGGCGTCTCCACTCCCCGATGAGGCTCCCGTGACACAGCTTGAGCCCATCGCTGCGCCCCACGCCCTGCCTGCCGCCGAGCTCGCCGAGTGGCTGCGCGTCGTCCCGTCGCGTGGCCTCGATACATCCGATGCGGCGGCTCGGCTGGCTGCCCATGGACCGAACGAGCTCGAGCCACCGCGTCGCGTCTCGATCCTGGCGTCGGTCGTCGACGCGGCGACCGAGCCGTTCGTCATCCTGCTTGCGCTCGCCGGCGTCCTCGCCGTTGCGCTGGGTGAGGTGCGCGACGGACTCCTGATCCTCGCCGGTCTCGTACCGATCGTGGGCGCCGACGTCGTCACCGAGTTTCGCGCCGAGCGGGCCCTCGAGGAGTTGCGGGCGGCAGCCGCGCCGCTGGCCGACGTCCGCCGCGACGGTGCCCCGCGTCAGGTTCCCGCCCGTGAGCTCGTTCCTGGCGACATCGTCCTCCTCCGTGTCGGCGACATCGTTCCGGCCGATCTCCGCATCGTTCGCTCCGACGCGTTGACGATCGACCGCAGCATCCTGACCGGGGAGTCGTTGCCGGAGGCAGGGTCGACCGCGCCCGATCTCGAAGTGGCGGCGCTGGCCGACCGGCGCTCCATCGCCTACGCCGGGACCAGTGTGGTTCTCGGACGGGGGGAGGGCATCGTCGTCGCCACCGGGCCGAACAGTGAACTTGGCCGGATCGCGGGCAACCTTCGGCCATCTGATCGGGGCCGGTCGCCCCTCCAGCGCGAGCTCGACCGACTGGTCCGGATCCTGCTCTTCGTCGCGGTCGGCCTGATCAGCTTGACCATGGGCCTCGGGCTCCTTCGAGGTGCATCCATCGGCGAGGCCGTCCTCGCCGGCATCTCAGCGGCCATCGCGGCCATCCCCGAGGAGCCGCCGGTGCTCCTCGCTGTGGTCCTCGGGCTCGGCGCCTACCGCCTCATGCGCCGAGGAGTCCTCGTCCGCCGTCTGAATGCGCAGGAAACGCTCGGGGCCATCGATCTCATCGTGACCGACAAGACGGGCACCCTGACCGAGAATCGGTTGACCCTCGAGACCATCCTGACTCCCGCCGGTCCGATCGAGGAACCGGTTCGACGACGGGAGCTTATCCAGGACGCTTTGCGCGCCGAGGAGGACGCATGGGGCTCAGGGGAGGGGATCCGCAGTGGTTCCTTCACGCGCGCCCTTCTGGCTGCTGCCGGTTCCGATGATGGCGCGTCTCTCGATCCGGCGGACCTTCTGGAGGCGCGTCTGCCGCGTGACGAGCAGCCGTATTCGATCACCCGGTCGCGGCGCCGCGGCGTGATCGAGGAGCTCGCTCTGGGCGCTCCGGAGGCGGTCCTCGCCCTGAGCCGTGACCCTGACGCATCAGATCGCTGGCAGGCGATCGTCGACGCCTCCGCCAGCGCCGGGCGTCGCCTCCTCCTCCTGGCAGGTCGTTCAGGGGACGATGCCTGGCGGCCTCGCGCGATCCTGTCGTTCTCCGACACGCTCCGCGCCGGCATCCCGGAGGCGCTACGAACGGCGACCGAGGCGGGGATCCAGACGCTCGTCGTCACCGGAGACCACCCGACGACGGCGGCCGCGATAGCCCGGGCAGCAGGGCTAACGGGCGAACGAATCCTGACCGGCCCGGAACTCGACGCGATGGACGACGAGACGCTACGGGCATCCCTCGCTAGTCTGCATGTCGTTGCCCGGGCGACCCCCGAACAGAAGCTGCGGCTCGTCCTGGCAGCCCGCTCGACGAATCGTACGGTAGCCGTCACAGGCGACGGGGTCAACGACGCACCGGCCCTGCAACAGGCGGACGTGGGTGTCGCGATGGGCAGCGGCACGGCGGTCGCCCGAGAAGCGGCCGACATCGTCCTCGGCGACGACTCCTTCGCGACCCTCATGGGCGGACTCGCGGAGGGGCGGCGGATCGTCGCCAACGTCCAGAAGGGACTCGTGTTCCTCACCTCGACCCACGTCGCGCTGCTCGGCTTCATCCTGCTCGCCACCCTGGCGGGCTTCGGCCAACCGCTCCTCCCCATCCAGATCCTGTGGCTCGAGCTGTTCATCGACCTGGCGGCATCCGTCGCCTTCGAACGCGAGCCCGCCGAGCCGGACATCATGCGGCGGCCGCCACGGCCGCGCGGGGTGCCGCTGTTGACGACCGGATTACTCGTCCGTATCGCCGTGGCGGGCGCCGTGACCGCCATCGCCGCACTCGCATTGCTGATGACCATCGACGGAGGCGGGGATCACGCTCGCTGGGTGGCTTTCACCGCCCTCGTATTCGGTCAGCTCGTTCGCGCGTACGCGAACCGCTCGCTCGTCCACCCGGTGCGTCGGCTCACGGCCAACGGCTTCCTCGCACTGGCCTGCGTCGTAGGCGGAGTGGTCCAGCTGGCCATCCCATATATCCCGCCACTCGCCGAAGCCTTCCGGGCGTCACCGCTCGATGGGCTCGAGCTTGCCATCGTCGCGCTCATCGCTATCGTTCCGGCAGGCGTGGCCGAGATCGTCCGATCGAGGCGAGCGACGATCTGGGTGGCCTGATCCTCATCGAGTAGGGCCCAGGGGCGTCGGCCTCTGGCAGGGCCAGATGGCTCGTTTGCCCTTCCGATCGGCTCCCCGCTCTGTAACTTGCGGCACGTTCATCCTGCGACGCAGGCGGACCATGATCTCCGAGTAGATAATCGAAGCTCGATAGTCTCCACTCGCGGCTCCAGGCGTGCTTCGGCTCAGGCGACCACGAAAGCGACACCCAATAGTTCCCCAAGGGAGGCCACGAACGTGGACGAGCGGTACGAGTGCCTCGACGGCAACGAGGCGGCCGCCCGCGTCGCCTACGCTGTCAGCGAGGTGATCCCGATCTACCCGATCACCCCCGCCACGCCCATGGCTGAGCACTGCGACGATTGGTCGGCGGCCGGTCGCCCGAACCTCTGGGGCAAGGTTCCGGACGTCGTCGAGATGCAATCCGAGGCGGGCGCGGCAGGAGCGCTTCACGGTGCGCTCCAGAAGGGCGCGCTCGGGACGACGTTCACCGCGTCCCAGGGACTCCTGCTCATGGTCCCCAACATGTTCAAGATCTGTGGCGAACTGACGCCGACGGTGATCCATGTCGCGGCACGCACGGTGGCGACCCACGCCCTGTCGATCTTCGGCGACCACAGCGATGTGATGCATGCGCGTACGACCGGTTGGGCGATGCTCGCGGCGGGATCCGTCCAGGAGGCACACGACCTCGCGTTGGTGGCGCATGCGGCGACACTACGGGCCCGGGTGCCGTTCCTCCACTTCTTCGACGGTTTCCGCACCTCGCATGAGATCAACAAGATCGCGCTGCTCGACGAGGACGACATCCGGGCGTTGGTGCGCGACGACGATGTCCTCGCCTTCCGCGGCCGGGGCATGACGCCAGACGCCCCGGTCGTGCGGGGCACCGCGCAGAACCCGGACGTCTTCTTCCAGGCGCGCGAGGCGTCGAACCCGTTCCACCTGGCCGTGCCCGGGATCGTCCAGGAAGTGATGGACGAGCTTGCAGCACGGACCGGCCGGCACTACGGGCTGGCGGACTACCACGGCGTGCCCGATGCGGACCGCATCATCATCGTGATGGGTTCCGCAAGCGGGGCGCTGGAGGAGACTGTCGACGCCCTCATCGCCGCCGGCGAGCGGGTCGGCATGCTCCGTGTCCGATTGTTCCAGCCGTTTCCGGCCGAGCAGATCATGGCCGCCCTGCCGCAGACCGTTCGCGCGATCGCGGTCCTCGACCGAACGAAGGAGCCGGGTGCGGTCGGCGAGCCGCTCTACCTGGCGGTCGTCGCCGCCCTTGCCGAGGCGATGGACCGCGACGAACCAGTGTTCGTCACGGCGCCGAGGGTGCTCGGCGGGCGCTACGGTCTCTCCTCGAAGGAGATGACGCCCTCGATGATCAAGCCGATCTTCGAGGAACTCGCCGCGACGCGGCCCAGGCGCCACTTCACGGTCGGCATCTACGATGACGTGACGCACCTCAGCCTGCCCATCGACACCAGCTTCCGGCACCCGCGTCCGGCGGGCGAGGTCCAGGCGGTCTTCTTCGGGCTTGGCTCGGATGGCACGGTCGGCGCGAACAAGGCGTCGGTGAAGATCATCGGCGAGAGTACCGAGCTGTACGCCCAGGGCTACTTTGTGTACGACTCCAAGAAGGCTGGATCGGTCACCGTGTCGCACCTGCGCTTCGGGCCGGAGCCCATCCGTTCCACGTACCTCGTCGAGGACGCCGACTTCGTCGCCTGCCACCAGTTCGGGCTGCTCGGCAAGACCAAGGTGCTCGAGTACGCGAAGCACGGTGCGACATTCCTGCTCAACGCCCCGTTCGGGCCCGACGACGTCTGGGAGCATCTGCCTGGCGGTGCGCAACAGTTGATCCTCGAGAAGGAGATCGACTTCTGGGTGATCGACGCCCTCGCCGTCGCCGATGAGGCCGGCATGGGCAGCCGGATCAACACCGTCATGCAACCGTGCTTCTTCCAGCTTTCGGGGATCCTCCCGGCTGACCAGGCGATCAACCAGATCAAGGCATTCGTGGAGAAGACCTACGCGAAGCGCGGCGAGACGATCGTCGCCCGCAACTTTGCCGCGATCGACCGTTCGTTGGAGCGCCTCTTCCACGTCTCGGTGGGCGGCGTCACCAACAGCCTTCCGACGACCCCGATGGTTCCCCACGACGCGCCTGACTTCGTCGCCCGGGTCACGTCGAGACTGATGGCCGGCGACGGCGACCAGTTGCCGGTGAGCGCGCTCCCCGTCGACGGCACGTTCCCGACCGGGACGACGAAGTACGAGAAGCGGGCGATCGCCCAGATGATCCCGATCTGGGATCCCGCCATCTGCATCGACTGCGGCAAGTGCGCGATGGTCTGCCCCCACGCGACGATCCGGATGAAGGTGTTCCCGACCGCCGACATCGAGTCCGCGCCGGCCGACTTTCTCCACAAGGAGTTCCGCTCGCACGACCTGCCCGAGCACCGGCTCACCATCCAGGTCGCCCCCGACGATTGCACCGGTTGCGGTGTCTGCGTCGACGTCTGCCCGGCGAAGAGCAAGACAGACACCAGCCACAAGGCGATCAACATGGAGCCGATCGCCCTCCACCGCGATGTCGAGCGAGGTCGCTGGGACTTCTTCCAGTCCATCGCGCCGCTCGATCGCAGCCTCATCCCGCACGATTCGGTCAAGGGCAGCCAGGTGCTCGAGCCGCTCTTCGAGTTCTCTGGCGCCTGCGGGGGCTGCGGCGAGACGCCGTACATCCGGTTGGTCAGCCAGCTCTTCGGCGACCGGATGATCGTGGCCAACGCGACCGGTTGCTCGTCGATCTACGGCGCCAACCTGCCGACGACGCCGTGGACGGTCAATGCCGCGGGACGCGGTCCGGCCTGGAACAACTCGCTTTTCGAGGACAACGCGGAGTTCGGACTCGGGATGCGGCTCGCGCTCGACGCGCAGACCGATCACGCTCGCCGCCTCCTTGAACGCCTCGCCCCGGATCTCGGCGCGGAACTCGTCGGCGGGCTCCTCCGAGCCGTCCAGGACACCGAGGCGGACATCGTGGCCCAGCGGGAGCGGGTCGGCCGCCTGCGCGAGGCGCTCACCCGACTCGACGGTCCAGTTGGTTCCGACGCCCGACACCTGCTCGCCCTCGCCGGCGATCTCGTCCGCAAGGGTGTGTGGATCATCGGCGGCGACGGCTGGGCCTACGACATCGGCTTCGGCGGTGTCGACCAGATCCTCAGCTCCGGTCGCAACGTCAATATCCTGGTCCTCGACACCGAGGTGTACTCGAACACCGGCGGCCAGGCCTCCAAGGCCACGCCACGGGGCGCCGTGGCCAAGTTCGCGGCTGCCGGCAAGGGGACCGCCAAGAAAGACCTCGGAGCGATCGCGCGCGCATATGGGAACGTCTACGTGGCCCAGGTCTCCATGGGCGCGAACGACCTCCAGACCACCAAGGCGCTCCTGGAGGCCGATGCCTGGCCGGGTCCGTCGCTCGTCATCGCGTACAGCACCTGCATCGCTCACGGGATCGACATGTCGAAGTCGATGACCCATCAGAAGGACGCGGTCAAGAGCGGCTACTGGCCGCTGTACCGCTTCCAGCCGAGCGAGAGAGAAGGCGGACGGCCGTTCAAGCTCGATTCGAAGGCGCCATCGATCCCGATCGCGGAATTCGTGGCGACAGAGACGCGCTTCGCCGTCCTCCAGCGGACGCATCCGGAACGGGCAGCCGAGCTTGCGGCGCTGGCGCAGGCCGACGCCGACGAGCGCTGGCACTACTACGAACAGCTCGCGGACATCGAACGCACCGTTCCGCACATCCACCGGCCCGATCCGGAGATCGTGCCCGACGTGGAGAGCGATGCGGGGTACCGCTATCCGACCGAAGGAGACGGCGCATGAGCGTCGATCTGCGCACTCGATACCTGGGTCTGGACCTTCGTTCGCCCATCGTCGCCTCCGCCGCTCCCCTCAACGGGGAGCCGTCCACGGCGCGGCAACTCGAGCGCGCAGGGGTGGGTGCGATCGTCCTGCCGTCGCTGTTCGAGGAGGAGATCCTGGCCGAGGAGATCGGGCTCAACCGGTCCCTCGAGCAGGGGACCGACCAGTTCGCCGAGGCCCTCGACTACTTTCCGGCGGTCGACGCGTTCGTGAGTGCGGCCGACCGGTACCTCGCCGGGCTCGAGCGGGTCAAGACCCAGGTCGCGGTTCCGGTCATCGCGAGCCTGAACGCGAGCACAAAGGGCGGGTGGGTTCGCTACGCGCAGCTCATCCAGGAAGCGGGTGCGGACGCCCTGGAGCTCAACCTCTACCGGGTCGCGGCAGACCCGCGCCGGACCGCGCCGGAGATGGAAGCGGCCGACCTGGGTCTGATCTCAGCTGTCCGGGCCTCGGTCAAGATCCCGCTCGCGGTCAAGCTGAGTCCGTACTACTCGGCGCTCGCAAACTTCGCCGGGGCGGCCACCCGCAACGGCGCCGATGGTCTGGTGCTGTTCAATCGCTTTTACCAGCCGGACCTGGACCTGGAGACGTTCGACGTCGTCCCGCGGATCGACCTGAGCCAGTCCTGGGAGATGCGGCTGCCGGTGCGCTGGATCGGGATCCTCCGACCCCAGCTCGGCCGCGACATCTCGCTGGCGGCGAGTTCCGGTGCGCACACGGGAGACGACGTGGTCAAGGGCCTGATGGTCGGGGCGGACGTCGTGATGATGACCTCGGCCCTGCTGCGCCACGGACCGGACCATGTCGCGACGGTGGAAGCCGAGCTTCGAGCGTGGATGACGGATCACGAATACGAGTCGGTCGCGCAGCTGCGCGGCAGTGCCAGCCAGGCCACGGTTGCGGACCCGTCCGCCTTCGAGCGAGCCAACTACATGCAGACGCTTCGCTCCTGGGTCGCCCACGAGGGTTGACCCGGCGGCTCAGCCCGGCTCAGCCGGTGGGCTGGGCAGGAGCTGTTTGGACCTCCAGGAGTTCAAGTTCCGCCGTTCGCGGCTGCGTGGAGACGTCACCGCAGGCCGGGCAGACCACCATGGACCCGCCGATCAGGTCATCGTGACCCAGGATCCCGTCGAACCCGCATCCACAGCGAAGCCTCACGTCGAATGCTTCGGCCTCGAGCGTGGCGTCGGCCAGACTGCCGCCTTCGGTCAGCATCCGGAACGCCTGCTGCAGCATCTCCTCCGGGATGCTGGAGGCGTGGCGAACGCGCACGAAGCTGACCGGCTGGCCGGCCGATCGACGCTCGCACTGGGCGATCAGTTCGGCGGCCAGCGAGATCTCATGCATCCCGGCGCACCGGTGCCAGCGAGGCGACGAGATCTGCGACCGCGTCGACGACCCGCGGCAGGGCCGCCTGGACCGGCGGCGACAGCGTATCGCCCATCCTCAACGAGGCCACGCCGCAACCGACCAGGAACACGTCGGGAGCCCGGCCGTACAGCTCGCGGGCCAGCGCGACGAGGGTCGTCGGACTGAGATGGTGCGACCAGGTCGTCCCGCTCGACTCGCTCGTCTCGGTATCGCCGGTTGGCTCCAGGCGCTCGATGGTGACCGTGCCCGCCGGGGGACCATGACTCGCGTCCACCAGGACCACGAGCGTCGCAGCGCTGATGTCCAGCGCGAGCTCGGGTGTCAGCTGATGACGACGCAGGACCGTCGCCCCAGCCAGACGCGGATCGTCGGCGAGGCGTTCCGCAGCGTGCCAGCCCAGGCCGTCGTCCGTGCGCAACGCGTTGCCATAGCCCACGACCAGGACCCCAGGGGTCACCGCGTGAGTTCGTCCAGGATCGCGCCGTCCGGGCCCATGAGCTGCAGATGCATGGGCATGTCGCCCAGGGCGTGCGTGGAGCAGGAGAGGCACGGATCGTAACAGCGGATGACCGCCTCGACCCGGTTGAGCATCGATTCGGTCAGCTGTGCGCTCGTGACGTAGCGCTGGGCGACCTGTTTGACGCTGCGGTTCATGGCCAGGTTGTTGTGGCCCGTGGCGATCACGAGGTTCGCCCACTGGACGATCCCGTCGTCGTCCACCTTGTAGTGGTGGAGGAGCGTGCCCCGGGGCGCCT
>JANOIS010000359.1:0-2181 GCA_031407755.1 Chloroflexota bacterium | reverse complement strand
GCGATGGCGAGGTGGCATCCGTCACGATTGGTTGCGCGTGCGCCTTCAACGCAGCCTGTCGTGTAGGCGATCTGGGAGCCGTCGGGCGACCAGTACGGCGATTCGGCCGACTTCGGAAGCTTTACCGCGCAAGGGTCAGCCGGATCGCAGGACGTATCGCCTCCGGCGATCTGCGTGAAGCCCGAGCCGTCCGTCGCGAAGGTGTAGATCGTCCCCTCGAGGCCAAGCGCGATCCGATCGCCCGCCGGCGACCAAGCGAGGCTGCCCACGTGACCAGCCGCGGCTGTCCGTTCGTTGTAGACGATCTCGTGCGGGTCGCTTCCGTCGGCGCCGATCACCCACACGTGGTGGCTGTGATCGCCCGAGCCGTAGGTGTACGCGATTCGCGTCCCATCTGGCGAGTACGCCGGTGCTCGAATGCTGCTGTCCTGGTGGACAGCGAGTATCTCTGCTGAGCCTCCATCAGCATCGACGGCGTACAGACCGGATCCCCGGTCACTAGTCGCGCCCGCGAAGACGACGCGCGACCCGTCGGGAGAAATCGTGGCGCCATCGATCAACCACGGCTCCTCCGTCACCTGGAGCTCGGACCCGTCGGCATGCAGGACGAACAGGTGCTCGTCGGGTCCGCTTCCTCGCATGATGAGCAGCCGGGTGCCGTCTTTCGACCACCCGAGCGGGATGCCTGCCTCGTAGGTCAGCTGGACCCGTGCCGCGGAATCCGCCGGCGCGGCCGGATCGACCCCCCATATGCCACGTTCGTCTCCGTAGACGATCTGGCCAGCGACCGGGGCGAAGATCCCGAGATCGAGCCGCGCCGGCTGGAGCAGACGCGCCCCGACCGCCACCGCTCCCGCCATGACCAGGAGGACGAGCATCAGCACGACCAGCGCCGTCGACGCTCGCACGCCGGTTCGCCAGAGCATCGCTTCACCTGAGCTCGTTGCGTCATCGCCGACCCAATGGCTGCCGGGCGCGGCGAACAACCTCGGGCGTGGTCGCCGTCGGCGTGTGGCGCTTAGGGCACGATCCAGCACTTCCGGCGTGGCGACGGGTGGCGCCTCGGCCTCGAACCACCGAGTGAGCGATCGATCGAAATCGTCGTGCTGGCTCATGCGATCGACTCCTTGACGGCGACCGAAACGCGTTCGTCGGCTTCGACCGCTGCGCGCATGGCGACGGACGCGCGGTGCAGGCGCGACTTGTATGTCCCGACCGCGATCTCGAGGACGCTCGCCGCCTCGGCATCCGACAACCCGAGGAAGTGGTGGACGACGAGGGCACCGCGCTGCTCAGGCGTCAGCCGCCGAAACGCTCGCTCAAGCTGATCGCGCGTCGCCAGGTCGTCCTGGTCATCTCGCTGGCCCGGGGCGTCGGGAGCGCCCATGGGGATCTCCACAATCGCCCGGCGACCGGTCCGCTTCGCCAGCCGATAGCAGGCGTGGACAAGCAGCCGGTTAAGCCACGCGTCGAACCGGTCCGGATCCCGTACAGCAGCGATGTGCAGCCATGCCGCAAGGAGCGACTCCTGAACCGCATCAGCGGCATCGTCGTGGCTGCGGAGGATCAGCCAAGCGGTGCGATGGAGCCGATCGACGGCGCCCGCAGCAAGGGTCGAAAAGGCGTCATGATCGCCGCTTCTGGCGCGAATGACGAGGTCTCGCTGCATCAGACACCCGCGGTGGCCGCGGCCTGGTGGCCGCGCTCAACAATCATGAGTCTGTGGACCATCCAATCGTTCCATCTCGCGACGGGCGACCGGAGGCGCGAGTATCGTCCTACCGGTGAACCGCTGGTCCCTCATCTTCGGTCTCCTCGGTGTCCTGCTGGAGTTGGCTGGCGTCGCAATCGCTGCCGTCGGCATTCAGGATCGAGTTCGGGCGTTCGGGCACACATTCGTCGGTTGGCCCCCCGGTGTCCGCACGCACCGCAACTTATGTTGTCCTATTGACGCCCGACTACGACCCGTGGGCGGGGTACGAATGGCCGGACAAGGCTGGCCAGTTGGAGCGCGCGCCTCGCAGGAAGCCGATCGACCCGTGACCCGTGCCCTGTTCTTGGCGGTGCTGGACCAGGCCGCGGCCGGCTGGCGGGCGGGCGATGCCGCGGCCGTCGGCGACTGCTTCGCCGAGGAGGTCGAGTACCTGGACCCGTACGCGTATCGGTTCACGCGGCGCGCGC
>JANOIS010000313.1:0-3654 GCA_031407755.1 Chloroflexota bacterium | reverse complement strand
GGGATCCCATTGCTCTCCACGCCGACCGACCGACCGAAACTCACCGCTACCACCTTGCGGCGTTGGCTGCCCGCCCTCGTGCATCGGGCGCCCCGACTGGTGTCGGCCTACGTCGTCCCCGGTCGCGTCTCACCCCGATTGCGCGAGGCGACGATGCTCGGCGTGACGTCGATCAACGGCTGTCGGGCGTGCGAACGAGTCCACCACCGGTGGGCCCGCGTGACCGGGCTCAGGATCGACGAGCCGCTTGGCATCGCTCCCGACGAGGCGGCGGCGTACGCCTACGGCCAGGCCATCGCAGTCGGCGGACCTCGGAGCGTCCCGCCGCCATCCGCGTTGAGCGCACGGCACGGCCAGGAGCTGGCGGCGGCCGCGATCCTGATGGAGCTCGTGAATCTCGCGGGCAACCGGTTCCTTCCTGCCGCTCAGGAGCGTGGGCCAAGCTCGTGCGGTGGTCTATTCGCCTGTGGTGCTACGCCTGCGGGACCAAGCTTGGAATGCTAGACGTCGGGTCGGAGGCTGCTCCCACTCGCCATAGCCTGCGCGTCATATCGCGCCAGGCCTCAGCGCTCTTTCGCGGTCCAGCTCGAGGCCGAACTCCGTCCCTTCGCTCCAGTCGGCAGGGGCCACCGATGCGAGCGGATCGAATTTCGTCGCCCACTCGGCACGCCAATCGGCTGCGTCGAAGCCTTCCATCACGTACAGATATTCCCTGGCGATCTTGTCGCCGCGGAACTGCAAGACATTGATCGTAAACGCCCACGGCGCTCCGTCGTACGAGATCAGGTTCTCGGTGACCCACAGGTCTCGGCGGCCAGTAATGCGCCGAAGCTTGAAGTCCAGCTTCGCCGGGAACTTCTTGCGCCAAGTCAGGAAGTTCTGCTTGCCGATGAACCGCTCGCCCGACTGTGGAAACTCCAAGACGGCGTCGTCGTGATAGATCTCGTGCGACTTGTCGTAGTCGAGACCTTCGAACTTCCAGTGCCGGACCAAGGCGTCTCGGATTGCCGCGTCGTCCATGAGGTACCTCCGCAGTCTGCGATGGCACGCGCACTGGCCTTCGGTAGTGTCAGCGCCGGGTCACGACAGCAGTGTACTGACGGTCGATCTATTCGCCCGCGGTGCTACGCCTGCGGGACCAAGCGAAGATCGCCGAGTGGCCCTTTCGAGCTGCCGGCAGGCAGAATAGAGTTGGAACACGTGGCCCGAGCCCCAAAGAGCTCACGTCGTCGGGGGATCGAGTTGAGACACCGCGCCAGTGGCGGTCACGCTCGCCGGCGGCGATTGGATGATCTACGAGGGTTCACGACGAGATCGGCTTCGCCGGCGAGCGAACGTGCCCGATGTTCGACGTCGTCATCGACGGGGCGCCCGTGGCGGGCAGCGTCCCTGCGGTCTAACCAAGCCGCGTCCACGGGCACGGCGGCGTCCCACTCTGCGACCATAGGACGCCCTCAGTCGGTGATGTTCGCGCCTCAGATCGCGGCCGACTCAGCTCGGAACGAGCCGAACCTCGTCACCTCGGAGGATCCGGCCGGGCCGCTCGACCGTGGCGTACACACCCACGTTCACGTCGTTGTGGCGCGCCGCGGTCCGCAGGATGCCAGGATCCTTCGGCAGGTCGTCCTGGGCGACTGTCGTCATGACGCAGCGCGGGCACGGCTGGGTAATGCGCAGACGGACGTCGTCTCCGATCGTCAAGGCCCTTCCGACCCAGCCATTCTCGACGAATCCGGCTTGTCCCTCCAGGGGGCCGACGACGACGTTGGGCCGGAAGCGGCGGACCTCGAAGCGACCCTCCGGGTAGCGCTGGCGAAGTTCGTCGAGCGTCGCGGTGGTGAGCAGGTGCACGATGCCGAGGTCGAAGAACGTGCCGGGCGGCATCGCCTCCTCGGTCAGTGCGTCCCGGTGATCGAGGCCCTCGATGTCGGGCCAGTATTCCTCGAGGCTCGGCGCCGCTGGCGCGGATCGGTCGAGGGCGACGTCACGGCCGACATCCGCCGAGAGGGTTGCGTCGACATCGGGGTCGTCGCTCCGGATGATCCGACCGTCCGGCAGCGTGATTCGCACGGCCGGTAAGTCGTCGGTGCCGGTTGGCGGCTCGACGTATGTCGCTCGATGGGCGAGCAACGTCGGCCACTTGCGCGGAAACTTCGCGCTCGCGACCTTGCCGGTCTCGCGATCGACCAGGGCGTACGCTCGGTCGCCGAGGAGTCCTCGGTCGGTCACCTCCGCCGCGTTGAGCTGCTCCCCCATCATCGATTTCACGGGGTAGCGCCACAGCGCCACCACGGTCGCGACCGCGTCCGAAAGCATGTCCGTCCCTCCTCCTCTGGATATTCTCCCCGGTTCGGGATCATAGAGGGCAAGGTGGAACTCGTCGGTGCCGCGGCCGTCCGGTCAGCGTCTCTCGTGGTGCCTGTGGGTCGGAAGGGTCAAGTCCCAGCGTCGGTATTGGTCGAGCCTGGTCCCGGACCCGTAGTGCGGCGGAGCTGCCTGTCGGAAGCTGTGCCTATCGAACATGCGCACTGGTTGATGATCTTCTGGTCGTCCGATAGCGCCCCAGGAACCCGAGGACTTCGATCGCTCTGGCTCAGGGGTTGCGCCTCTTGACAGCGCGGACCATTGCCGCGAGTTTGAGCCGGTGACACGTGAACGCCGTTGGCCGGTCGTCCTTCTTCCTGGCGGCATCCTTCCAGCCCAGCCCGCCTACGAGGCGCTGCTTGCCGAACTCGGCGACGACGTCGAAGCCCGGGCCAAGGACCTCGAGATGTACTCGGGTGCAACGGTCCCGCCTCCCGGCTACAGCCTGGAGACCGAGGTCGAGGGCATCCGTCGGGTCGCTGACGATGCCGGGTTCGAGACGTTCCACCTCGTCGGCTACTCGGCCGGTGGAGCGTCGTCGCTGGCATTCGCCTCCCGCTACCCCGAACGACTTCGGAGCCTCGCGTTGATGGAGCCCGCATGGGCCGGACGAACCGGCCAGACCTTGGAAGAAGCGGCCGTCTTCGATCGCTTTCGAGCCATCCCGAACCTGTCGCCCGACAAGATCATGCCTGCCTTCGGCCGAACCCAGTTGGCGTCGGGTGTCGAGCCGCCACCGTCACCACCGGGGCCCGCCCTGGATGGCGTCGCGACTCGTCGCGATCGGCGGGTTCATGGCTGCGTTCGACGCGTACGAGCCAGACTTCGAGGTCCTCCGCGCGTTCGATCGGCCCGTCTATTTCGCCCTTGGCGGACACGGCGATCCGGACCTCTACGCGCGAATGGCCGCACGTCTTGGCGAGGTGTTTCCGGACTTCACGCTCGACGTCTACGACGACCGCCACCACTTCGACCCACCACACCGGGTGGAGCCGGCGCGACTTGCGGCGGCTCTGCGGCAGCTCTGGACCCGGGCGGAATCGACCAAGGAGGCCACGGCGGAATGAGCGAGCATCCGAACGCTGAACGGATCCGCACGATCTACCAGCTCTCGGGCGGCGGCGACGTCGACGCATTCGCGGACGCGCTCGCCGATGACGTCGTTGCGCCGCGCTGGCGCGGGTATTCTCACGGCTGTGCAGGGGCTGCGTGAGATGGAGATACAACGATGACCGATACCCGGCCGAACGCGGATCCGACCGATGCCGCAACGCAAAATCGTGACCCCTC
>JANOIS010000279.1:0-1885 GCA_031407755.1 Chloroflexota bacterium | reverse complement strand
ATCCTCCTGCTGATCTTCGCGGGAGCGGCGGACCTTGGGCGGATCTTCTACACCTACGTCGCGATCGAGAACGCGGCCAAGGAAGGCGTCCTGTACGGGGCGCAGTTCCCGCTCTGCGACGACGCGAGCTCCTTGTGTCCGCGCCCCAACAACGCCGAGTGGCGGGCTCGACAGGAGACGACCAACGTCATCGCGACGGGCGACCTGGCGGTCGACAGCGCGTGCTACGACCGGATCAGCGGCGCCGAACACGTCGACCTTCGCCAGTGCGAGCCGGGTGACCGCTACGAGGTCACGACGACCACCGCCTTCCAGCTCATCACGCCGCTCCTCAGCGATCTCATGGGCAGTAACTTCACCCTGGCAAACACGGCCACGGCGGACGTGTTGAACCTCGCCTTCGACCCGACGCCGGGCGTTGGCCCCACCAAGCTTGTGCTGGCCATCGGTTCTCGCAACGCAGCCGAGATCGTCGCCAACTGCATCGAGCCGGATCCCAGCACGTCCGTCGGCTACTACCGCTCCCCGTGCCTGAACGATGCAACCGGCGTCCTGTATCCGATCAAGTTCCGCAGCGGCGACACGATCTTCTACAAGCTCTTCGCCCGCAACAACGGCGGAACAAACCTCACCAGCGTCACGATGGACGACTCGCTCGGCTGGCCGAGTGGATGCCCCACGCGCCCGACGACGATGGCTGTCGGCGGCACCGAGTACATCTGCAGCTACTCGCGCGTCGCCCCAACGGTTCCGGGCGCCGCCACGACGATGGACTACATCAACGTCTACACGGTCGCTGCGGCCGAGATCCTGGCCACGACCGATGGCGCCACGGTGACCGTCGAGAAGCCGCCGCCGGATCTCGAGGTGCTCAAGAGCGTCAGTGTCTATAAGCTCGGCGATGACGGCGACGGGCCATGGAGCCCCTCGACGGACACGATCGCGATCGGGCGCGCCGTCCCGCAGCTCCCGAACGTCTCGGTCTGGTTCCGCATCACGGTGACGAACGTCGGCGGTCAGACGGCGACGGGCCTCGCGGTCGCGGATACCTCGATCACGTTGCCGGTCAACGCGGACTGCCCGGCGGTGCCCGGATCCCTGGCTGTCGGCGTCACCTGGACGTGCAACTACCAGGCGACATACAGCTCAGCCCAGACCGTGAACAACACGGCCAGCGCGACGGCCACCAATGCGACGCCCGACTCCGGTGACACGCACACCGCGAGCGTGATCGTCTCGACCTGCACCGCGGCCCAGCGGTCCATCCCGAACCTCATCGACCTGACCAATGCGAATGCCCAGGCCGCCTGGAACAACGCCGGGTTGACCGCCGCGAATCTGACGACGTGGACCGGCGGTCCGGCGTCCGCGCCGACCGTGACGCAGACCGTGCGAGCCTTTACCTGCGTGGCCTCCACGGCAACCATGACGATCGCGAGGTGACCACGCTCATGACCGCCCTTCGAAAGCGACGAACCCGCGGCCAGGCGCTGGTCGAGTTTGCCCTCGTCATCCCGATGTTCCTGCTGATCATCTTCGGCATCGTGGACCTGGGACGATACGTGTATACCAACAACGCGCTCAACCAGGCCGCCCGAGAAGCGGCCCGGGTCGGAGCAGTCAGTTCCAGGCCTGACTGCTCGGCCGGGACGCGCGATGCGTGCGTCAACGAGATCGCTCGCGAGCGCATCACAGGCTTCGGGGTCAGGGCCGGCATGGCCACGAGTGGCGCCCAGGACACGCCCGGCGTCTATGTCCAGTGCCGGCGTTGGGATGGCAACAACCCAGGCTCCAGCCCGATCTTCGATGTCGTCGACATTAGCGACTGCCGCGGCGGGGACATCCTCGTCGTCCAGCTCAACCACGATTTTGATCTCGTGACCCC
>JANOIS010000273.1:0-2524 GCA_031407755.1 Chloroflexota bacterium | reverse complement strand
CCGGGCTCCTGGACGTGACGACGTTCCACCAGCTGTGCCAGGACCTGGGCCGCGAGGCCGGCGTCCTTGGGGAGCGGCCAGACCCCGTTCCGCAGCCCTGGTGGGACGAAACCCTCCCCAACGCACTGGTCGAGGCCGGTGAGCGGCTGGGGCCGCGCTACCACGCGATCGTGGTCGACGAGGGCCAGGACTTCGCGCCCGACTGGCTGATGGCGCTCGAGGCGCTCTCGTTTGGCGGCCGCGACGACGTGCTGTACGTGTTCCACGACCCGGCCCAGGCGATCTACCGCGAGGACGTTGTCGGGCAGCTGGGGCTGGAGGAGTACGTCCTGGGGCAGAACTGCCGGAATGCGCAGCCGATCCATCGCGTCGTCGCCCGGTTCGCCCAGGGTGGCCTGGAGTCCGACGCGCTCCGCGATGACGGCCGGGCGCCCGAGCTCATCGACGCAGACGGCGAGGCCCAAACCCTGGAGGTGCTGCGCACGACCCTCCACCGGCTGCGCGTCGATGAAGATGTTCCGCCCTGGCAGATCGCCGTGCTGACCGGCACGCGGCTTGAGGACTCGGCCGTGTGGCGGCAGCGTCGATTCGGCAATGAGGTCCTGGAGAACCCGGCCGTTGACGATGCGGGGCATCACCTGGGGATGGCCGCGCTCGACGCGCCGGAGCTGCCGAGTGACGCGATCCTGTGCGACACGATCCGGCGCTTCAAGGGCCTGGAGCGGCCGGTCATCGTGCTGGTGGAGATGGGCGGCAAGGACGCGGCCAAGCTGGACAAGCTGGACAGGCTGCTCTACGTCGGGACGTCACGGGCCCGGCAACACCTGGTCGTCATCGCGCCCGCGACCGTGCTGGCGCGGCTGCGATGAGCGGTCGCGATGACCCCACGCGTGACCACGTGGGACTGGCCGCCGCGCGAGGTCCTCGAATGATCAGCCCGGCTGGGCGCTCAGAGTCCCAGCACGAAGCGCAGGGCGTCGTCCAATCGGTCGATCGCCTCGGGGTTCAGCCGGCCGGCTTTGGGCCCGAGCAGGAACGTGGGAATCGTCATGGGTTGATCGCACTTGGCCCAGCCGTCGCGTGGCAGCCCCGAGCCGCGACCGGAGATCTGGACGAGGAAGCGCGGTTCGAACGATGCCGCCTTGGCAGCGCTGGTCAACGGGACCACGACGACCGTGGTCGATCTGTTCATGCGGTCCGTCTGGACGACAACGCCCGGGTGCGGACCGCGGATGACGTGGCCGCCGACGTCAGGAAAGTCCACGATGTGGATGTCGCCCCGCGCCGGTCCGACGAGCGCGGGCGCGTTACCGATCCCTACCACTCGATCTCCGACCAAAGCCTGGCCGCGATCGGCAGGTATGCCATGGCCCATTCGAGGCTCTCCTCGTTCTGGGCTTCGATCGCGGCGTCCAGTCGCGCCTGCTCTGCTTCCTCCAGCGTGCGCCGCAAGGCAGCGCCGATCATCGCGCTGACGCTGGTGCCGCCCTCCGCCGCCGCGCCGCGGACGAGCTCCACCAGGTCCGAAGGCAGACTGATCGACAGCTTCGTATGTGGCCCGCCGCCCGACGGCTTCGGGAAGACGGGGCGAGCCCGAGGTAAGCGCCGGGCAGCCTGCTCCACGACGGCTCGCCCGACGGTCTGGCTCCTCGACTCGGTTCAGGCCCATGCCGATCGACCGCCGGTGATTTGCTGCGTGGGTCTGATCCGCGAGGGTAGGGGCACCCCACTTGGCGCCTTCGGGATCACGAACCGTCCCGACGTGCTGCTCAATCTGATCATGGATGGGCTGGATCGCTGACCAAGAGGCAACGCATCCGGGGCGCGACAGGCTAGGTGTCACGGTTAGGTGGCTGACTGGACCTCGTTGAGAAAACTGGCCGGTGAGTGGAGACGAGCAGACTGTGCTCTTGACAAGACCGCGGTAGCCGATACTGTCGCCCGATGACTGGAGATGAGATGAGAGCAATTCACGCACAGCCACCCGACCCGAGCTCCGCTGAGTTGCGGCTGGCGGCTACCTCGCTCGAACGGCGACTCTCGCTGAAGGTCAGAGCGTTCGAGGAGCGCTACGAACTACGATCCGCCGATCTGGAACGAGCGCTCCGAACGGGCTCCATCCGGGAGACCGCAGAGATCGCGGAATGGGTGGTCGCCCATCGGACGCTGATGGGTTTGGCGGATGAGCTCCAAGCACGGAGCGAATAGCTGGGACGACTACCTGAACGTCCATCAGCGCCGCATCGCCGACTTCGCCGGACACTTTATCGTCGATGACAAGGTGGTGTTCACCAGGACAGCCTCTCAGGTGCTCTGGGAGGGCGAGATCCGGTGCGTCGGTGGCGTCGAGGTCCACGTCCACAAACGCCAGGTCCTCCAATATCGACGCGGTCGGCCATGGGTCCGCACCGTGGACTACTCGTATCAGGTGGTCCGACGCCAGGGCCGAGATGTGACGCCGCTCTTCCGTTATGACAACTCGGGACATTACGACCACCCGGACCAGCACCATCGCCACGGGTTC
>JANOIS010000224.1:0-26172 GCA_031407755.1 Chloroflexota bacterium | reverse complement strand
GCAACCAGTCGGATGGTCCGACGCAACTGGTTGGTATCGTTGTCGACGTGGCGGTTTGGCGCGGACGACGTTCGATCCGGCAACGTCGAGGTGCCGCGGGCAGACTGCATCGGGTGAGCGTCGCAGACGTCGTCGCGCGCGGCCACCATGCGTTCGGGGGATACGCGAGGCATGACCGATGGCTGTTCGGACCCGTGCTGCGTGGTGGGTGGGTATCCTTGGCCTGATCGGTTCCCGGTCGAAAATGGCAGAACTCGCCTCGACCCTGCCGGGCGAGCACTTGATATCGACCTATGCGGAGGACGGCTGATGCGTCTGGCTCACGTGCGCGAGCGGCACGCCCCGGCCGGCGCCCCGTGGCGCCTGGTCGCCGCACTCGACGACGTGCCGGTCTCGTGGCTGGACCTCGACCTCGCCCGGCGCCGGGCCATCGCGGCAGCGCCGGCCATGGCTCACGACGCGGCGCTGTTTCGCCACCCGATCACGACCCTCGACGACCATCTCGCGCGGGGTCTGCGGGTCATGGCCCTCGCCGATCTCGTGGACGGGTTTACGCCGCGTGATGAGCATGATGTAGCCGTTCTCGACGATGGCGAGCTCGTGTTCGGTTCGCCCATCCTCGGGCCACGGTCCTTGCGCGACGGGTACGGCTTCGAGGGCCACGTGCGGACGATGTGGGAGCGCCGCGGCGCGCAGATCCCGGAAGCCTGGTATCGACTGGCCACGTTCTATTTTTCAAATGTGTCCGAGGTCCGCGGGCCTGGCGATCCGGTCTGGGCACCCACGGGATCCGTCGAGCTCGATTACGAGCTGGAGGTCGCGGCGCTTATCGATACGCCGGTCCGCGACCTTCCGCCGGAGCGGACTGAGGAAGCGATCGGCGGCTACACCATCTTCAACGACTGGTCCGCTCGCGATCTCCAGCGTGAGGAGATGGCCATCGGGCTGGGACCGGCCAAGGGCAAGGACTTTGCGAGTTCATTCGGGCCGTGGCTCGTGACCCCGGACGAGCTGGCGGACGCACGCCTTGGGCGTGGTTTCGACCTGACCATGACCGCGACCGTCAACGGCGTCGAGACGTCGCGCGGTCGATGGTCGGATGCGGTCCATGGTTTTGGCGGGCTCATCGCGCGGGCCTCCGCGGATGCGCGCCTGCGTCCGGGTGATGTCCTTGGAACTGGTACGGTCGGGACGGGCTGCCTTTTGGAGGTTCGGGACCAGACCCTGGGGAGATACCTCCAGCCCGGTGACGAGGTCGTCCTCATGGTGGATCGCCTCGGATCCCTGCGGCCCCCGATCGTGGTTCGCCCGGACTGACCCAGGGTCCGCGATGGGACGGCCAGCGGCCAGCCCGGGCGTGTGATGATGCGATCCGTGTCCGCCATGACGCCGTAGACCCGCCGCTGGCCGTCGATCGCCTTGAGTCGCGCCGGGGCCGGATCTTCACCCGTGATCGGTTTCATTGATCGATCCGGGGCTGGGCACGAGGGGGTGCTGCCCCGGATCGTCGTTCCGTGGGCCCAGCTCCTCGCGGTGCTGCCACCGGCGATCAACCACACCGATCAGCCGCGCGTCGCGGCGGCCGCGCGTCGCGCCGGGGTCGAGCGGCGTTCTAGACTGGCGTCCCACGCCGAGGAGGCCAGTCGCTCGATGTACTACGTCCGTCGCGGCACCGTCCCGCGTCAACGTCACACCCAGCATCGCGCCGCCGATGGCTCGCTGTACGCCGAGGAGCTGTTCGGAGTCGAGGGGTTCAGCGGGCGCAGTTCGCTCCTGTACCACCTGACGCCCCCGACGCAGACCCATCGGATCGAGCCGGTCAGGCGGATCCGCCTCGAAGCCGCCGACGATGATCTCCATCGCCATCGATTGACGAAAACCGGTGGCCTCGAACCGCGCGGTGACATCGTGACCGGGCGCGTGCCGCTGTACTTCAACAACGACGTGGTGTTTGGGATCGTGCGCCCGGCGGAATCGATGCCGGATGGCGTCTTCTATCGGAACGGGGTGGCCGATGAGATGTTGTTCGTTCACGAGGGGAGCGGCGTGTGCGATACGGTTTTCGGGCCGCTGCGCTACGGCCCCGGCGACTACCTGGTCATCCCGATCGGGACGACCTGGCGGCTCGAGCCCGACACAGGTTCCGAGCAGCGGATCCTGTATCTCGAGGCGCCCTCGGAGATCGAGCCGCCCAAGCGCTACCGCAACGACTACGGCCAGCTTTTGGAGCACGCGCCGTATTCGCAGCGGGATATCCATGCGGCAGATGAGGTCGCGCCGCGCGACGAGCAGGGCGAGTTCGTGATCCATGTCCGCTCGCGCGACCGGATCACGGGCTATCACTACCGCCATCACCCGTTCGACGTCGTCGGCTGGGATGGCTATCTGTGGCCGTTCCGCTTCAACATCGGTGACTTCCAGCCGATCACCGGGCGGGTCCATCAGCCGCCGCCGGTCCACCAGACGTTCGGGGCGCGGAACTTCGTGGTGTGCTCGTTCGTGCCCCGCAAGTTCGACTATCACCCGCTGGCCATCCCGGCACCCTACAACCACTCGAACATCAATTCGGACGAGGTCATCTACTACGTGGCGGGCAACTTCATGAGCCGACGCGGCGTGGACATCGCCTCGTTCACGCTGCATCCCGCCGGGATACCCCACGGGCCGCATCCCGGTACGGTCGAGGCATCCATCGGCAAGGACTCCACCGAGGAGCTGGCGGTGATGGTCGATACGTTCCACCCGCTCCAGGTCACCCAGGCGGCGATGGACCTGGATGACGCCCGGTACCCGTATTCGTGGTTGCCGCCGGAGGACCCTTCCGGCGAAGCACGCGAGCTCAGCGAGCGCGGACCGGAGGCGTTCCCCGACTGACTTGGGTGGCGCGGCCGTCGGTCTCGCAGCGGCACATGTGGGGCCGTTGCCCCGTGGAACCGGCCCATCGCCGGCGCGTAGGGGGGACCATGGTGACGTTGTCCATGGGCGTCGGGTGTCCGACGTCAACCACATGGTTTCTAGTACGGCTACGGCCCGCCGGTCGCCTAACGCACCTCTGGCCGGCGACCGGGATCGAGGGTGAGAGCGCCGAGCCGGCGGGCCGATATGACCCTAGCGAGAGCCGATTAGCTGCGGCTTATGCCAGCTACCACTAGACCCGTGACATCAATACCCAATGACCGTCACAACGACTTTGCATTCGTCCAGGTAATTGGTGCACCGGATGGTTGCCCCGGTGGCTGGAACCGGCATGCTGAAGTCCTGGACGAAATGGTCCTCCGCGTCCGAAACGAGAAGCAGCGGGGGGCCGCTAGGCATCGTCAGGTTCACGTCGAAGTTATCGGAGATCCCGTTGTTCACGATGAGAGTGGTCACGTTGACCGTCTTTCCGAAGCTGACGATCGACACATCCCCCGCGGCCGGCGAGTAGGTCGCGGTGGAGACGAAGGTAGCTACCTGCTCCGGCGCAACGGCGGCCATCGTGACGGGCTGGCTCGCGGGGAAGTTGCTGACCGTGACCGACTGATTGGCCGGGGTGTTGCCGACATTGACCGTTCCGACTACAGGGATGGGCTCGGCCGCGGTGTTCTTCACCACGACCAGCTGGAATGGGGTCACCGCCCCGGTGGCCGTCCCCACAGCAGCACCGACGAGGGCGAGCACGAGCCCGATGACGATGGCGCCTCGCAGACTGCGGGCACGACGCAGCCCGGACTGGGACTCGATCAACTGCATGACCATGACCTCCTCTAAGGCGCGCACGCCTCCCTGGAGGGTCGGTCTCGCCATTGGCACAGCGCGACGGATGGGCGACCGTGACGGGACGCCGCGCTGCTGGACCACCCGAATCCTGCCTCCCTACGGTCCGCAGTATGCGACCGAGGACGTTGCCGCGCGTCTCACGTTCCCGATGGGCCACCTGGGCCATACCATCCGCCTCCCTACGGTCGCCGAGTACCGGCCCGCGACCCTCACTTTGAGGATCGGCGCTCTGTCACCGAGTGCGACCCTCGCCGCGACCGACTCCGACCGGGATGGTCTACCAGACACGTTCGAGCGCGACTGGACGCTGACCAGCCCGACCCGGCGCGACAGCGATGGTGACGGTCTGCCGGACGGGTCCGAGGACCCCGACCGCGACCGGCTCACAAACCGGCAGGAGTACGTCGCCGGCACGCGGCCGCGTCGCTCGGACACGGACCGTGACGGCAAGCGCGACGACCTCGAGGATGCCGACGTCGACGGTCTCTGGAACTGGTCGGAGTTTCGGGCTGGGACGCACCCGCGACGCTCGAATACGGACGGTGACGCCCTGGGCGACGGGCGTGAGGACCCCGATCGCGACGGCTTGACCAACCGCATCGAGCAGACGCGGGGGACGCATCCGCGCCGAGCGGACACCGATGGCGACGGGTACAACGATGGGGCGGAGATCGCGGCCGGCACCTCCCCGCTTGATCCCGGTGATCACCCGGTGCCGGTCGCATCCGGCACGGTGCCCACCCTGCCGGGCGCACCGGCCTGTCCGATCTTCCCGGCCGACAACGTCTGGAACGTGGCGATCGATGGCCGGTCCGTGGCCCCCGATTCGGCGACGATGATCGCGGCGATCGGGCTCGACCGCGGCCTGCACATGGACTTCGGGTCGTTCGCCGGCTACGGCATCCCGTATCAGGTCGTCTCGGCGGCGACGACGCGCTCGGCGGTCACCTTCGAGTACGCGGACGAATCCGATCAGGTCGGCTACCCGATCCCAAGCGCCCCGCTCATCGAGGGCGACGGCGCCGGTGGCGATCGGCACATCCTGATGGTGGACAAGGATTCCTGCCGCCTGTTCGAGTTGTTCGCGGCGGAGCGGATCGGTGGGGCGTGGTCCGCGGGGAGTGGCGCGACCTGGGATCTGCGCTCGAACGACCTTCGGCCAGCGGGGTGGACCAGCGCCGACGCCGCGGGCCTCCCGATCCTCCCCGGTCTCGTCCGCTACGACGAGGTCGCCGCCGGTGCGATCGCCCACGCGTTGCGCTTCACGACGAACCAGACTCGTCGGGCATATATCTACCCGGCGCGTCACTACGCCAGTCCTTCGACCTCGTCGTCGCTCCCGCCGCTGGGGCTTCGGGTCCGGTTGAAGGCCTCGTTCGCGACCGGCGGGCTTTCGCCACATGCCCGGGTCATCGCCGAGGCGCTCAAACGCTACGGGATGATCCTCGCCGACAACGGCTCGCCCTGGTACATCAGTGGGATGAGCGACCCGCGCTTCGATGACGATGTGCTGCACGAACTCGACGTCATCACGGGTCGCGACCTGGAGGTCGTGAACACGGCAGGTTTGATCAACGGTCCGTAGGCGGGGTGTGAGTGGGCCAGACGGGGACGGCGCCGGACCGCCATCATCTGCGCATGACCGATCTCCGAACGCGCTGCCACGCCGGCGAAACCCTCATCGGCGTCTTCTCCGACCTTGCCTCGCCGCTCGCCGCTGAACTTTGTGGGCGCGCCGGTTTCGACTGGATCGTCCTGGACCTGGAGCACGGTGCCGCGACGGAGGCCGATCTGCTGGGCTTGCTGTACGCCGTCGGCACGACGCCGATGACCGCCCTCGTGCGGCCGCAGTCGGCTGAGCGGCTGCGGGTGGGTCGCGCCCTGGACCTGGGAGCGGCCGGGGTCATGCTGCCGCAGCTCCAGTCGATCGAGGCGGTTCGCGAGGCGGTCGGCTACCTGCGCTACCCGCCGGTCGGGCAGCGGGGAATCGCGCTGCGTACGCGTGGTGCCGGTATGGGAGCCTTGGGGCACGCTGACGTGGCTCGGGTCGTCAACGAGCGCATCGTGGGCATCGTCCAGATCGAGAACCCGGCCCTGGTCAGTGCGGCGGACGAGATCGCCGCGCTCCCGGAGGTGGACGTGCTGTTCGTGGGACCCGCGGACCTCTCGCACGCTTTGGGCGTACCCGGTCAGTTCGACTCGGCGACGTACCTCGCGGCTCTTGGGTCCGTCGCTGCCGCGGCGTCACGGCACGGCAAGGCCGCGGGTATCCTCATCTACGACGCGGCCGCGCTGCCACGGCACCTCGAGCTTGGCTACCGGTTCATCGGGCTGGGTTCTGAGGGAGCATTCGTCAGCAACGGCGCGACGGCGATGCTCACCGCCGCCGGACGCGGATAGTTCCACCCGGTCCGGTTCACTGGGGCCGGCAATTCCAGCCACGCTGGGACAAGCGACATCCGGTGGCGGCCGGGGGTCCGTCCGGGGCCTACGCATGTCGCTCACACCAGTCCACCGGGAATCTTGGGTCGTTGACCTGACTTTGGAGCCACGCCGACCCCCCGATCCGGGACATCGACCGTGTGCCACGTCGGTTGCACCAGCTCGGCTGGAATGGCGGCGCCCCGGGGAGAGGCGCGGCCCAGGCCAGCGCGGCCCGACACTGAACCGCCACCGCACGAGGGGACGCGCCGTCGACCCATATGGTCGCCACGCTCGCACAGCCGCCCTGTCTCGGGAGACGCACTACAATCCTTGCTGTGACCGACTACTCCGAAGGCGCAGTCGCCCGTCGCGTCCCATCACTCACCGACGAACGACTGCGCGTCCTCAGCCGACGCCAGCCCGTGACCGTGCCGCCCGGCACGACCCTGAGCGAATGCGTACGCACCATCCAGCGCAGCGGGACCGGCGATTCGGTCTTCGTATGTGATACGAAGGGCCGCCTCCTGGGCGTCCTCACCGAGCGCGACGTCTTCGGGCGGATCGTGGCCGGCCATATGGACCTGGGTCAGCCCGTCGAGGCACTGATGACCACCGAACCGAAAACGCTCGATCTTGACCAGACGATCCGCGACGCCATCGAGCTCATGCAGACCGGTCGCTACCGCAACGTCCCGCTCGTCGATGCCGCCGGCATCCTCGTCGGGGTCGTCCGCCAGAACGACATCATCAAGTACCTCGCCGAGTCGTTTCCGGAAGAACTCCTCAACCTCCCGCCTCGGCCACACCAGCGCATGAAAGAGTCGGAAGGGGCGTGACGATCACCCGGGAGCCTGGCACTGAACTGCCGACCCAGGAGCTGGAGCGGGTCACGATCCGCTTCGCCGGCGATTCCGGCGACGGGATGCAGCTGACCGGCACCCAGTTCACCCGGACCGCTGCCGTGTTCGGCAATGACATCAGCACATTGCCGGACTTCCCCGCGGAGATCCGCGCCCCCGCCGGCTCGCTCCCTGGGGTGAGTGGCTTCCAGATCAGCTTCAGCTCCACGGATATCCACACCCCGGGTGACGAGCCGGACGTCCTGGTCGCGATGAATCCGGCGGCGCTGAAGACGAATATCGGCGACCTGCCACCGGGCGGTGCGCTCATCGTCAACAGCGACGCCTTCAGCCAGGCCAACCTCAACAAGGCGGCGTATTCGTCGAACCCGCTCACGGACGGCTCGCTCAAGCCGTACACCACCTTCGAGATCCCGATCTCGAGCCTCAACGAGCGTTCGCTCGAGGGGCTTGAGATGACCAGCAAGCAGAAGGATCTGACCAAGAACTTCTTCGCCCTCGGGATCATGTTCTGGCTGTACGAACGAAGCATGGATCCGACGATCGGCTGGATCGATTCGAAGTTCGGCGCCCGTCCGGTGACCGCGGAGGCCAACAAGCGGGCACTCAAGGCCGGCTACGCCTTCGGCGAGACGACCGAGATGTTCCACACCCACTACCGGGTCAAGCCGGCCAGGCTGCCGGCCGGCACCTACCGCAATATCACCGGCAACGAGGCGACGGCTCTCGGCTTCCTGGTCGCCAGCAAACTCGCCGACCGCCAGCTGTTTTACGGCTCGTATCCGATCACGCCCGCCAGCGACATCCTCCATCAGCTATCCGGTTACAAGGCGTTCGGGGTCAAGACGTTCCAGGCGGAGGACGAGATCGCGGCCATCGGCGCGGCCATCGGCGCGAGCTACGGCGGTGCCCTCGGCATGACCGCTTCCTCCGGCCCCGGCATCGCCCTCAAGACCGAGGCGATGGGCCTGGCGGTCATGGTCGAGCTGCCGCTTGTCGTCATCGATGTCCAACGGGCAGGACCCTCGACCGGTATGCCGACCAAGAATGAGCAGGCGGACCTGCTGCAGGTGATGTTCGGGCGTAACTCGGACTCGCCGCTGCCCGTCATCGCGCCGGCCACACCGGGCGAATGCTTCGACCTCGCCATCGAGGCCGTCCGTCTCGCGCTCAAATACATGACCCCGGTCGTGTACCTCTCGGATGCGTTCCTGGCAACCGGTTCGGAGCCGTGGCTGATCCCGTCCATCGCGGACCTGCCGTCGATCGGTGTCAACAACGCGATCAAGGGCGAGGGCCCATTTCAGCCCTACCTGCGCGACCCCGAGACGCTCGCCCGTCCGTGGGCCGTGCCCGGCACGGCAGGCCTGGAGCACCGGATCGGTGGCCTCGAGAAGGCGGATGGCAGTGGCAACGTCAGTTACGACCCGGACAACCACCACAAGATGCAGCTCCTGCGGCAGGCCAAGGTCGCTGGCATCGCCCGCGATATCGCCCCACTCGAGGTCCACGGGCCCGAGCGCGGCGAGCTGCTGATCCTCGGCTGGGGATCGACCTACGGCGCCATCCGCTCCGCCGCGGAGCGCCTTCAGGCCAACGGGCAGTCCGTGGCCCACGCCCACCTCCGCCACCTCAACCCGTTCCCGGCCAACACGGAAGCGGTGCTGCGGGCCTACCGCCGGGTCCTCATCCCGGAGGTCAATCTGGGACAGCTGTTGATGCTCATCCGCGCCCGCTACCTGATCGATGCGGTCGGCTACGATCGCGTCCGTGGCAAACCATTCCGCATCGCGGAGATCGTCGCCGAGGCGGAACGCGTGCTGGCGGAGGCCTGACTGACATGACCACCGATACCAACGGCCACGGCGCCCCGGCCGTGCCCACCCAGCCCCCGATCAGCCCGGAGAACCAGCAGGTCATCGCGCTCACGCGCAAGGACTTCGTCTCGGACCAGGAAGTCCGCTGGTGCCCGGGCTGCGGTGACTACTCGATCCTGGCCCAGACCCAGAAGGTGATGCCGGACTTCGGATACAAGCGCGAAGACATCGTGTTCATCAGCGGGATCGGCTGCTCCGGGCGGTTGCCGTACTACATGAACACCTACGGGTTTCACACCATCCACGGCCGTGCGCCGACCCTGGCCACCGGCCTCAAGGCGGCGCGGCCGGAGCTCATGGTCTGGGTCATCACCGGCGACGGTGACGCGCTGTCCATCGGCGGCAATCACGTCATCCACTCGATGCGGCGCAACGTGGACATCAACCTCGTGATGTTCAACAACCGGATCTACGGGCTGACCAAGGGCCAGGCCAGCCCCACCTCCGAGTTCGGCAAGCGCACCAAGTCGACCCCGATGGGCTCCGTGGATACGCCGATCATGCCGCTGACCATCGCCCTCGCCGCGGAGGCCTCCTTCGTGGCCCGCTCGGTCGACACCCACACGGAGCATCTCCAGCACACGCTGGAGCGGGCCGGCCGACACAAGGGCTCCTCGTTCGTCGAGGTCCTCCAGAACTGCAACATCTTCAACGACGGCGCATGGCGCGATTTCACGGACCGCGATGTTCGCGAGGACCGGATGCTCGTCCTGGAGGACGGCAAGCCGATGATCTACGGCAAAGACCGCGATAAGGGCATCCGCCTGCGCGGCCTGCAGCCGGAGGTCGTCACCATCGGCCAGGACGGCGTGACGGAGGCGGACCTGCTGGTTCACGACGAACACGCCGATGAGCCCTATCTCGCGCTCATGCTGTCACGCATGTTCTGGCCGGAGTTCCCGGTCCCGGTCGGTGTCCTGCGCTCGACCAGCCGGCCGACCCACGACCGCCTGATCGAAGATCAGCTGGCGGCCGCGGTCGCGGCGTCCGGCGTTGGCGATTTGGACAAGGTCCTCCATGGTGGTGAGACGTGGACCGTCGAGTAGACGCCGGTGCGGACGGGATCGTCGCAGGCCAGGAAGCCGGCACCGGCGGCATGCTTTGTCCGGCCTGCGGCTTTGACAACCTGAGTGGCGCGGACATCTGCGACAACTGCGGCGCGGACATCTTTGGCCACGACGTCCCGCAACAGGCGCCGTCGTTCAAGGGTCGGCTCATGGGTGAGCATCTCGATGACCTGGGCGCCCCACCACCGATCACGGTCAGCCCGGACACCCCGCTCGACGTGGTCATCGCCCGGATGCACGAGGCGGGGGCGGACTGCGTCCTCGTCTGCCGCGACGACCGCCTGGTGGGCATCTTCACGGACCGCGACGCCGTCGTGCGCGCGGCCGGCCGGCGTCTCGCCTCGTTCCATGTGCGCGACGTCATGACGCCGGACCCGGTCGTTCTCCAGCATGACGATCCGATCGCTGTCGCGATCCACAAGATGGCCGTCGGTGGATTCCGCCATATCCCGATCGTCGAGGACGGCCGCCCGACCGGCGTCATCACTGCCCACGATGTCTTCCATCATCTCGCCGAGATGCTCGACTGACATGCGCCGTGTCGTGGTCCTGGCCCAGGACCTGATCTGGGGGGACCGCCTGGCGCGCGCCGTCGAGGCGGCCGGCGCCGAGCCGGCGCGCGCGAAGAACGCCATCGATTTCGAGCTGGCGCTCGCCGGCGCCGATTTCGCCATCATCGACCTGACCGCCCGCGCCTACGACCCGCTGGAGGCCATCGAGCGCGCGGTGTCAGCCGGGGCACATGTCCTGGCCGTCGGACAGCACGATGATGTCGATGAACGCAAACGGGCCCTGGCCCGCGGCGCCGATCGCGTCCTGGCCTATCGCAAGCTGTTCGAGGATGGCCCGGCGACGATCTCGGCCTGGATGGAGCGCGTTACGGCTGCGGCTGCCAACGCGGACGTGCGTCCGTGACCCTCGCCGACCGCCCGGTCATCCCAGGCTCTCGTTACGCGGAGAGACTCGTCAGGGCGGTCCGGGGGACAGCCGCCACGGGTCTCGATGCCCTGCTCATCGGCGTGGGCGCGGACCTGCGCTATCTCACCGGGTACGAGGCGATGCCGCTCGAGCGGCTGACGCTGCTGGTCCTCGCCCCTGGTCGCGATCCCGTGCTCGTCGTCCCTCGTCTGGAGCGCGGCGCCGCCGAGTCTGGCCTCCGAACGCCGGTGCAGATCGTGACGTGGGACGAGACCGACGATCCGTACGCCCTGGCGGTCGAGGGGTTCAACGCGGTCAGGGTGGCCGTCTCGGACACGATGCTCGCGATGCACGTGCTGCGCCTGCAGACGGCCGCAGGTGCGGGCGCGCGGTTCAGCCTCGCCTCACCCGTCATGCGCGAGTTGCGGATGGTCAAGGACGACGACGAGATCGCCCTGCTGCGTCTCGCGGCCCAGGCCGCTGACCGGGTCGTGATCCAGATCGCTGCCGGCCGGCTGGTCGGGCGCACGGAGGCGGACGTCGCCCGCGAGGTCCGCGAGCGGCTGATCGACGAGGGACACGAAGCGGCCCATTTTGCGATCGTGGCGTCCGGTCCGAACGCCGCCTCGCCGCATCACGACGCCTCCGAGCGGGTCATCCGCGCCGGTGAACCGATCGTGCTCGATATCGGCGGCACGCTCGGTGGCTACGGCTCCGACATCACGCGGACGCTGTGGGTCACTGGCGGCGATCCGGCTAGCGGCCCCGACGAGCGGTTCCGCCACCTGTACCACGTCCTGTACCACGCCCAGGCCGCCGCGACGCGCGCCGTTCGCCCCGGCGTCGCCTGCGAATCGATCGATGCCGCTGCGCGCCGACCGATCACCGATGAGGGCTACGGCGAGGCATTCTTTCATCGGACCGGCCACGGCATCGGGCTGGAGGGTCACGAGGATCCGTACCTCGTGGCGGGCAACGATCTGCGGCTGCGACCCGGGATGGCGTTCAGCGTCGAGCCCGGTATCTATCTCGCCGGCGACTACGGCGCGCGTATCGAGGACATCGTCGTGTGCGGACCGGACGGGCCGATCGCGCTCAACGAGGCGCCCCGCGAGCTGTTCATCGTCGACGGCTAGGCGCGCCGGGCGACGCCGGCTGGGGTTCGACGGCACCTGCGGTATCATCGGGCGACGGCCGTCTCCGAGCGGCCCGTTCACCGATCGTTGAGATTCGATGCCCACCAAGACGCGGCGACCGTCGATCGCCGGATCACCCAGTCGGGATGCCCATCCCGGCCACCAGGACCGATGAGCAGGCGCCATCACGGCCGCTCCCATCAGGGCGGTCGTCATCGCCCGGACGTTCTGCGCCCGTCGGCCGGTGAATCGAATGTGTCGCCACCTCCGCCTCCGATCTCGGTCGATGCGTCCCCCTCGCCGTCGAGGTCAGATTCGCACGAACCGGCGCGTCCGGTCGATCTCCCGGATGGCAGGCCGGAGGTCGTCAGGCCGACGGTTGCGCGGCCAGCGCGCGACGTGCCACACAACGGACCTGCGCCACACAACGGACCTGCGCCCCACAACGGGTTTGCGGATCGCTCCAACGGCTGTACCGCCCCCCAACTCCGCCGCTTCATCAAGAGCCGCCCGTACATCCCGATGCACGAGCTGCGGCGGCGCTTCGCGATCGATGGCGGTGACGACGACGTCACCCAGGTCCGCGTCGCCGATGGCCACATCTACGTCGGCCTGCCATGGCGCGAGGGGTCGCTCCTGGGTGAGCTGTTGCGCGGCGGGGAGATCGGTTACGAGTTGTCGCTGGATCCGCGAACCCCCGTCGTGATCGGGGTCTATCCGATGCGCCCGATCCCACGTGGCTGACCGACTCGAGCGCCGACCGCCTACCTCTTGAGTCGGTGGGCCGATCGAGTGGCCGGGACCGCGACGCCGGCCAACGTGACGAGGCTGCCCGCCCTTTCGGCGGAAACGACGTTGCCCTTGGCCGAAAAGAGGCGGGCTGCCGCCTCGGCCGATCGTGAGGCGTCCTCGTGCCGTCCGGCCGCGACTTGCGCTTCCGCCAGGAATACCAAGGCGTTTCCCTGACCATCGATATCATCGGACTCGCGAGACTCCAGCACGCCCGATGTCGCCAGTCCGATGCCCTCGTCCGCGGCACCGTCACGTGCCAGCAGCTTCCCTCGTATCCCCCGCCACAGGTATTGCGAGTAGACGTCGGATGGGGCCGCGACCTCCTGACAGAACGCGACGAACCCGGCCGCCTCCCCGAATCGGCCCTGCCGGTACAGCGCCTCGGCGAGGAGCCCGGCGATCGTGGAGATGTAGTTCCGCTCGCCCATCGCGTCGAGCGCGCCGTAATCCTTCTTCAGCTCGGCCTCGGCGGCTACGGGGTCGCCGGCCATCAACTCGGCTGGACCCGAGTAGATGGACATCGTGGCGGCGTCGAAGCGCAGACCGAGCTCCTCGAGGATCGCACGGCCGCGCCGATAGTCCTCTCGGGCAAGCCTAAAATCGCCGTTCATCGCGCGCAGCTGGGCGAGCGCAGAGATGGTGACCGCCTGGGCCCGTCGGTCACCCTCGACGAGTTGGAGAACGTCCTCACACCGGACAACCCCCGCCTGAACAGGGGTCGGCCCGTATAGGGCACCCATGGCCGTTGATGCGAGCAGTCGAAGCTCCATCACCCGGTCGCCCGCCCGCCGCGCCTGTTCGATCGCCCGCTGATTCGCTTCGGCGGCCGCCCCGTATCGGCCGCCTGTCCCGTGGACCATCTCGAGGAGGCGCCATGCGCGCGCAAGGCCGGACGGATCGTCGAGCGTCTCCAGCGCATCGATGCCTGCCCGAGTCTGCTCCAACACCGCCTCGACGGAGGTCGAAGCCTCGAATCGGAACTGGAGCTGCAACCGCACCAGCTCGGCCGTCGTCTGGACCGCGACATCGCCTTGCGTCGCTGCCTTGCCCACCGCCGACACCAGGCTCGCGTCCGACGCCGCGAATTCCCCGATCTCCATGAAGGCCTCGCCGGCGGCGAGTAGCAGCCGGGGCTTTTCCGGATGGTGGTCGTCGAGCAGGCTCGCCGCGCGCTTCAGCAGGTTGGCCGCCGCCGGAAAATCGCCTCGCGCAAGGGAGCGCCGGCCGGCGGATGCCAGACGCGTCGAGGCACGGATCCCGACCGCCGATCCGTGCTCGCCGAGCGGTCCTAGATCGCGGCGATACCGATGGGCCTGCTCAAGGTGGTACCCGAGGATCTCCTCGAATTCGGTCTCGCGGCCGCGCTGCCGGTTGATCTCGTCCGCCCAGTCGACGAACCGCTCGTGGAAGACGACGCGCTCGCGCTTGAGCAGGCTCCCGTACACGGTGTCCCGGATGAGTTGGTGGCCAAACCGGTAGGCGTCGTCGTCGTCCAGCGTTTCGGGTCGCACGAACTGTTTGTGGGCGAGGGTCTTGAGGTGATCGGGAACCGACGATCGGCGCGCAGCCCCGATGAGATCCTCTACGGCGGCCTGGGCGAAGAAGAGGCCGACGATGGACGCCGGTTCGACGACCGCGCGTTCGTCCTCGCCGAGGTCGTCGAGGCGGGCGGCCAGGAGGGCGTGGATCGTCGGCGGGACGACGATGTCCCCTGCAGCGCCCGTGGCCACCCACCGTTCGCCTTCGCGTTGCAGCGTTCCGTTGTCGACGAGCATCGACACCATCTGCTCGACGAAGAGAGGGTTTCCCTCGGCCGCAGCGACGACGCGGCCAACGATCGCCGTGTCGAGTCCAGTCTGGCCGAGGATCTCACCGATCATCCGGCCGGTGTCGCTGTCGGACAGCGGCTCGAGGAAAATCAGTATCTCAGCGTGCCGCTCGGCCCATTCGGTATGCCGATCCACAAGTTCACGCCGGGCGGAGCACAGGAGGAGGATCGAGACTCCCTCGACCGTTTCGACCAGGTAGTCGAGAAGGTCGAGAAACGTCGGCACCGCTGAGTGGATGTCGTCGACGATCATCACGAGCGGCCGTTCCTGCGCCAGAGACTCGAGAAACTTGCGGGCTCCCCAAAAAAGTTCGGCGACGGAGAACTGGGCCTGTGCGAGACCGATCGCGGCCGCGATCCTGTCAGCCACCTCCGCGCGAGCATCGCCGTCCAGATTCGTCCCGACGAGGAGCCGATGGATCTTCTCGGTCGCGGTCTCCACGGCGTCGTCCGACGCGATGCCGGCGGCGTCCCGCACGATCTCCGCGAGCGGCCAGAATGTGATGCCATCGCCGTACGGCAGGCACCGTCCCGCGACGACCCGAGCGTCCCGCGATACAGCTGTCGCGAACTCCTTGATCAGCCTTGATTTGCCGACACCGGCGTCACCCACGATGGTCAGCAGCCGAGCGTGCTTGTGGTCGTCGGCGTCTGACAGGGTTTCCGACAGGCGGCTCGTCTCCGCCTCCCGCCCAACGAACGGCGGCGCGTCCGTATCGGTCCCGGCCGGCCCATCACGCACACGGATGAGCCGATAGGCCGATACGGGCTCGGCCTTGCCTTTGAGGGTGAGCGGCGGGATCACCTCTACCTCGATGTGGTCGCGCGCAAGACGGTAGGTGAGATCCCCGAGAATGATCTCGGCCGCCCCGGCCGCCTGCTCGAGTCGGGCCGCGGTATTGACCGCGTCCCCCGTGACAAGGCGCTGGCCGGTCGTGGCGTCCCCCGTGATCACCTCACCGGTGTTGATCCCGATGTGGTTGCGAAGCTCGATGTCCCATCGTTTGCGGAAGGCTTCATTCAACGCTGGGAGCGCCGCCTGCATCTCCGCGGCGGCGCGGATGGCGCGAATCGCATCGTCCTCGTGACGAATGGGCAACCCGTACACGGCCATGACGGCGTCACCGATGAACTTCTCGACCGTCCCCCCGTGGCGTTCGAGGATCGCCTGCATCGCCTCGAAGTAGCTGGACATCACGTCCCGGAGCGCCTCAGGCGTAGGTTGGACCCCGTTGACGGCCATCGGTCGTGGGTCGGCGAAGACGAGCGTGACCGTCTTGCGGCTCTCGCGGGCCGTCGCGATCCCGGAGGCCAAACCTGATTCGTGAGAGGGCGACGTCGCAGATCCAGATCCAGGGTGGACGGTCACCAGGCGGTAGGCTGTCACCGGATCGTCCATGCCCTTCGGGATGAACGGTTCGACCTGCTCGACCTCCACCGACTCCGCCACGAGCCGGTGCGTCGACTCGTGAACGAGGACCTCCATGGCCGGGGCGTTCTGCTCCATGGCGGTCGCGAGCTGGAGGGCGGGGCCGGTCAGGACGTGCTGGCCGTAGGAGGCCTCGCCGACGACCACATCGCCCGTGGCGACGCCGGTCCGGGTCACCAGACGGACACCCCACGTCGCGTCCAGCGCGTCATTCAGATCGGCCAGCACGCGCAGCGTGTCCGCGGCCGCAGCGACGGCCCGAAGGGCGTCATCGTCACGCTGAGCAGGCAGCCCGAAGACGGCGATGATCGCGTCGCCGATGATCTTCTCGATCGTGCCGCCGTGCGCTTCGAGCACCGCCCGCATCTCGTCGAAGTAGCGGGTCAGAACCTCGCGCAACGACTCCGGATCGAGCCGCTCACCAAGACTGGTCGAACCCTTGAGGTCCGACGTGACGACCGTGACGACGTGCCGGGTCTCTGCTGAGCCACGTTCGGCGCCGAGCTGCACCCCGCACTGCCCGCATGAACGGGAGTGTTTCGGGTTGTCGGCGCCGCAGGTGGGGCAGACCGTCATCGGAGCAGTCTACGGTAGGGTGCCCGCAGCGCCGCCGGTTGGGTCGGCCCCAAGACGGTGCCGCCCAGGGATGCCCGGGCGGCACCGTCGGTCAGGTCGCTGGCCCGAACCTCCGGTCGTGTCCGGCGGGACGACTACTTGTAGCCGGGGTCACCGGCAGGCGTGAGGAACGTGCCGACCCGATTGCCGGCGCCGGCGCCGGTCCAGCTCAGGACACACGGGGCGACCGGGTTCTTCCCACTGCAGTCAGGGAGTAGCCCCGTGTACCACTGCGTTTCGGCCGTGGTTCCGAAGTACGCGTTCGGACCGTCCGGCCACGGGTCTACCGGAGCCAGAGCACCGTTGCGGGCCGCGAACGGAACTGGAGACGTGTAACAAACCCGGTAGAAGGATGCGCCGTTTTCGGCCGTCTCCTGGACGATCGTCTTATCGATGACGATCACGTTCGTCTTGACCGAGGCGGTGTTGCCATCGTCGTAGACGTACCAGACGCTGTTCGGCTGACGCGAATCAGGGTAGTCGAACGGGGCGAAGTCGCACGAGATCCTCAGGCCAGGAAGGTTGATCGAAGCGACGTACGTCGCGCCGCTTGTGCCTCGTTTCGGCGTCGTCGTGTACGTGTTTGCACCCTGAGTGAGGGGGAAGCTGCAGCCGGTGCCGGAGCATGTCTCGATCGTGTCCGACACCATGAACTGTTCTGACACCGGGGTATTCGAGGCGGCTGGGCTGCTGGCCTGCAGCGTGTACGGTCCTGGCCTGTTCAGGGACAGGGCGGGGAAGGTGGCGACGCCGTTGATCGCGTTGACCGCACCACCCACCAGAGCACCGCCGGCGGGGTTATGGGCTGGGCTGAGCGTCACCGCGGCACCCGAGATCACGACAGCATCGGTGATCGGGTCGCGAATCTCGACCTTGACGGCGTTGCCCGTGCTGTCGAATCCGTCCTTGATCAGCGACCCGGTTCGGGTCGTGTTCGGCTGGTTGGTGAAGACGAGCACGCACGCCGTTCCGGTGATATACGAGGATGGGGCCACCGTACCAACCGCGCGGACGAAGTCGTTGCCGGGCGGTCCGCTGAAACTGTTGGCTTGCTTGACGATGAGGCTCCACGCCTGCGCAGGGCCATCGGCGAGGCACGGCGTACTCACGTTGATGGTCACGTCGCGGGAGGCCGACGGCGCGAGGTTGAGGTCGCGGAGCTGCAGGGTATTGCCGACCTTGGTGGCGTTCCCGACCGGGATCGAGCCACTGGTCAGCGTGTAGCCGGCGGGCGGGGTGATATTCGCAGACCCGAGTGACTGAGGGTTGGCGTTGTTGGTGATGCGCAGCTTGAGCGTGGCGTTGCCGCCACTAGCCCCGATCTCGTTGGGTGGGTTGGAGACCGGGACGGCGCCGGACACCCAGGCCGTCGTGTAGGGCTTGGTCGTCGTCGCCGCATTCGCCGTCATGCCGAGCGCCAACACGATGGCCGATGCCGAGACAAGGGCAGCCAACTTCGCCGCCATCGTCCGCCGACGTCGTCGTTCGATCCAGCCAGATTCGATCATGATCTCTCCCCTCCACCTATCGGGCGGACTGGTGCGGATATAGTGCTACCGGCAGATAGTACCTTCGTCCTGTCTCCGCATTGTTGTCAATCAGCGGACACGCTTCCCATGGTGCGTTCGTGCACCGGACTTTCGTCGTCACGCGGTCGCGCCGCCGCGTACGATGGCAGCTCATGGACCTCGCCGAAAACGACACCGTTATCGGCCCCGCCGCGCTGCGTGACTGTGGCGTCGAGCGCTGGTCCCCGGCTGCGGCTCGCCTCGCCCACGCTGCATGTCGATGAGCGACGATCCGCGCATCCAGTCTGCCGTGGTCGCGCTGCTGGACGCCGTAGCGCGACGGATCGAGGCGAATGAACGACTCGCTCCGACCACGAACGATGCGCTGCTCCTGGCGGCCGTCGCCCGAACTGCGGCCATGGTGCTCGACGCCGAGGCAGCATCCGTCGCGATCCACGACCCCACCTCGGACCGGCTCGTGTTCCGAGCCGCCGCAGGACCCCACGGGAACGCGGTCATCGGCCTCGCCATCGAGGCCACCGCCGGTATCGCGGGCTATGCGTTCACGACCGGTCAGCCTCTCGCCATCGCGGATGTCGCCGCGGATCCGCGCTTCGATCGGACATTCGCGGAGGCGACAGGTTACGTGCCGCGCTCGCTGCTCGCCACGCCGCTGGTCGACGCGCAGGGCACCGTCGGTGTCCTCGAGGTCCTCGACCGGCGGAACGGGACCTTTTCGATGCGCGACCTCGATATCGCGGGCGCGCTCGCCGCCGAGGCGGTCGTGATCGTGCGTGCTGGCACCGCGGTCCGCAACACCACGAGCCTGCTCCGCGACGCACTGGTCGACCTCATGCGATCTGCCGATCCCGCCTCGCTCGACGAGGCCGCCATCGATTCCCTCGTCAGCCGGGCGACGTCCGACCTCGTGACCGACGACGACGATCCGACCTGGCGTCTGGCCGATCGCATCGCCCGACTGCGGGAGATCGACCCGGACGACCTGGAGCTGGCCATCGATTGGCTCGATGCGTTGCTGCGGCGCCGCGGTCGTGGCGGTCGGCCCGGCTGGTCAGACGGTCGCGCGTGACCGAGGCGCCGCCGGCCTGGAGCGAGGCCTTCTCGGAGCTGCGCCGCGGACGACTCGCGCGACAGGCGCCATTCGGGCGTCTGGACCGCGCTGACGTGTTCGGCGATGCGACTGGAGCCGGCGTGGTCGTCGCGATCATCGATTCCGGCGTTGATGCCGAACACCCGGTGTTTCGCGGACGACTGACCCGCCGGTTCCGGGTCGAGTTCGACGGCGAACTGGCCACGGTCGTGGAGGACCCGGCGGCGACCGATCTCGTGGGTCACGGAACCGCGTGTGCAGGGATCGTCGCCGGGATCGCTCCACAAGCCGAGCTGGTATCCGTCCGGGTCCTGGGTTCGGACAATCGCGGCAAGGGCCGCGCCGTCGCGGCCGCCGTGGAATGGGCCATCGATCAGGGGATCGCGGTCGTCAACCTCAGCCTGTCGTCACGCAGCGAGGCGATGTTCGCGGCGTTCCACGATCTCGCCGACAGGGCGTACTTCGCCAACACGCTGCTCGTGTGTGCCGCGAACAACATCCCGGGGCCGTCGTACCCGTCGCTCTTCGCGGCCGTGTTATCCGTCGCCGCGCACGATGTACCGGATCCCGAGGTCTGGTACTACAACCCGGCTCCGCCGGTCGAGTTCGGAGCGTATGGGGTGGATGTCGACGTCGCGTGGCGGGACGGTGGCCGCATCCGGGCAACCGGCAATTCATTCGCGGCGCCGCATCTGGCCGGTCAGGTCGCTCGACTCCGGTCGCGGCACCCGGCCGCCAGCCCGTTCGAGATCAAGGCCCTCCTGGCTGCGACCGCGAATCAGCCCGCCTGAATCGAAGACCGCCCGGCGGGTCCCGGGCGGTCATGTCGAGTGGTCTTCAGTCTGCCTGACGATCAGCGCCGCCTATGGCCCTCGACATCATCGCCGTCGTCCGTGAGCCTGCGGACCGCTGCGTTCTCGCCCCCGTGGCCAGGTCCGCGCCGATCGAACCCGACCGGCGGGGCTGTCGTCGGCAGACCGTGGCCCTCGACGTCGTCGCTGCCGATGAACCTGCTCGAGTCCCGTTCCTCCGGCTGAACCAGTCCCTCCTTGGGGAGCTTCATCCGCTTGGCCATCTCGACCTTCCCTTCCTGTGTGTATCGGTTGTCCGATGTGCGGACTGTAGCCCGGCGCGGTCGATCCAGGAAGTCCATAGCCGACGTGCTGGATGTCGCGTAGCGGACAGTCCAGCCCACGGCCGCCGGAGGTCAGCCAGGGTCGCTCGTGTACGAGCGGGGCAGCGCCTCGACGCTCGGGTGCGGTGTGCGCAGGTCGCGCAGTGCCTCCTGGTCCACCCCGGCAAGACGAGGCAGGTCGGCCGATTCGGTGCGCAGCAGACGCGAGGTCAGGGTCGAGAACACGAGCTTCTGGATCTCGGGCACGACCATCGTCGCGCGCAGCGCCTCGGCGGGGACCTCGATCAGCGAAACGTCCGCGTACGCCACGACATCGGCCGTTCGCGGGCTGCCGGTCAGCGCCGCGATCTCCCCGAAGAAGTCGCCGACACCCATCGTGGCCAGGCCTCGGAACCCGCCCTCGTCGGGGATGCCGGCGGTCGCCGTCCCGGCGAGGATGAAGTAGGCGGACGAAGCGACATCGCCGTGCGTGACGATCCGCGTCCCGGCGGGGAAGTCGCGGACCGTGGCATCGCGCACGAACGCCGATCGCTGCTCCGGGGAGAGGCGGCCGAACGTTCCGAGGCGGGTTGCCATGAGGTCGAAGTCGGCCAGGGTCGCCGGGCGCGTGGCGGCCCCGGCCAGGACCTCCACCCCGGTGGCCTCGCGCAGCCGCTGGCTTGCGGCCCGCATGGAGGCAAGGCCGATGCCCGGCGCAACCAGCGTGAACGCCGCTGATACCAGGAGCAGCGCGGATGCGACGACGATCATCAGCCGGATATCGATGATGTCCGCGAGGCCCGCGCCGGCCATGCCGAGCAGGAAGATCAGGTCGCGCATCACGTAGAAGGCTGAGAACACGCGGCCGCGCATCTCTCGTGGTGTGTTGCGCTGGAGGAGCACGGAGCGCGCGACGGAAGACGGCGAGTTGAAGAAGCCGCTGACCATGACCAGGACGATGGCCAGCGGGACAGAGGTCGCGAGGCCGTAGGCGATCCCGGCGAGACCCATGCCGACCAGGCCGATGACGATCCAGATCGGTTCTGCCAGCCGGCTGGAGAAGCGCGCCATGAAAAACGAGCCGAGCACGAACCCGACCGATGTCAGACCTTCCTGCAGCCCGTACTCGAACTCGGTCGCGCCAAGCTCGCGGATGGAGAACGGCAGCAACAGGACGTTCCACAGGCCGAACGAGAAGAACATCAACGCGCCGACCACGAACAATGACCGGATCACCGGCGTACCGAAGAGGGTGGCGAAACCGGCGCGCAGGTTGGCCACGACGACCGCGACGCTCGCCTCGTCCTCCGGAGCCGGCATCGGGTAGCGGCCCATGAGCATGATCAGGAGGGCACACACGACGAACGAGGCAGCATCGATGATGAACGCCCAGTACAGGTCAACCGTGCTGGCCAGCAGACCGGCCGCGGCAAAGCCGATCGCGGTGGAGCCGAACGAGGCGATGGACAGGAATGCGTTAGCCGAGACGAGTTCCTCGTCATTCGCCATCTCCGGGATCAGACTGTCGTGCGCCGGGTCAAAGAACTGCTTGACACCCGCGTTGAGGAGCAGGAGGACGTACAGCCCGGGCAGCGCGATCGTTTCGATGCCGATCACGAACGCGAGCAGGGCCACGATCACCGCCTGGACCAGGCACGTCCAGATGAGGATCTTCTTGCGGTCGTGGCGGTCGACGTAAACGCCGGCCAGCAAGCCGACGATGAGGCTCGGGACGGCCGTGGCCATCAGGGTCAGGCCCACGGCGAGGGCCGATTCCGTCACGCGATAGACGTAGATGGCGGCGGCGAGATCGGTCAGCGCCGAGCCCGCTGTAGAGATCAGCTGGGCGAGCCAGAGCAGCGAGAAGTCGCGCCGGCGGAACACCGCGAACATCGGCGGGGCGGGCGCGGCCGCAGCGCTCATCAAACCTCCAACGGCGCCACGCTCGGCGCCGGCTCGTGGGACTGCCTCGTGGCTCCGGCGGCGAGTCTAGCCGCCGCGGCGGGCGACGATCACGCCCTCGCGCAGCAACAGGGACCGCTTGCGAGCCAGATGGGCATCGTGGTCGCCGTCCGGGCCGCCGTAGCCGCCAAGTGTGCCATCCGCCGCGATGACCCGGTGGCACGGGATGACGAACGAGATCGGGTTGCGCCCGAGCGCTCCTCCGACGGCCCGAGCCGCGCGCGGTGAACCGATCTGGCGTGCGATCTCGCCGTAACTCGCGGTCTCGCCCCATGCCAGACGACGGACGGCTCTGAGCACGCGACGATCGAAGGGCGGACGGTCATCGAGGTCGATGGCGACCCGCTTGGTGTCGGTCCGGTGGCCGGCGAAGGCTCCTTCGATCACGGGGATGGCTGCGCGGAGGTGGTCCCGCGCCGGTCCGCCCGACGCGATCTCGATGGGGCCGAGACGCCGGCGGAGATCGGCCAGAAATGCTTCATCGCCAGTGAGCCACCCGGCCGCGACCACACCTCGTTGCGTGGCCGCAACCAGGAACGGGCCATCGGGTCCGGCCAGGGTGACGATGGCGATCGGGGTCACGTGCATCCGCGCAGTGTGGCGCCGCCCGTCTTGCGTGCGGAAGCCGGGATGGTCGGCACGCCCGTGGTCGAGGTGGTTGACTAGCCGACTCGCGATGGCTAGAGTAGCCAGATGAAGCGCGCCACAGTGACCGAAGCAAAGAATGGGCTGTCTGCGCTCCTGGACCGGGTGAAGGCGGGGGAGACGATCCTCATCACGGATCGAGGTGTTCCGGTCGCTCGACTGGAACCGGCGACGACGACCACCAGCGAAGATGAAGGGCGAATTGCCCGCCTGGAGCGAGCCGGACTCCTGACGAGGGGGTCGGGCGATTTTCGGGAGCTCCTTGCCAGACCGCTGGTGAAGACCCTTGACGGGTCCAGCGTGTCGGACCTCGTGCTGGAGGAGCGGGAGTCCGGCTGGTGAGATTCTGGGATAGCTCTGCCCTGGTCCCACTCTTGCTCCAGGAAGCCGCGTCGATGGCCGCACATGACACCCTGACCGGTGACAACGGCCTCATCGTATGGTGGGGGACACCGGTGGAGTGCACGTCAGCGATCGCGCGAGCGGAACGAGACGCACGGATCGATGCCGAGGGGACATCGGACGCGCTGGCGGCCTTGCGACTGCTGCGCAGCGGTTGGAGCGAGATCGATGCGACGGCCCGTCTGCGCGACATCGCCGAGCGACTCGCCCGCGTCCACCCGCTTCGGGCGGCCGATGCGCTGCAGCTTGCGGCCGCCACCGTCGCCGCGGAAGGCCAACCGGGAAGCCTGCCGTTCGTGTCCCTGGACGATCGCCTGACGGTGGCCGCAGATCGCGAAGGCTTCCCGATCATTCGATTTGATCGGCCGGCGGCGTGAATCGGTCGCGGATCGAGACCCCGGCGGATTCGCGCGATCTGCCCGGCGACTTCGCTCATCTCGTGACCGTCGAGGTCCGTTTCGCCGATACGGACGCGATGGGCCACGTCAACAACGCCGTCTACCTGACCTACTGCGAGATGGCCCGCATCCGCTACTGGACGGACGTGACGGGAGAACCTATCGCGCCCGGCCACGAGGGGGCCGAGAGCCTGATCCTGGCGGAAGCGCGAATCACCTATCGCGCCCCACTGTTCCACGGCGAGGTGGTCACCGTCGAGACCCGAGCGGTTCGCCTGGGGACGACGAGTTTTGTCCTGGAGCACCGGTTGACGGCCTGTCCGGCGGGTGAGGCAGCGCGGCTGGTCGCCACCAGTGAGTCGGTGATGGTCCGCTACGACTACGCCGTCGGACGCCCGACACCGCTCGGCCCGGTCTTCGTTGCTGCGATCGAGGGCTTCGAGGGGCGGCCTGCGTCGTGACCTTCTCTATCGTCGCTCGCGATCCGGCGACGGGCGATCTTGGGGTCGCAGTCGCGTCGAAGTTCCTGGCGGTCGGCTCCGTCGTGCCGTGGGCACGAGCCGGGGTTGGCGCTGTCGCGACCCAGGCACTGGCCAATGTCACGTTTGGCCCGGAGGGTCTCGCCGCGCTCGAGGGCGGGGGAGACGCGGAGGGGGTCGTTGCTCGGCTGATCGGCGCCGACGAGGGTCGGGAGGACCGCCAGCTCGGGATCGTCGATGCGCAAGGTGGTGCCGCGAGTCACACCGGCAGCGGGTGTCTGCCATGGGCCGGCGGCCGCATCGGCGATGGCGTGGCGGTGCAGGGCAACATCCTGGCCGGGCCGGAAGTCGTGGATGCGATGCTCGCGGCCTTCTCTGGTACGACCGGCGCGCTGCCGGATCGGCTGGTGACGGCGCTTTTGGCCGGCGATCGCGCCGGCGGCGATGCCCGCGGCCGTCAATCCGCGGCGCTGCTCGTGGTCCGCGCAGGCGGCGGGTATGGCGGCACCACCGATCGATGGATCGATCTGCGAGTCGACGATCACACGGACCCGGTCATCGAGCTTCGACGTCTGCTGGGAAGCTGGCGGCTCCTGTTCGACTCGGCGGACGTCGACGACCTGCTGCCGATCGATGGCTCGCTCGCGCGTGAGTTGCGAGAGCGCCTCGCGGCCACGGGATGGGCAACGGAACGGGACGATGCGCTGGCCACGAGGGTTCGTGCTGCCGTTTCCGGCTTCGGGCGGGCCGGGACGCCGCGTGATGCCGGTTCGGACTGGGATGCAGCCTGGGACGGCGTCCTGCTGACCTGGATGGGAGTCGCCAACCTGGAGTCGAGGGCCGCGGCCGCAGGCTGGATCGATCCAGCCGTGCTGGCCGAGCTGCGAGCCGCGACCGGCGGCTGAGCCCGGCACGTGGGTCAGGCAGGTCGGGTGCGGCCGGCGGCCCCCCGCCACCGACCGCGCCCGAGCCGGTGATGAGCTACCGAACGGCGACCCGCAGGTTGCCGTACGTGACGGCCTCTGGGAAGCCACCGATCTGCACGTAGTACGTCGTTCCCGCGACCGTCGCGAAGGAGACCGCAGACTGGAGTGTGCGCCCGACCGGAACCAGCGGGACGTCATCGACGCACGCGCCCTCGACCGGGGTGTAAACACCCGTTGAGGGTGAGGTGTACACCGCCGCGACCGTGTCGTAGTCGGAGCCGGCCGTGTCAATCGTGATCGTGCCGCCGGTGCCGGCGATCTTGTACCAGACGGTGTTGCCGACGGGGAGGTCGGCCAGGCACTCGAAAGGCGCTTCGGCGACCAAGGTCGCGCCCCGGGTGGAGGTTGACGTCCGACCGCCGGGGGCGATCGAGATCGCGCCGGTCGGAAGGTCGTTCCGCGGCGTCTTGCCGCTGGGATTGGGGCCCTGCGGGTTGGTGAAGACTTCCTTGACCCGTTGGTCGGCACCGAAGCAGTTATCGAGGTTGCCGTTGGTGCCGTCCGGGAACGTCACGGTCCCTGCCACGTCATAGACGTCGCCCGACACGCGGCTGCGGCCGGACGCATTGGTCAGGGTGTAGCTGAATCGTTCGCCGGTGGCGGTGATCGTCGCCGATACCGATCCGGTGCCGAGCGGCTCACCGGTATCCGGGTCAAACGCTTCGAGCGTCGCCTCGATGGTGCCGCCGGTCAGGGTGCCCATCCCGAACATCGCGATGCCGCTGCCGTCAGGCCTGAACAACCCGGCGTCGATGAAGACATCCGACTCGCCATCGAAACCCATGAACAGGAAGCCCTCGACGCCGCCGCCGAGATCCAACGGACAGTCAGCGTAGCGATTCTCGAACCGGAAGACCGTGGC
>JANOIS010000220.1:0-1673 GCA_031407755.1 Chloroflexota bacterium | reverse complement strand
TACGTCGGTCTCGACGCCGGCCACGGTCGAGGGATACACGCAGGCCCAGCAGCGTATCCCGTCACTGCTCTCGCTCGACCAGAGCTTCATCCTGGTCTGGCCGCAGGTCGTCGGGCTCGTGGCCATGATGGTCGCCTGTTTTGCCCTTGCCTACGTCCTGTTCATGCGCCAGGAGGTCCGCGCCTAGGTGTGATTCCCGGACACGTTGTTGACGACGTCCCGCGTATGCCGCGATCGGGTCAGCTACGACCGCCGAGCACCTCACGCTCAAGCGGGGCGCCGCCGACGCCTGGATCGGCCGTTGGTCGCGCCCAAGACGACGGTGGTTCGTAGCCCCCGCCCGCCGCCCGTCTCCCGCCGAGTTGGCCGCGCCCGCCGGCCGCCGGGGCCTACACCTGGTCCGCCAGATGTCGTCCCACAGAACGTTAGGCGGGCTGCCCGCGCTCCTGGAGCCGACGCGCACCCGGAACGACGACACGCTCACGCACGATCAGGTCGAGGAGTGGTCGCTGCGAGGACGCACGAAGGGCCCATAGCGCGCCTAGTGATGCTGGCTGGCGCCATCTGGCGGGATCGCTCGGGGCGTGCTCTCCGGCGGTGTCTCATCGGCCAGCCCGAGGATGGACGCATCGGTCGTGGATGTGCCGACGTCGTCGCCGAATACGACGGTAGTTCATCGCTGACGAAGATCCGGGGAGGGAGCACGGTTCAGGCGCCCGGCTCGACTCCCATCTGTCAACAACGTGTCCGGGAATCACACCTAGGCCCACCGCTAGCGCCGGACGACCCGTTCACAATCGGCCGATCCTGTCCCCTCTTCTCTAGAGGGTGGCGATCACCCCAAGCGAGATCCCGAAGCCAGCGCGGCGCTGGAGCGGCGGCATGATCGTGCACTGACCGATCGGCGCGACACCCGGGAACCAGCGGTTCCACTCGTCGTTGAACTCGTCGAACTCGCTCGGGTCCCTGAGCGACCAGTTCGCCCAGACGACGTTCTCGAGCGAGCTCCCGGCACCCTCGAGGCGCTCCCGCAGATTGGCCATGGCGCGGCGGGTCTGCTCCTTGACCGTCCCGCCCACGACCTCGCCCGTCTCGGGGTCAACCGGGCCGATCGAGGAGATGTAGACCATGCCCCCGGCAACGACCGTCCGCCCGTCGCCGATGGGCACCGCGCCGAGCTCGATCTTGGAAGAGGTTCGGGCGCCGAATCGGCTCTTCAGGGGGCGGTCCGGCTTGTCTGGGTCCTCGGGCGGGATCCCGTACTGGTCGGGCGGCAGCTCCACTCCGGCTCGTTCGAACTGGCGCATGAAGGTGGGCCGGGCCCCGGTCGGCTGGAGCGTTCCTTGGATCTTGCCATCGCGGTAGTCGGTCTGGACGAAGGCGAAGATGTCCTGGGTCAGGATCTCGTCGTCCTCGATGCCGTAAACCTCGGTGATGTTGATGATCTTGCGCTGGCCGTCCTTCAGGCGGGCGGTATGGACGATGACATCGACGGCCGAGGCGATCTGCTCGCGGACCGCGCGCAGCGGCATCTTGTAGCCGGTCATGAGGACCATCGTCTCGAGGCGCCGCAGCATGTCTTTCGGGGTGTTCGCATGCCCGGTGGACAGGGAGCCGTCGTGGCCGGTGGTCATCGCCTGGAGCATGTCCAGCGCCTCGCCCGCGCGACACTC
>JANOIS010000211.1:0-6596 GCA_031407755.1 Chloroflexota bacterium | reverse complement strand
CCAGCGGCCGGCACTCGCGGCGGCCGGTGTCACGCCCGAGGAGATTACCCACGTCATCGTGAACCCGATCGTGCGGTACACGACCGAGACGCTCGACCAGTTCCCAAACGCTCAGCTCTGCTTCTCGAAACGTGGCTGGATCCACTACCACACGACACACACGCATCCCCACGACTCGCGGGCCGCGTTCTCGCGGCCCACCCTGGTGAACCTCGTCACCGACTGGTGGGAGCGGGTCCGCCTCCTCGACGACGAGGACCAGATCGGCCCGGGTCTCCGAACCTGGCATTCGGGTGTCCACCATCGGAGCTCGATGGTCGTCGAGGTCGACACAGCCGTCGGGATCGTCGCGATCTCCGACTCGTTCTTCGTTTACGAGAACCTCGAGGGGAACCGTGCCCTCGGCCTCAACGAGAGCTTCGAGGAGATGTTCCGGGCCTATGACCGGGTCCGGAGGACCACGGACCACGCGATTCCGCTCTACGACCACGCGGTATTCGAGCGCTATCCGGGCGGGATCGTCGCGCCCGTCCCGCCGCCGCGGAGGGCTAGTTGTCGGCGAACTCGATGACCCGGTGAACATGCTCGTGCATGATCCGCTCAGCCTCGTCGGCGTCACCCCGAACGATCGCCTCGACCATCGCCCGATGCTCCTCGTCGTCCCGCTGCCACTCGGGCGCGTTGAGGATCGCCCGGCGGCGGATCGTCCGGTCGAACGGGGCGAGGGTCTCAAGGAAGCGGATCACGAACGGGTTCTTGCTGCCTTCGTGGATCATCCGGTGAAAGTCGAGCGTTGCCGCGACGATGACCTCATCCAGATTCTCATCGTCGGCCGGGAACGCTCGCTCCGTCTCGATCAGCTGGCGCTTCAGGGCATGCTTCTCGGCTTCAGTCATCTTCCGGGCAGCGAGTCGCGCGGCGAGCCCTTCGAGGTCGGCGCGTAGCTCGAGGATCTCGGCCTCGGGCGTCAGGACGAGCGGCCCGACCACCGCACCTCTGCGGGGCCGGCTGACGATCAATCCCTCCTGCTCGAGCCGCCGAAGCGCCTCCTTCACCGGCGTCGTGCTGATCCCCATTTCCGTGGCGACGTCGCGCTCCTTGATCCGCTGCCCGGGTCGGAGGACGCCCGAGAAGATGGCATCGCGAATGTCGTCGTAGGCACGGTCGCGAAGCGAGCGGACCTCGTGGGGCCGGAAGAGCGGAGCGACATCGTCCATGCCTGCCGCCTCTGGTTCGACTGGAGTCCCGCGGCCTGCCGCGCCCTCGACCGGGCTATCGACCATCGCCAGGGATCATGAGTCCATCCGCCATCGATTAAGGATCTCCTCGTTGAGGGTCACGCCGAGCCCGGGGCGGTCCGGTGGGCGCACGCTCCCGTCAACGTAGTCGAGCGTCTCGCAGATGATATCGACCGGATACCGCAGATGGCCGGTGATGTCGCTCTCGTACGCGAGGTTGGGCATCGTCACCGCGGCGTGGACCATCGCGGCCGTTCCGATCCCCAGCTCACACTGCGACCCGATCGTGACCGGCATACCTGCCGCCTCGGCGATCGCGGCCGCCTTCTGTGCGGCAACGATGCCGCCGGCCTCGCAGACATAGATCGCCAGGACGTCCGCCGCCCCGGCCCGCGCAACGTCATACGCGTCGGCCCAGTGGCGCATCGACTCGTCGGCCAGGAGCGGCGTTTCGAGGTGGGCCCGGATGAATGCGAGATCGGTCAGCCGGCGCCGATGGATCGGCTGCTCGACGAGCTGGAGCCGATGCTGCTCCAGCCGGTGGAGCTCCTGGACTGCCTGGAGTGGGTTGGCGTAGCCGGAGTTCGCATCGACCATGATGTTGACGCCGTCGCCGAGCTCGCGCCGGACCGCGCCGACCATCTCCTCGTCAAGGCCGGTTCCCGGCCGTCCTATCTTCACCTTTATCGTCCGGAATCCCTTGGCGACGTAGGCTGCCGCCTCCTCGACCCCGGCGGCGGGCGGGCCGAAGGCCAGTCCCCACCGGAGATGGACGCGCTCGTGGACCGCTCCGCCGATAAGCTCGTAGACGGGCAGTCCCCGGATCTTGCCGGTGATGTCGAGGAGCGCCATCTCGAGGCTGGCCTTGGCCGGCTCCGAGCCGTCCATCGCTCGGTCCATCGCGACGACGTGCCGTCGGATCTGTGTCGGGTCCTGCCCGACGAGCAGCGGTCCGAGGATCCGGTTGACGTCGTCGCACTGGATCGCGCCGGTCCGGCCGCCGTTCATCGAGATCTCACCGAGGCCTTCGATCCCGTCCCTCGTCCTGATCCGGACGATCCCGAAGTCGGACATGCGGAGGGGCGCTCCACCCGCTGAGATCATCGGCTTCGTTCGCGGCGCACGGACGGGAATCGCCGTGATCGACTCGATCACGAGACCCATTCAGGAAACATCGCCTTCCAGTTCTCCTCAATGATCTGGTCCTGGATCTCGCGAGGGATCTTCGGCAGCCGGGTCCCGTCGACCGGTGCGTTGACCGCTCGCAGGCCGTCGATCACGTCCGTGATCGTCGCTGACGGGTAGTCTGAGGCGAGCAGGAGCTTGTGGGTGACCCCGTACTCCATGGCGGTCACCATCGCCTGCCAGTAGCGCCACGGGCGATAGTGGACCGCGCTGATGTCCGCATAGACGTTCGGGGCCTTCCGGATGAGCGCGACGACGTCCTCCTCCCACGGATGCCCGAGGTGGGCGATGATCATCCGGAGGTCGGGGAAGTCCATCGCGACGTCCTCGAGCTGGATCGGCGACGCCCACCTGAGCCGAGCGTGGCTCGGGAAGGTCGCTCCCTGGTGCCACATGATCGGGATTCCGAGCGCCTCGGCCTTTTCGAACAGCGGCCAGTGACGCCTGTCTGTCGGATCGAAGTGCTGGTACGCGGGGCCGAGCTTGAGGCCGCGCAGGCCGAGGCTCGTCACGGCGTGCTCGAGCTGTTCGACGCAGTCGGCCTCGTTCGGGTCGACCGAGGCCCAGCCGACGAGCTTGTCCGGATGACCGGCGACGTACTCCGCGATGAGCTCGTTCGGCACCCACACCCCTGATGCCCTGGCCTGCAGCCCGAAGACGACGACCTTGTCGGCCGCCTGAGCGGCTTTCCAATGGTCGTCCGGGTGCGAGTCATACGAATGGAGGTCGAGCGCGGCCTGGTTGACCTTGCCGCCGGACATCCTGAGCTTGACGAGCTTGGAGGCAAGGGCCTCAGACGCGAACCTCTCGCTGACGTGCTCGGGGTACCACATGATGTGGGTGTGGACGTCGACGATCATCCCGGCGTCAGGCCTTCGAATCGTGGGATCTCGAGCCGGACGGTCATTGGCAATGCGCCCCCGAACGCCTGGCCGATCCGGATATCGCCGGCGACGGACAGCAGAGCGAGCGCCTCGGCCGGCTCCATCGCCCAGCGGCGCTCCATGAGATCCACCATCGCTTCGACCGCCTCGCGACGCGCCGTCGGAAAATCGTCCGCGGAGGTCAACACTGCAAGCCGGTCCGCCGTCTCGAGCCAGGGCCAGGCGAGAGCCGCGCGTTTTCGAAGCCCGATCGTGATGGTCACCTCCGCCGCGATCTCGAGGCCGACACCCGACAGCTCGCCGTCCCCCTGCACCGCGTGGATGTCGCCGACATAGAGCAGCCCGCCGGGCACGAAGACGGGGAGATGGACCGTCGTCCCGGCCGTCACGACCTTCTGGTCGATGTTGCCGCCATGCCGTCCGGGAACACCGGCGTGGATCGGTTCACCCGGGACCGCCGTGCCGATGCAGCCGATCATCGGAACGGCAGGGATCGTGATCCGCTCGGAGAAATGGACAACGCCGTCGCGGACCGCACAGATCCGGCCGAGGGGCCGCGGAACACGACCGGGAGCGAGGGGGTTGACGTGGGCGTGGCCACCCGCCCACCCCGGCGTGATCGGCTCGATGGCGAGGATCATTGCGACGAGGGCATCGCCGGGCTCGGCGCCGACGACGGCGACGGGCCCCGTGAGGGGATTGCCCCGCGCCGGATCCGGCTTCGGGAGCTCGAACAACGATCCGACGGCCCGATCGAGCAACGCTCCCGAGCGAGCGTCGAGCGTCTCGAACGTCAGACACGTACCGGGCTCGACGATGATGACGGGCTCGCGCTCCTCGTAGTGGAAGCCGACGTGCTCTCGGCCGACGCGTAGTCCCGATCCAGTTTCGGTCACGCGGCGGCTCCGGTCATGCTCCACGACCTGAGGATCGCCGCGATCTCCGCCCGCTCGGCCTCTCCGACCTCGCTCGATGGGGGACGCACCGGCCCGGACGGCCGGCCGATCTGACGCATCGCTTCCTTGACCGTCGACACGTTGAGACCGTCACTGCGCCGAGCCCGAAGCTGCTCGAACGGGTGGATTCGGGACCACGTCTGGATCACCCGGCCGCGGTCGCCCGCGCGAAGCGCGTCGAGGAGCTCGAGGGACGGTCCCGCGGTGACGTTGACGAGACCGGACGTGAACCCGACGGCGCCGTGCGACCAGAACGATGGTGCCCACGTCTCCGCGGTGCCACAGATCCAGGCAACCTCAGCCTCGCCGCTTGCCATCGCGACGGCGCGCCCAAAGGCGGGCAGATCGTTCACCGCGTACTTGATCGCGACAACCTCGGGCCGGCGGACGAGTGACAGCAGCGCGGTGTCGTCGATTGCCGGCGACCGCAGATACGGGATGACCGGCAGGCCGGAGGCGTCCGCCATCGCGGCACAGTACGCCAGGAGGCCCTCACCCGTGACGTACGGGTGCGACGGGTGATGGATCATGAGGGCGTCGACGCCCGCGCGAGCGGCATCCCGTGCCTGCTCGAGCGCGTCGGCGGGCGACCCACCGACCCCGGCTACGACGACCGCACGACCGCGGGCTGCGTGGACCGTCTGGGCGACGACCAGCCGCCTCTCGTCAGAGGTCAGCGAGAAGAACTCTCCGGTGTTGCCGCACGGGACGATCCGTTCGATCCCGTCAACGATGAGGGCATCGACGAGCTGGCCCACCCCGGCCTCGTCGACGCGAGTACCGTCAGAGGTGAACGGCGTGACCGTGACCCCGAAGATTCCCGTGAATTGACTCGCCACCAGCCGTGGGCCCTCCTCAGATGTCGGCCCTGATCGCGGCCGGTCGAGCGACGATACTACAATCTGATATCTCATCTATCTCATTGTTGCAGGCCGGAGGACCTCGTGGCACCACGCTCGATTCTTTTCGAGGAGCTGAGCCGGACGGAATTGAGGCGCCTCGCCGAGGCCGATGCACTGGCGGTCTTGCCGATCGGGGCAACCGAACAGCACGGACCGCATCTGCCGACCGGCACCGACAAGTTCCACGCCGAGTGGGTGGCACACGCCGCAGCTCGTACCGCGGCGGAGCAGATTCCTGTGGTCGTCGTCCCGACCCTAGCGTACGGATCGTCCGCCCATCACATGCCCTTCGGCGGAACGATGTCGCTGCGCACGAAGACGTTCTACGACGTCGTCTACCAGCTGTGCGAATCCCTCGTCGACGACGGCTTTCGGCGGATATTCATCGTCAACGGACATGGAGGGAATCACGAGCTCGTGGTCCTCGTGGCACGTGACCTGGCCCTCGCACGACCGGTTGCGATTGCCGGTAGCTCGTGGTGGGCACTGGCCTGGGAGCCGCTCGGCGCGGCCGGTGCGCACGAGCGGGGCAGGTTTCCCGGACACGCCGGCCTGTTCGAGACGTCGCTCGTCATGGCGATGCGACCGGATCTTGCGGCGACATTCGACGTGCTGCCTCACCGGGACGACCCCGGCACGACCGATCCTCGGGCCTTCGGCGGAGCGTATCGATCCGAGATCCACGGCTTCTGGCAGTCGATCGACGGCTTCACCGATAGCCCCGACCTCGCCGACCCGGATCAGGGCCGTCGATGGCTCGACACCGCGGCAGAGGCCCTGGCGGCGGCCTTCGTCGAGTTCCACGCCCAGGCACTTGGTCGAGGAGCTGACCTTGACCCGTATGAGTAGCGGCGGACCGGCCGACATCGTCCTGGCCGGAGGTCCCTTCTGGACCTTCGATCCGTCGCTGCCCGTCGCCACTAGCCTGGCCATCCGCGGATGGCGGATCGTCGCCGTCGGTTCTGCCGCCGAGGTGAGCCGACCGGCCGCGCTGCTCTAACGACCCGCTCCATCCGTACACGGTCGCGCTCCTGTCGGTGGAGCCGACTCTCCCGCTTCCCGCCACGACCTGATGGCGCCGGCCGCCAGGTTCGCTACTTCGGCGTGAGCGTGATCGTCCAGACGCAATCCGGGTTGGCCGCGACGGCGAGGTAATAGCCGCCTCCCAGGAGCGCGCGCATCTTGTATTCCGCGTCGACGATCAACCCGAGCTTGTTGTCCTTGGCGTCGTACAGCGTGACGAACGGGATGACCCCGTTGGAGGGGCAGGTGGAGACCGTCATCTGTGCTTCGCCGGCCGGGAGGGCAAACTCCGCGGTCGTCCCGTTGCCGGTGCCGATGATCTGGATCGTGGTCCCCGAGACCGTGACCGTTGACGTGCCCGCGGGAGGGCCGGACGCTACCGCCGAGGGCGCTGCGGTCCCGGCGCCT
>JANOIS010000184.1:0-46571 GCA_031407755.1 Chloroflexota bacterium | reverse complement strand
CAATCGGGGTGAGACGCGACCGGGGACGACGTAGGCCGACACCAGTCGGGGCGCCCGATGCACGAGGGCGGGCAGCCAACGCCGCAAGGTGGTAGCGGTGAGTTTCGGTCGGTCGGTCGGCGTGGAGAGCAATGGGATCCCCACGGACGGTGGAACTCGAGTCTGAGCAGCGCACTGGGCGGGACTTCCTCCTGGTCGGGGTTGTACGCGCCCAGCGGCGTGGAGACCGCGATCCGACGAGTGCCGTCCGACGCGGTCACGACCTACGGGGTGAGTTCGACATCCACTCCGAGCGCGTCGTAGACGGGTCGCGCGCGCGCGTCCGCGGAAACGAGCGGGCGTCGGTGCTGCCTCGCGGCCGCGCCGACGAGCGCGTCGTAGACGGCACCGCCCGAGATCCCCAGCCTGGCGAGTTCCCCGCCGAGATCGGCCGCCTCCACCTCGCCAAGAAACCCGGATGCCGGAAAGTTGCGAGCCATCAAGCGGAGGGCATCGGCCGGCGAACGACGAAGGCCAGCCGGCAGCCGCGTCAGGACCGAGTACGTCTCGAACCAGGCGTGTCCGGCCAGACCCAGCCGGCGGCCTCGGACCGCAGCGAGCGTCGCGACATGGGCTTCGTGGTCTTCGACGACGAGCGCGACGGCGGTGCTGGTATCGAGCAGCGCGACCTGGCGCTGATCAACGTTCGTGTCGGTCCGCATCGATCAGCTCGCGCACCAGCGTGTCGTCGATGGACGTCCCTGTCGTCGGAATGACCAGCAGGCCGCCGTCCTCTCGGAGCTCCGTGCCGGCGACCGGCTCGATGCGGATCGCAGCGCCGTCGAGCTCGATCTCCACCTCGCCACCACCAGCCAGACCGATCCGATTGCGCAGACTGCGTGGAATTACCAAACGCCCAGCCGTGTCGATGGTGGTCCTCATGGCACGGATGCTACCACAACCGTGGATCCTGATCGAGGCCGCTGACGAATGACAGATGGGGACTGGTCGCCCGACGGGCGCCGGATCGCGTTCACCCTCAACGAGTGTGCGATCGCCCTGATGGATGCCGATGGCGGCAACCTTCACCAGATCGCGTCCCATCCTGACGCGTGCCTCAACGACGCGAGCTACACCGCGGACGGGACTCGACTCGTCTATTCCCGCTTCGACTTCGTGCTCGAGGTCGAGGAGATCTGGAGCATGAACATCGACGGCTCCGACCAGCGGTTCATCACCGACGCTGGCGGGCCCGATCCGAACGTCTCCCCGGATGGCTGGAAGATCAGCTTCAAGGGCCCGCCCGACGGCGCCTTGTTCGTCGCGAACATCGACGGCAGCGCCCTCGTCCAGATCTCGCCGTCGATCTCGGTGACCTACAAGCACGACTGGGCGCCGGACGGCCAGCACCTGGTCGTCAGCGACAACTCCGACCCAGGACCGGACGAAGCGGTCAACATCGTGACGGTCCGGCCCGACGGCAGCGATTGGCGCTACCTGACGCACTACCCGGCTGGCTACCGCGCGAACGTCGGCGGCTACTCCCCGGACGGTCAATGGATCGTCTTCCGCCTGCAGGGTCCGGGCCTGGTGCCCACGATGTACCGGATCCGGCCTGACGGGACCGACCTGCACGCGCTCTACCAGTCATCGACGATCGTCCCCCGGTTCATCGACTGGGGGCCGGCAGCGCAGCACTGAGGGCTGACGTCGTCGCCGGAAACGACAGGGAGGGAGCGAGCCTTGCAGCCGCTCCCTCTCCGCTCGTGCGGGTTCAGGCGGCGCCAGGCCCGTCGGGTACCGATGAACCGGTGACCGCTCAGCCAAATCGCCCGCCGGCCAACCGAGCGGCCGCGAGCGGCGTCCTCCATGCATCGGAGTTCGAAGCGTGGGTGTGTTCGATGCGAGTACGACTCGGAGTTCTCTTCTGGCGTCCGGCCTGGCCGCATGCGTGGTCAAAATAGAACAGGTGTTCTGGCGCGCCCGACAGGTGTTGCGCAGGCTGCGGACCTCCTCGGGATTCAGGCAGATCCCGATCGAAGGAATCGCAGGTGGCTTACAACGTCGATCAATGCCCCTGATCCTGAGCCGCCAGTGGGTCAGGCCCTCTTGAAGATGGCGTGGCCGCCGATCCGTCGCCAGCGAAGCCCGCGCTCGCCGTCGATCGCGACCCATTCGAATGTCGCGCGGCCGTCGGGCCCGCTGAAGCTCCAGGTCATCTCGAGGATGCCGGGCGCGTTCTCGACATCCTTGACCCGAAGGGAGGCCGGAAACCTGACAGCCGGGTCCGCGACGATGCGATCGCACGACGCATTGAAGGTTGGGAGGACCTCCCGGAACAGCCGCCGCTCGCCCTCCGAGAGCCGGCTCCAGTCGCCCTTGAACGAGTCCGTGATCTCGAACTTCACCGCTCAGGTGGTTCGGCGTCGAGGATCGAGAGCAGCTCCCCGACACCGTCGACCGCCGTCACGCGGCCGGCGGCGACGTCGGCATCCGCCTCGCGCTCCATCGCCTGCCACCGATCGGTCCAGAACCAGGCCTGATCAGCCGGGATCGCGACGACGGGGACCAGCTCGACGCGGCCATCCTCGCGCTCGATCAGCCTGACCTGGGCATTGGGCTGATCCAGGTGCATGCGGCGCCGAAGATCAGGGGGCAGGGCGATCGTTCCGCGCGACTGGACCGAAACGAGGTGCGACTTCATGCGTTGCAGCATAGCAGCAATACTGCGCCATGCAAGCCCCGCTGGAGCGCCGTCTGAGAGTTGGAACGAGATCGGTTCGGCGATGGAGGTCAGTCGCCAGGACGCCTGGGAGAAGTACCGCGACGGCGTACGCGGTCTGCCCAGGCAACGCGTCGGCCCGCACGCCGGTCGAGTCCGACCGAGAGCCATGTGATCGCGAACGCCGTGAGCGCGAGCACCCCAGCCACGGCGACCCACGCCACAGGGCTGGTGGTCGGCCGGAACCCGATGAGCAGGGTCACGCCCATGACGACGGCGATGGCCAGGGCGGTCTGGATGAGGCTGCCGACGACGCGGCCGTTCAGACCGAGACACGGGAGATGGCCAGCGTCATGAAGCGGGCGACGATGCCCTCCGCGTCGTCTTGCCGAAACCCCAGCCGCCGAGGGTGCCGATCGCGAATTGCGGAGAGCTGTGGAGGATGACGTCCCCGATCGCGCGAGCGTGGTCATCGAACTGGAGCCCCGGCTGAGGCGCCGGTACGTCGAGCAACAGACGGAAGCTCGCGAAGCCGACTTGCGGGGCCATGATCACGGGACATTCATGGCATCCCCGCAGGTTGAATCGAGGAGGCGAGAGGCGCACGCTACACGCGGCCGTCACGGATGCGTATCGTCCTGGCACGACAGTGACGTCGGCGATACGTCCTCCGGTTAGATTCTAGATGAGCAAACAGACCATGGGATAGTGACCACAGACCGTGGTCTTGGGCCGCGCGTGGCGTGAGACACGGATGACCTTCAAAGAGGTCTTCGATGACGTGCGCCAATCGAGTACCCCACGACCCCAGCGCGAACGCCGACGCGACGCCGTCCCGCCCCACGGGACGGCTGCGATCCGACGTCCGAGCGCCCCGATGACCGGCGATCCGGCGGTCGATCTGACCGTCACCGGCGCCCCGATCCGGCTGTGCTTGCTGGGTGGCTTCCGGCTCCTCAAGTCAGGCCGCCAGGTACGGGTGAGACCTGGCAGCAAGACCCAGGTGCTGCTCGGGCACCTCGGCCTGCACGTCCGGTCGGGGATCCCACGCGATGAACTCACGGACCTGATGTGGCCCTCGGCCGCCGTGGAGCTGGCGAACCAATCGCTCAACACCCTTGTCTACTCGCTCCACCGGCTGCTGGGCGACGCGATGGCCGGGCACCACCCCGTCCTCCGTGACAGCGGGATCTACCGGCTCAACGTACAAGCTGGAATCGCCGTTGACGTCCTGGAGTTCGATGCCGCCGTGGACCGAGGTGACCGGCATGCCGGAGATGGCGACGGTGAATCGGCCATCCGCTTCTACGGCGGGGCCGCGCAGCTCTACGCCGGAGACCTGTCGTTGGGATCGGATGTCCAGCAGGTCGTGGAACGGGAACGCTTGCGCGCCCGCTACCTGCACACCCGTTCGCGGCTGGCCGACCACGAATTCGCCCGCGGCCGGTACGTCGCCGCCCTCGATCACGCGCTCGACGTGCTCGCGAACGACCCGTGCCGCGAGGACGCGCATCGCATGGCCATGCGCAGTTACGTTCGTCTCGGGGAACGATCGCAGGCCCTCCGCCAGTACCGGATGTGCCGCAAGATCCTCGAACAGGAGTTCGAGGCCGTGCCCGAACCGGAGACGGAAGCGCTGTTCGAACGGGTCCGACTGGACCCGTCCCACGTCTGATCACTCATCGACTTCTGAGCGGATCCTCAGCGGATCCTGATGCGAACGCGCAGAGCCACGTTTTGTTCCTTTAGCCCGAGCTGACGGTCGATCCTGCACGGCCCACAGGCGCCTCGAGGCATCGTTCTGATGCGGGATCCGCGTCGATAGCCAGTCCAGGTTCAGGGAGGCTTGATCCTTGGGGCGTATACCTGCATCGTCGGGACGTCCGGTAGACGGGAGGGCAACGTGCTCGAGCCCGGAGGCCAGGATGCGATGGCCGACCGCCGTGAACTGACGGTCGTGGTCAGCATCGTCGTCGCTCCCGGCGGTCGGCTGCTGTATGGGACCGTCATCGATGTCGACCTGGGGATCCATGGCCGCTTCGTGGATTGGACCGGCCTCGCCGAAGGGGTGCGCCAGTGGCTTGCCGAACGCACGACGCACGACGCGCCGGCTGGGGAGCCGGTGTCCCCATCGGACGAGGTGGCGCGCTAGCCCGTCAGGCAGGCTGCGGATGAGGGTGGGATCGTGTCGATCGACCTGATCTTGGCGCCGTCGGCGAGCGCACATGGGTCGGGCTCGCGGCTTGATGTGCGTCCCGTGGCGGCCACGCTCTCGCTCCTCGGATCGTTCTCGCTGGAGTGCGCTGGCGAGTTCCTGACCCTGCCTGGCACGACCCAGCGGCTGCTCGCCTTCTTGGCGCTAAATCGGACGGCGGTCCACCGCCTGTTCGTCGCCGGGACCCTGTGGCCAGAGACGTCCGAACGGCGCGCGAATGGCAACCTCCGGACGACGCTGTGGCGGCTCAATGGCGTCAGCGCGAGCATCGTGCTGACCCGCGGCGATTGCCTGGCGCTCAACCCGCGCGTCGAGGTCGACCTGTACCGCGTCGTCGCCCTGTCGCAGGGACTCCTGCGTGGCGAGTCGAACCACGATGACATCCGGATCGGCGGCCTGATGCTGATGGGTGAGCTGCTTCCAGGCTGGTACGACGACTGGGTCGTACCGGAGCGCGAGTCGTTCCGGGAGCTCCGACTCCACGCACTCGAGCAGCGCTGTCGGGACCTGACCGCGATGGACCGGTTCGGCGATGCGATCGAAGCCGGCCTCGCGGCAGTGGCGGGCGACCCACTCCGCGAGAGCGCCCGCCGGGCGCTCATCAGCGCGTACCTCCTGGAGGGCAACCACGTCCAGGCGCTTCGCCAGTACCGTCAGTACCGCGACCACCTCAAATCCGAGCTAGGCGTCCGGCCCACCCGCCTAATCGCGAGACTGTTCGACGAGCACGGCATCACCGTGACGATTCCCGGCAACCCGATCGCGCCAGCATCGATGCACGTCTGATTTGTCGGACACGGCCAAGCCGCTCTGCGTCGAGCGCTACGGTCTGACGTCGAACGGTCGCGCCCAGAAGCGGCATGTGCGGTATGTGCGAGGTTCGATGGCCTTCGACGACACCTCAACGACTCGAGCGAACGGTGAGAGCCCATTCCCCGCGCGCCGCGGTTCGTCACGCCGGGCTCGAACAGCACAAGAGCGCTCCAATCACTCTCCTTTACCCAAACTGTGCTAACTCTCCTCGCAGGCCATCGCGCCTTGTTGTTAGCCGAGTGGTCCGTTCGGAGTGGGGCGTTCGCGCGCCGCTGACGCCACTGCGGGCGTCTTTCCGTCGTCGCGGCGCCAGTGGACGAGCCACCACTCGCTCCCGACGCGCGAGAAGATGCCGCCAATCCCGCCGTCGAGCGTGCCTGCGTCGCGCAGTTCACGCTCGGCGTGGGCGCACCACGCGAACGGCGTCACGCCGACGGGCGCCGGCTGTCTGCGGCGAAACCAGTCGATCGACACGGTCGCTCCGAGTATGCGCTCCGGACCCGCGCCGGGGACGTACTGGCGGCGCTCGGCGCTGCGGAAGTAGCGGTGCAGCGCCTCCGCCGCGCGCGCGTACGTCGCCAGCACGACGAGGCCCCAGCGGTCGAGCCACGCCGCCTTCTGCTCGGCGAAGCCGTCGATGAGGATGCCGGCGGCGTCGAGTTCGACGAGCAGGTTGCGGCGCTGCACCAGCGTGGTGACGATCGCCTCCGCCGTGGCCACGGGAGCGGCCGCGACCGCGTCGAGCGCGTCGAGCTCGGCGGCCTCGCGCTCCAGCTGGCGGAGCCACTCGCCCTCGCCGGGCGCCGGCTCGTCGGCCATCGGGTCGGGACGGAAGAGCCAGGGCCCCGGCGGCTTCGGCGCGTCGGCGCGGCGTCGCCGCAGCTCATCGAGCAGGTCGCGGAGCACGGCGCGCGGGATCATCGGGCGCTCGTCGTAGAAGTCCACGGCGAGCACGTAGGCGTCGTCGCCGAGCTCGCCTCCGGTGCGCTCGCGCCAGCGCTCGCGCGCGGCGGCGACGTCGTCGCGCGGGTCCGGACGGCGGATCAGGTAGTACGGCGTCCCGGCCTCCGTCCCGCGGGCGAGCGCGTCGGCCAGCTCGGGGAAGTCGCCGGTGGCCGCCTGGTTGAGGATCAGCTCGAGCGGACGCAGCTCGCCCGTCTGCGGCGCGACGAGCGGGCCGAAGGGCGTGTCGCGCAGCGCGAGCGTCAAGCCGTGCGCGGTCAGAACCACGATGCCTCCACGAACGATGTCTCGATGCGCCACGCCTCGGGCGCAGTCGCGGTGGCCGGACGATACTCGAAGAAGCCGCTGAATTCGACGCCGTCGGCCGAGACGGCGGGCGGGCGCGAGCCCGCCAGCCCCCTGCCCCACTCGCGGCCGGTGCGGGCGAGCGACGGGTTGGCGATGCGCCACTGCGTCCACGCGTCCTCGCCCTGCTGGAGGAAGGTGCCGAAGTTGTCCACCGTCGTCTTGGGCTGCAGCGAGCGCTCCCAGTCGGCGGCGTTGAACCTGACGCCGCCGGGCCGCAGCTCGGGCGCGAGGGGCGGCGCGCCGCCGCTGGTCCAGCGGTATTGCGCGAAGCGACGGTAGGTGTTGCCGCCGGCGGCCTTCACCGCGTCCTCGACGATGGCGAATTGCGGGTTGGCGGCAAGGAACGCCTGCAGCCGGCCGGTGTGATGGCCGCCCCGGATGCCCATCTTGACGAACTCGGCCGCCTTGCGCTCCTCGGCGAACATGAGGTGGCGGACAAGATCCTCGTCCATGACCGTCGAGCCGGTGCGCGCCAGTGCCGCGGAGCGGGCAACAGGCTGCGCGGCCAGAAACTCGGCGAGCTCGCGGCGCGCGTACGCCTGCTGCTCGATGAGCGCGACGGTCTCGGGCTTCACGCCCGCGGCCTTGAGCGCGGTAATGCGCTGGCCGAGGTCGGTGGGATCGCGGAGCCCCATCGACTCGAGGGCGCGGTCGATGCGGGCGAGCCTGGCCTCGTACGCGGCGCGCGCGGAGCCGGCGGTGGGGCGCACCGGCGGCAGCTCAGCGTAGAACCGCTGCAGCTCGTTGATCTGCGCGAGGTCGTGCCCCGTCGCCGGCCCGGTGACTGGGCCCGGCTTGAAGACGTTGGCCTGCGTCTCGGCGGCGATCTTCGACGGGATGGCACCCTTCGGGTTGCGCTGCACGACGCTCGCGATCTCGTCGAGCTCGTGGCCCCCGGCGAACGGGACGTCGCGCGGGTGGAGGCGCTCGTCGAAATGGACCGTCGCCTTCCACTTCCCCTGGCCGTACGTAAGCTGCAGCCGCGCCGGGCCGCTCTCGGCGCCGTGCGCGCCCGCGGGGAGCGCGGCCGCGGGGGCGGCGCGCATCTCGACCTCGACGAGGATCGGCGCGCCGCCGCCGGGATTGGCGACCTCGAGCACGTACTGTGGCCCGCCGGCCACCGGCGCGGAGGCGCGGCTGAGCTTCGCGCCGCCGAGGAGCGGCTGGCCGACGAGCCCCTTCTCGACGCCGGCCTCAAGGCTGGAGCTCGCGCCGCCGCCCACGAGCGCGCGCCGCGTGCCCAGCTCGTAGACGGTGGCGCCGCGGGTGGAGCCGGCGATCCAGCCCTCCTCGCGTACCGTCCGCATTATCGCCTCGACGATGTCCGCCTCCGAGGCTGTGGCGCCCGAGGCGCGGAGCTGCCGCGCGACGCGCTCCGCCTCGGCGCGCACCGCCGCCTCCTGGCCGCGCAGCGCCGCGCTGCCGCTGCGAGCGATGGAGCGCACGTGGAGCGCGGCCAGGGCGACGTTGATGCCGAGCCCCACCCAGGCGCGGTAGATCGCGCGATAGTCTGGCGGAATCTCGCTCAGCCGCAGCTCGTCGGTCAGCGCGCTGCCGTACATCGCCTCCTGCTCGCCGGACTGCTCGTACGCCTTTGCCAGGTCGTACACCGACTGGCCGATCGCTAACCCGGTGCCGGCGACGCCGACGTAGAGCGCGATGCTGCCTCCGCCGGTGAACACCGCGGCGCCGAGTGCGACGATGAGCGCGCCGACATTGAAGATCTCGAGGATGTCGTGGACGCGTTCCTCGCGCGCCTTGGCCTCCTTCATGCCGCTCTCAACCACCGTCGCCCAGTGCTTCTGCGCCTCACCCTCCGGCGATATGGCGATGCCGAGCTGCCGGCGCGTGGCGGCCACGACGGGTGGGAGGAGCCACACGCTCACCTCGCCGCTCTGCAGGTAGGCGCGCGCCTTTCCAATGTTCGCGAAGATGCGGGCAAGCGTCGCGCGTAGAAGCTGGTCGAACTCGGCGCCGCCCCCCTTGAGCGCGACGAGGCGATCGAGCCCCTCGTCCGAGAGCCCCCCGAGCAGCGGTGCCACGCTCTCGACGTCCTTCCGCGCCTGGTCGATGGTGTCGCGCTGCGGGATGAGCCGGTTGAGCTCGCGGTTGCGCCGCGCGGCCTCTTCCCGGATTCGCTGCTCGGCGCGCAATCGGGGCGCGGGGCCTGCAGGAAAGTCGGTGTGCGCGATGATCTTCGGCGTGCGGAACCACTCCCGGTGCTCTTCGATCTTGTCGTTCAGGCGCTTGAGCTGGGAGCGGATCTCCCGCAGCACCTTGGCGCTGATCTGGTAAATGGCGATCTGGCGCTGGCGGTTGTAAATGCGCTGCAGCGCCTCGTCGCCCGCGTCGCGCCCGGCTGCCTGCAGCTTGGGCCGCATCGCCGCGGCGAACTGTTCGAACGTGACGAGCTTGATCTGCGGCTTGATGAAGCGGTTGATCGTCGCCGTCGCGCGGTCGGCGTCGGCGTCAAGCAGCGGAGTCAGCTCGGTGCTCGCGCCCTCCTCCGTGTTGCCGAGCACTTTGATCAGCTGCCCCTCGCTCTCTCGGAGCATCGTGTACGCCAACTCCAGCCCCCGCGTGGCGAACATCCCCTTCATCTGCGACTCGGTAAGGCCCGTGACCGTGCCGGCGGCGACGAGCGCGCGCTGCTCCTCCGTCCTCGCGGCGATGTCGGGGTCCACGTCAGCGATCGCGGCGGCGAAGGGCCCGGAGTGGAGGAAGCGCACCAGCTCGCGGTACTCCCCCCCCGTGCCGGTCTTCTGCGCCTCGGCGGTGAAGTGGTGCAGCTCGTTGCCGTGGTCGCGGTTGAAGGCGCGCCGCATCATGCCAAGGGCGATGCCCGCGTGCTCGGGCGAGGCCCCGCGCAGGTGCTCGAGGATGTGGCCGAGCTTCTCGTCGTGGCGCTCGGTGTAGGTCTTCAGCATGATGAACAGAACCACGGCTTCGTGTGGCAGGTCCGGGGTGCCGGCGCCCTCGAGCGGGTTGATGCCGATAGCCGACGTGAGGCTCGACCACTCCTGCTCGCCGAAGTCCTGGCGCATCTGCCACAGCACGAAGCGGTAGTAATTCGTGTGGACAGGGTGCGGCCGCAGCTTGAGCCGCGCCATCGCGCCTCGCAGCGCAACACGGTCCACGTCGCGGATCGCCTCGCGGCGCAGGATCGGCGCGCCGTAGTGCCCGTCGAGCGAGGCGACGATCGCGCTCTCGATGCGCTGCTCCTCGGACTCGTACGTCCGCGCCTCGAAGCACGAGTTGAGGCGGAGCGCGAGGCGCGGCGCCGGGGCCGGCGCAAGTGCCGCGCGCGCGACGTCCCCGCCGCCGAATGCCGCCGCGTCGGCGCCGCGCTCGGCGGTGGCGTGCGGCAGCCAAGCTGGCTGGCGCATGTGCGCGAGCTCGTGCGCGAGCAGGTAGTCGCCGCTTGGCGTTTCCGGGCGCCAGCGGCCAGCACCGAACGCGACGTGCTCGCCGACGCTCAGCGCGCTGGCGCCGTGCGCGTGGACCACGCGAGCCGCGTCGTCGTCGGTGTGCAGGCGCACCCCGCCGAGGTCGGCCCCGAGCCGGCGCTCCATGCGCACACGCTCGCCGCTGGGGAGCGGCCGCCCGTCGCCGAGCGCGTGGAGCGTGCGGCGCGCGTCGTCGTCCCGGCCGGCCTCGAGCGGCGCGGCGGACGCATCGCGGGAGCCGGCCGCGGCGGCGCCCGCGAGGTGGGGCTCAGCTTCGCGGAGGGCGAACCGCACAGCGAGCAGACCGGCGCGCTCCGTCGACGCGCCGGCGTGCTCGGCCTCCGGGCGCTCAGGGGCAGCCGAGCGGCGACCCGCCTCGAAGCTCACGGCCCCACGCGTACCCGTACGGGCTCACCCGCCCCGCACAGTGAAGCTATGCGGCGCGGCGCAGCACAGGTGGCGGCGATGGAGACGCTGGGGAGGCACGTAGCCGTCGCGGGCGCAGCACCCGGGCCCGGCGACGCGGCGTGCTCCGCGTGGCGAGCGTGGCCACCCCCGACCGGTGATCGGCGGCACGACGGCTCGGGCCGTGCTTCTCTGGTGATTGGGAAGCCTCGAGCGACCTCACGTCGCACGCTCGCAATCAGGGCGACCGCCGTGAAGGTCCGGCGGGAGGACCGGCGGATGCATGCGGTCCGGGCACACGCTCCCACCATCGACGAGAGGCGTAAGCGCTCCTCAACGCGCTGAATCGAGGGTGGCGCCGGGTCGTGACGGAGCGTCCGACTAGACATATGGATTGCGACCTCTGCGATCCACTTCGGTTCCGCCGCCACCCAGGCAGCGCGCGCCACGGGCATGGAAACCGGATCCATAAGCAGCCTCGCAATCGAAGTTCTGAATCTCACCGGTGATTGCTGCCTTGATGCCGGCAGGGCATTCGTGATGAAGTCCGTTCGTCGAAGCTGGCCGTCCGGGGCGTGACTTCGTCCTCGACGATCGTCCCGAAGTGCCTCCCTTGGACACCGAGACGTGCGCTGGCCGGGCTGTTCTGCCGGTCGTGACTTCGAGGGCGATGTGGCCCACGTAGGTTGGGCGAACTCGGGCATCCTCAGGGCCCCCCGGCTCCCCGCGTTCGCCGTCGGCGTGGCAGCCACCCGTCGGTACCTTCAACGGAAACACTTGCGGAGCCGGCCTCGCCATAGCGTCACCTGGTCGAGCCGGCGCCGAGGCGGCCATCGAAACCTGTCCCATTGAGCGGCTCGCCGGTCGGTTGGAGGTTCGCCGCAAGCGATTCGAAGTACGACTCCCGGCCGGCAGATGTCCGCTCCGTCATCACGGGATCAGTCTCGCGGGTATTGCCGTCCCCCTGCAGGCTTCGAACCGCATCGCGATAGACGACGAGTGCGGGGGGTGTACTGGACGTCGCGCCCGGGACGCCGGATGGGTCTCGGAGCCCGACGACATGGAGGACGCCCCGTTTGCCATAGACCACCGAGCCGGGCACCGGTCGCGGGATGATCGCCCCCGCGATGGCGCTCAGTCGCCGCAGGTCGCTGCGCCCGGGCGGCAGCGCGAACGAGACGTGGACGAAGCCATCGCCTTCAGGAGACTGCGAAACGGCCACCGAAAGGCCACTGGGATATGACCGGGTGGCGAGCTCTCTTCCCGATGGGGTCGGCGATGTCGCGACGAACCGTCGAATGTCGTCGATCGACGCGGGATCGGTCAGCGTTCGCTCCGGGCCCTGCCGTCGCCAGACCGCGGCAAGCCCCACGGTGACCACCACGAGGCCTACGAGGAACGCGCCGGCTGGGCCGAGGGCGCGGGACGGGTCGGCGATCCCCAACGCCACGCCGCTCTGCGCGAGTGCCATCCAGCGCGGCACGGACATGCCGGCCACCTCGGCACGATCGTCGCCTCGGAGACCCTCCATCCCGAACCGCAAGACGGCATAGGCGACGAGGAACCAGGTGAACACCGTCCCTTCGGACGCGAACGGGAGGAGCACCAGACCGACGAGGCCGATCGCGCCGATGCCGACCGCCTCGACCAGCTGCACCGGGAACAGCCGGACACCGACCAGCCACGACGGGAGCCCGTCGTCAACGAGCTCGGGTCCGTATCGGATTCCCACGATCGAAGGCTGACCATGACAGCAGCCCACGACGAGGCAGCCGATCCGCCCCACCCCGAGGAACGCACAGAGACCCAGCGCCACTACGTCGAGGTACGCCAGCACAGGTTCGCCCAGCGCGACCACGACGACGGCTGCCCAGGCCAGCGCGAACCACACGTGCTCGAGCAGAACGAATGACTCGCGACCGATCACGGCCCGCCGCACCAGCGCCCAGACGAAGAACGACAGACCGCAGGCCACCGACACCACCGCCAGCACGACCGGGGATCTGCCCGCCGCCAGGCCACTCCCCATCGTCACCAGGACGGCCAGGTAGAAGCCGGCGACCCCGATCGTCCGGAACGCCGGCACCTCACGGCTGCGCGCGCCGAATCGAGCGCGCGGCAGTCGGTCGAGCCAGTCATTGATGGCGGTCACCATCGGCAGACCTACCGGCGACTCGTCGAGCCTGGGATCGACATGACGATCACGGTTGATGGAACAGCGCCGTCAGGGCTTGGCAGCCATCCGTCGGCGCATCCTCGAACTCGAGCGCCTGCACGTCTTCGCCCACGCCGAGCGCGGCCATGATCGCGAAGCCGCGCTTTTCCTGGAGCGCCATCTGGCCACCGGCCGCATCGGTCCGCGCACAGACAGCGGCCCTGGTGGGCACGCCTCCACTCTCGTCCTCGAACCGTTGCCGCAGGGACGACGGGTCGTCCTGGAAGTCGGCGGTCTCGGCGAGGAAGCGAGCCTCACCGATGTGGATCGCGGCCTGCACGGACGCATGCAGCAGGAGATCCTCGACACCGGCCAACGAGCCCTGCCCAAGAAGCCGTTCGAAGACGTCCGGGTCGCGGACCAGCCAGACGGTGTGGCAATCGGTGGCAACGACGTTTGGCACGAACATCACCGCGATCACCGCGCACGGGCCAGACACGGCATCGCCGAACACGTTGTCGTTGATTCCCGACCCGGGCATCCCGGTCGCTTCGAAGATGGCCTTGACACGCTCTTCGCGGAGCACGGCAGTCCCAGCCCGCGGGTCGCCCTTTTGCGAGAACACGTGGGTGATCTCGATATGCTGCGCGCCTGAGGCCTGCCAGGCGGCCCGGATGTCGGCCGGAGCCTTCATGAAGGCTGGGACTTCCGGCTCGAACTCGGCGTCACCCGCGTGTCGACTCAGGTCGGCAAGGGCCGCTTCAAGCTCGGCCATCGACCGCGCTGCCTGCACCTTTTCGAAGCCCGCGTCGCCGACGAAGTGGACCCGGACGCAATCCACGGTCATGGCCGGCGGACGCGCGATCACCACGACCGTGGTCGGGCACTCCTTCAGCGACTCCTCGACCTCGACGAGCTGGATCTTGCGCGGCTTGACGGGCAGCAGCTCGGCGATGGCCTCTGCCCGCTGGCTCCGAAGCGACGGTGGACCGGCGCTGTCGTCACCCCTGCCCGAGACGACCACGATGTGGTCGGACGGGCCGGCTCCAAATTGCTGCCAGGCGTCCCGCACGCCATCGGCGCCGGCGGCTGGATCGGACTGGCCCTCCGTGAAGGTGAGCTGGCCCAACTCCGAGATCTGCGAGGACTGGCCGACCTCCACGAGCGCCACACCGTTGGCGACCGAGACGCGAGGCGGTTCCGCCTCGCCCTTGTGGTCGAGACGGACCACCCGGACGCACGTCGTCGCGACGGCGACCGTGAGCTCGACGATGGCTCCATCGAGTCCGGCGATCGCGAGCGGCGTCGGCACGCCGGCGACGGCGTCCACCGCGGCCGCGGCGTCCAGCGGGGTCACCACGACCAACGCGTCGAGCAGCCGGCCCAGACGAGCCCGGGCGAGGAGGTCGCCGTCACCTGGCCCGGCGCTGGCGATATACGAGTACAGGATCCGGTCGCCCGGGCCGCTGGCCGTCCAGTCAGCACGCACGCTGTCGGCCGGAGTCGCGAGGGCCGCCTGGCCACCCGCGAAGTCGACGACATCGACCTGGCGGAGCCCGGCCCGCTGGATCTGATCGGCATCTTGACTGAGCAGGGCCGCTCGGATGCGTTCGGCCTCGCGGCGGTCTTTCACCGATCGCTGGAACAGGGCGTAGCGCCGCGGGGGGGCCAGAGCGGGCGCCTCCGTCTCCACGTCGCATGTGATGTCGCGGCGGCGGTGGAACAGCACCCAGTCGCGGGTCGCACGGACGACCAGGTCCTGCTGCGGCTGCTCCGGTGTCGCGAAGAGTGCCCGGATGGCCGCGTCGCGGAAGCCAGGGTCCTGGAACGACGCCGCGACGAGCTCGATCGCCGACATCGCGAGGGTGTGCGGCACGCTGCCGGGGAGCAGGGCGGTCGCGCTTTCGAGGGCGTCCGCGTCCACGATCTCGTGACGAGAGTCGCCGCTGCCACGCCCGATGCGGACGTTCACCGACATGGGTCCGAACGTCCAGGTCGCCGCCACGTCGATGCGCGACCGATCCTGCAGGAGTCGGATGGTCAACGACTGGAGGGCCCCCGCCCGCAGGTCCAGTTCGATCGCGACCCGGAAGTCCTCGGTGGTCGTCTCGGCCGGTTGCAGCGCGCCTTCGCGGATGTCGCGGTGCGTGCCGACCAGCGAGGCCTGACCCACGATCTTCCGGCCGTTCGCCGTGTCGATGGCCTCGTCCACTCGGAGCTCGCCACGGACCGTCAACCGCTGGGTCGAACCGAGACGGCTCGGCGTGACCAGCGCGAAATCGCCACGGACAGGCACCGTGCTGCCGGGCGCGACGGACCGGAGGTCGCCGTCTATGGCCATCGATGTCCAGAGCGCCACCACCCGCCGCTCGCCGGCCGCGAGGGCCGCACTGAAGGCCCCGATGGGCTCCGGCGCCGCATCTGACAGCGTGGTCTCGGCGATCCGGACGGACCGCAGGTGGTCGGCGGCGGAACCGGCGAGGGTTCGGAGGCGGCCCGCGAGCATCGGCCGTGCGACATCGGCGGCGTGCTCCGCCTCCGAGATCGTTGGTGTCTCCGCCAGGACTTCGGTGGCGGTTCGGTTGTCCACCGATCGACCCATGATCGCGTGGATGAACTCGGCGGCACCGACGCTGCGTCGTGCCTCTGTGGCACCCGCCATGTGAAATGCCATTCGGCCGTTCGGGAGGATCTCGCCTCGGCCGGCGCCCTGGATCTCGAGGGCACTCGAGGGGACCGGCGTCAACCGAGATCGCATCATCAGCCGCGCGTCGTCGCTGTCGGCGGCGGCGATCGCTCGATCTGGCGCGCCGAGGTGCAGGCGCACCGTCGTCGCGAAGCCCATGCCTGTGGGCGTCACCTTGACCTTCTCGATCTCGCCGTCCGGCACCAGGATGTCGACGCGCGGTCGCGCCTCTGGGTGGTCCAAACCGGCGACCAGCGAGATCCGCTCCATGTGCTGCGCTCCCTCGAGGGCGTGCGGCACGAAGTCGGCGCGCACGACGCAGAAGCGCAGATCGACGCCTTCGCCCATCAGCCGACGGACCTGCTCGTTGACGGTGATGCCCGAGCCGGGAACGACGGGGAGATAGCCGGCCGGCGGCGCCTCGAGGATGCCGCCCTGGATCAGGACGCGGTTCGTCGGCGCGTTGTAGGCGCCTTCGAGCGCCGTCCGGATCCGACCACGAAGCATCGCGATCCGGGCGAGACCGCCGGGGAGCTTCCCGACTTCGATCGTCGCTCCGGCGGCGTCCATGGTCGGCGTCGCCGCGCTGAGCGTGGCGCCCAGGAGCTGCGTGTAGTGGGACTCGACGTCCTCGAGCACCTTGGCGGCTTCATCGAGCACGGCGTGCTGCGGGCGGCACGGATCGTCGTCGCCGCCTGGTTCGGCCTGCCCGCCGAAGAGGTCGTGGAGCTGGCACTGGAACTGCAGGATCTGGGCGAGATAGGTCTCCCATGGCCGCATCGCCATCCGCTGCGCCCAGTAGCGACGAGCGGGCGCCTCCATCCGCTCGCGCCGAGCGGTCCAGGCATCGAGGAACAGGGTGGTCCCACCCGACCGGGCAAGGATCGCGAGCGGGACGTCGGCACCGCCCTCCAGCCGGGCGCCGAGGCACCAGGCATCGGACGCCAGACCGGCCCGACTGATGAGCGACCCGACCCGCAGCGCGTCGTCGGCGAAGTAGGCGGACGCGACGCGCGAGCGCAGGTGACGGCGGTCGATGGCGATGGCGCCGGTATCGATGAGTTGGGTTCGCAGCGGGAGTGGCGTGGCCCGGACGACGATGCCCTCTACGCGGAACGGGCGGTCGGAGCGAGTGATGCAGCTGTCGTCGCATAGCCGGCCGAACACGTCCTCGTGGCCGCACAGGGCTTCGGCGTGGGCGATGCTGATGAGGTACAGGTCGTTCGCGTGGGCGATCCCCGACGGCGGGGTCTCGACGATATCCTCGCAGTCCTCGAAGTCGGCGCCGACCGGACTGCCTGCTGTGGCACCGACCGCGCTGACGGCTGGCTTCAGCGAGGCGCCGAGCGCCTTGACATGGTGCTGGCTGGCGCCAGTCGAGCCCGATCGACGTCTGGTCGCGTCGAGCAACTCGTCGATCCGGACCTGGGTCGCGGTCGGGAGCAGGAGGACTCGGCCGGCCGGGTCGATCGCCATCCCAGGCCCGAGCCCGATCGCATCACCGGCGGCGAGGGTCGTGTCCAGCCCGTGGACGACGCCGCTGCCACCGCCCCGATTCGACAGCTCGACGAGCATGCGCATATAGCGCTTCTCCGTGTCGAGGTCGGCCGCACGCAGGAACTTCCCGTCGAAGTAGTTGAGGCTGGTCAACGGCGACGGCGACGGGATGATGGTCAGGCCGCTTTGCTGGGCGGCGACGACCACGACGTTTTCACCGTTGCTATGCGAGTGCGGCATGACTAGCTCCTCAACATGAGCACGAAGTCGTGCCCGTCGTCGACGGTTCCTGGTGGCCCACCGATCGGACCTGCGAGCGGCACGAGATCCTCACCGAGCAACGGGGTCGGACCGGTGCCGCGTGCGATCACGCGAATCCGGTCACCGGTGGGTGCGGCATGCAGCGTCACGACGACCGCGACCTGGGCAGCGTCGTAGTCGACGGTCTTGATCTTCACCTCGTCCCAGCCGCCGGCCGCGAAGGCGGTGACCGTGAAGGCGTCGATGCTGGCGCTGTCGGGATGGAGCGGCGCCGTCACGGGCACCGTGATCTTCTTGCCCTGGCGGACGACGCTCGCCGGGTCGATGCGCGGCCCGCCGGCATCCGGGCCGGCGCTCCCCGCGCCGCCGACCCCCAGCTCCTGGATCGTCCGCGTCGCGACGTGCGAGGCGCGGGCGGCGACATCGGACCAGCCCTCGACGAGGACGAACGCATCGCCCTGGACCCGGAAGTTGCCGCGAACCTCCGCGAGGACGAGCTCGGCGTCGTCCCCGGCCGGGAAGAGCAGGTCCCCCTCCTCGTCGGGCTGCAGCGCCGGCCGCAGGTCGATGACGTCGTAGGCCGCGAACTCGCGGAAGGCCTCGAGGGCCGCGGGCGCCTGTTCGGCGATCGGCAGGGTCGCGATCTGACCAAGCCGGTCGAGGACCTCACGATCCTCGCGGACGACTTCGCCCTGGTCGTTCGTTCTGGGCGGCTCGAGGCCACGCATCAGGCGCAGCCGGTGGTAGGGCAGGGTCCGGTCGGGCGCGGGACCGGGCCGCAGGAGCAACTCGACGCTCTCCTCGATCCGTGAGTAGGCGGTCGCCGACTCGGCGCCGTTGCACGGGTCCGCGATGGCGGGCACTTGCCGGGCAAGACACGGCCTGGACCGGATGACGACGTGCGCCAGGATCGGCCGCACGCCATCGACGGTCTCGCCGCCGAGTTCCTCTTCGTGCTCCGCGAACCAGCGCGACAGCGACAGACAGACCTTGCCGGAGAGATAGAGCTCGCGACCGGCAGCATCGAGCCCCAGCCCTGGGAAGACCTCGAGCTCGCCGGCCTCGCGGTCGATCTGGACGGCCAGCCCCCAGACGACGCCTTCGCCGTGCAGCCAGGCGTTGTGGAGGCGGGTCTTGCCTCGAGGGTTCGCGTCCAGCACCTCGAAGTCGGCGACACCAAGCAGCATCCCGAAATGAGGTCGCAGGGTGGTGAATGGATCGGCGCCCAGGAGCGTCACGATCGGGTCGTTGCAATCCGACGTCGCGCAGGGATCCAGCATCGTCGACACGGCGCCCTCCTACCCGTCGCCGCGCAGCGCGCTGAACATCCGGGACTGCTCGGTCGGTGCCGCCGCCTGCACGGCCGCGTTCCGGACCGCGAGCTCTGCCCGGATGAGCGCGAGGCCGCGGGCGGCCTTGCGGTCCTCGAGGATCGCGCTCACGAGCGCGGTCTCGCTCGTTTCCCAGTCTTGTGCGAGGGCCTTCGCCTTGACGACCTTCAACAGCACGAGCTCGTGGCGGATCTCCTCGAGCTGCTGAATCAACCGCCATCGAACGTCGGGGACGGCCGCCGACAGGCGATCGACCTTGGCGCGCTCATCGGCCGTGTACGTCGCTGCCGCGTCGTCGACCGCCTTCCGGGCGGCCTTGAGTTTGGTCTGCGCCTGCTTCACGGCGGGATCGAGCTCGGGGTCCTCGTCCGGCTTGGCCGCGTTCGCCGCGATCCGCGCCTTTCGGACCGCGGCCTTCGCCGCGTGGAGTGCCTCCTGCTTCGTAGCGAGCGTCTTCTCGAGATCGAGGCCAGCCGCGGCTTCCGCGCTGGCGTCCTCGATCGCGTCGTGGTCGACGGCGCTGAGCTCTGGGGCGGCCTTGATGGTGGCGAGGACGGCCAGAATGGCGTCGAGCCGTTCGCGACCGCGGAACACAAAGTCACGCGCGCGGGTCTCAGCCGCTTCGAAGTCCGCCCGCGCGAGGGCCGTCTTTCCCGCGGGGCCCTCGGATGTGGGACGGAGATCCGCGACCGCCGCTGTGACGTCCGCGATCGAGGCGCGCAGCCCACCGGTCGTCGCCAGGCGCTCCCGGGCGCGCTCCCTCACGCGATCCGCCAGCTTCGCCGGAAGGCCCTTGTACGCATGCGTCTCCGCGGTGGCCAATGCGGCCGTCGTATCGCCGACCGCGTCCCCAAGCGTCGACGCCGCGAGGAGTCGCCGGATTCCGGCGCGGTTCGGCGGGCGAGGCGGCTCGCCGGCCTTCGGCTCGTCCGCGTTCTCCTTCTTCTCCGCGGCATCCTCCTTCTCGGCCCGAGCGGCCTGGACGGTCGCCCGTCGGACTTCTTCCTGCAGGACAGCCGACATGCCACGCCAGCGGTCAGTCGACTCGGCGAGCTCCTGCAGCTGAGCCTGGTAGCCGCGGATCTCGATCGTCAGGTCGCGAAGTCGTTCGACGATCGCGTCAGCCTCTGCCTCGGTGGCGAACTTCTCCAGGTTCGCCTTGAGTTCGCGCTCCTCCGTGGTGGCTTTGGCGAGCTTCTCGTTCATGGCCTCGGTGTCATCGGCGGCCCCGGTGATACGTTGCTGGATCACCTCGAGTCGCTTGGTCGCCCGCTGCGCACCCTCCTTCGTTGAGCGTGCGTCGGCATCCGCGAGTTCGGGGAGTGTTGACGCTGCCATGACTGCCTCCTGTCCTTGCCTAATGCCCGCTGCGATCGGTCGTGGTTCCGGGGATGGCCGGGAATGCCCGGCCCTGCTTCTCGTACTCGCGCTGGATGGCGAGGATCACGTGCTCCCTCGCGATGGGACTGCCATCGGCGGCGGCCAGGAACGCCGCGGCAACCGCGGCATTCCGGATGACCCCGCCGACGACCGGGAAGAGCATCGAGAGCTCTTCGAGGTTGACGTCCGTCGCGAGCGGCGCGTCCGGCGGGAAGTGGCAGGACCACAGCGCGAGCCGCTCCGCCAGACCCGGCTCCTCGAAGGTCACGACCGCCTCGAGTCGGCGAGTGAACGCCGGATCGACGTTCGATCGCAGGTTAGTGGCGAGGATCACCAGCCCCTCCGACCGCTCGAGCCGGGCCAGGAGATAGGCCGTTTCGAGGTTCGCGTAGCGGTCGTGGGCATCGGAGACATCGGTGCGCTTCCCGAACAGAGCGTCCGCTTCGTCGAAGAGCAGCACGCCGTTCATCCGCTCTGCGGTATCGAAGACTTCGGCGAGATTCTTCTCGGTCTCGCCGATCCACTTCGAGACGACGCGGGCGATGTCGACGACGAGCAGGTCGACGCCGAGCTCGGCGGCCAGGACCTCCGCAGCCAGGGTCTTGCCGGTCCCCGGTGGCCCGGCGAAGAGCATCCGGACCCCGCGAGCCCCTCGGCGCCCGAGGAGGAACCCCCATTCGTCCAGGACCTGCTCCTGGTGCATGAGGCGCCCGACCGCATCGCGCAGCTGGGCGATCCGAGGATCGGGCAGCACGAGCTGGCTCCAGGTTGCGGCCGGGCGGATGAGCCGCACACCCGGGGTCAGTGATACGCCGGCGCGGGCCCGGATGCTGGCCACGAGGTCCGCGAGCGTCCCTGCCCGCCCCTCGAGGAGCGAGATGTTGCGAACGTCGTCAGCCACCCTGGCGGCGAGCGCCGGTTCGACGACGTGGCGCGCGGCGAGCGACTCCTCCGTCCGGTCGAGCGACGGCATGAGGCCCTGCCACATCCGGCGGCGGGCAGCGGGATCGAGTGGTTCGATCGCGATCGGGAACAGCGGTCGGCTACCCGACGCCACACGGGTCCCGGATCGGGCGGCGAGGACGACCGGCTTCGGGTGGTCCCCGAGATCCGGCGCCAGGGCGCCGGTAGCGCCGTCCGCTGCCGGGGCCGGGAGCCTGACCACGGGGGTGACGCCGCGGACCAGTGCATGGACGGCGATCAACCGCACGATATCGGCATCGAGCGCCGGGGGCATCAGCCGCGTCCAGGGCACACCCGCGTGCTCGACGAGCGCCACACCGCGCTCGACGGCGGCATCCTCGTCTTCGCCCGTGACGAATATGGTCCGCGGCTCCGAGGCCCGGATCGCGAGCGTGGCTGATCGCACGGGGGCCGAATCGAGCCAGTCGTCCAGACCTGCTCGGACCGCTGGCCCCGGCCGATGGCCTGTTCCTTCCGGCCACTCGCCGATCCCACGGATCGCGTGCCAGAGCCCATCCGCCAGGACGACGCTCTGCTCGAATGTCGGGCCGTCGGCCGGCCCGAGCCGGATCAGGCCAGCTTTCGATGCCGGCCCCTGCTCGGCCGCCCGCAGGAGGAATGGACGCTCGGCGGGACCCTCGCAGAAGAGCTGCGCGGCTAGACCGAGCGTCGGCCGTGGTTCGCCGCGCGGATGCAGCATCCGGAACAGGCCGGCGAGCGCTTCGTGCTCGTCGGGCAGGCCCGCGAGGATCAGCAGGTCGACCTCGACCGGCGAGCAGCGCAGCCCGGTGACCAGCCGGTCCAGCCCGCCGGTGGCCGGCCAGGCAGCCGGCTGCGTCTCGGCCAGGTCGGCGAGCAGGGTCGCAGCGCTCGCCAGCGGCCCGTCGGTGCGGCCCGGGAGGCCGTCGAGCAGTCGAGCCAAACGACGCGACACGTCCGCCACCCGGCGGTCGACGTCGACGTCGACGACGGCACCGTTGGCACCGTCGGCCGATGGCCCGGCAAAGTCCGGTCCGACGGGTGGCCAGTCCAGGCTGCCCGGGAGGGCGACGAGGTCAGCCATAGCCGAACCTCAGAACAACACCCAGCCACGGCACGTACCCGGGGTCGAGGTCCAGGCCCGCGCGACGGATCGCGATGTCGACCGCATGGAGCGGCATCCGCACTTCGAACCAACCCGGGTCGGCCACGATCTCGCCGTGGCGGGCACACACCGACCCGAGGACCGCGCGAGGCGATTCGCCCCGTCGGTCTAGCTGACGGGCGAGGGCGAGGGCGATGCGCGTCGCGAACCGCCGGGCCGCCCGACGCTCAGCTGGCGTGGCGTCGGGCTCGTCGACCGAGGGCGGCCGGGCATCCGGCGCCAGACCGGCGAAGGCGAGGGCGGCCGGATCGTTCGCCCGGATCGCCGCCAGGGTCATCGCGATCCGGTGGAGCCACCAACGCACGGGACGGTGGCCGTAGGCCGGGGCGGACGCGAGTTCCGCGGGGATCCCCAGCTGGCCGATCACGCGCACGAGATACAGGAGACCCGCGCTGTCAGTGTCGCCATGGACGCGTGCGTGCGTCGCCGCCACCGTCGGACGAGCGATCTCCGCTGGGATGTCGGCGGGTGAGGGTGACGCTGCCACTTCCCGGCCGGTCCCCGTCGTGGCGGCCACGGTCGGGCCTCCGTCCCCCGCCCCCCGCCTGCTGTCCGCCCTCCGCCCGGCGTCGACGGTCGCTTCCGGTCGCCCCCCGATCTGATCCGAGATCGCGTCCACGAGCTGGGTCGCCCGCACGCGTCCGTGAACGACGCCCGGATCGATCTCGAGGAGGAGCAGCACGGCGAGTGCCCGACGGGCCGACGAGCCGAGGGCCGCCCCGATCGTCAGGGACGGTCCACCGAGGACCGACCGCGCGATCAAGCGGTCCGCGGTCTCGCGTGCGGCCGTCACGACGTCCAGACCCTGATCCAGGCTGTCCGCCGGTACCTGGGCCGCCACGACCGCCGCCCCGGCGAGGGCCAGCACCCCCTCCTCGCCGATGCCGCGGATGAACCGCTCGGCGAGCCCCTCGGCCGCGAGGGCCCGAAGGACCGGGATGATCGTGGCGGGCTCGGCCGAGAGGACCCGCACCACCGCCCGGAGCGTCGGGCCGGACGCCGCGCCGTCGGGCAGGTGCCAGATCCCGAGCCCTCGCCACGCCCACGTGCGCTCGACATCATCACGAGCCGCGCTCACGGCGAGGTCGACGAACGCGTGGTGCCGCGACGGATAGCGGACGACGCCGGGGCCGCCGCGGGCGATGGCCGCCTCCAGTGCCCGGACGACGACCGCGCCCCAGGCCTGGCTAGCCGCGCGGTCCGTCATGTCGAGGCGAATGACCACGGGGACCGTCAACGATCGGACACACACGACCTCGTCCGCGGTCAGGGCGGCGGACGCATCGAGCGCGTCGTCCAGCCCATCGCCGACGACCTCCTCGAGGATCCGGTCGAGCCGGTCGCGGACGCCACGCTGCGACGGGGCAAGCCGATAAGTCGCATGCAGCCGGCTGATGTCGAGACGGTCCATGGCGTCAGCTCAGCCTCGTGTCGCGCTCGAGGCGGGCCGTGCCCGGACCAAAGCCTGCACCCGGGCGACCGAGCAGGCCCGTGGTCCCCAGGGCGCTGGCGCCGAGCTGGAACTGGTCCCAGCCGGACGATCGTCCGATGACCGAGGACAGCCCCACGTGCAGGCCGGAGCCGACGCGCATCCCGATCCCGACCGGGCACACCTCGACGATCGTGTGGGCCGGCCTATGGACCTCGATGAGGTCGGTGGTCGCGGCCAGCTCGTCGGCGCTGAGGTCCACGGGGAGGATCAGGGCGAACCGGTGGGCGTTCGTCGCGAAGGCATCGGCAGTCGTCGTCGTGGATACCATCGTCGCTGCCTCGCCGACGGATCCACCGACCCGGAACCCGGCGCCGAGGACCGGGGACGACGCGACCGGACCGATCGCGTCGCGCAGGACTGCGCCACCCAGGCCGCGGACGCGGAATTGCTCGACGATGATCGGGCGCGTCCCCAGGCACAGCTCGAGGAACCGGAGTAGGCCGGGGACGGTCCCGCGGATGCGGAACAGGGTCGCGGCCTCGGCGATGAGGGCCCGCCGACGCGACACCGGCCACCGTTCGTCGAGGACAAGCCCGACGAATCCCGCGAGCCACGGCAGGAGCTCCTCCGGCGTGCTGGCGGGGTCGATGAGCGCGCGGCGATCGGCCGATCGGTCCGCGAGCGAAGTGACCACCCCGTCGACCATCGCGAGATAGCGACGGAGGAAGGCCTCCGCCGGCTCGTCGCGCGAATAGATCCGCGGCAGCCGCCGCATCAGGTCGTGGCCCGGTCGTTCCACCCGGAGGCTCCGGATGCGCGGGGTCGCACGACCATCGCCACGAAGGTCCAGGGTCATCCAAAGGTAGCGCCCGGGAGGTGCCTGCACCGGAACATCGAACGTGGCGAACGGGTCGCCCGCCGGCACGGCCACCCACGGGATCTCGCGGCCATCGCTCCGACGGTGGATCGGGTAGCCGCGAACGTCCTCGGACGGGACGAGCGAGACCGGGATGAGCGGCGGCGTTCGCTCGGGTGATCGGGGGCGCAGGTCCGGCGCGTTGTCCGCCGGGGTCCAGGTGATGGTGGGGCCCTCGGGCAGGTCGTCGCTCGTCGCGAAATGGACGCGGACTTCGGTGCCGTGCGGGATGCAGGCGTCGAGAAACAGGCGGCCCCATGCCATCTGGTAGTCGCGCCCGTCGAGGGCGTACGCGGTGACGCGGCCGCGGTCGACATAGCGCACGCGCGCCCCGACCGCGTGACGGACACCGTGGTCCGTCCAGAACGCGATCCGCCCGTCCGGCGTTCGGACGATCCCCTGCCCATCGTAGCCCTTGGCCTTGAGGGGTTCGTCGGTGAGGTCGTCCCGGAAACGGAGCAGGTCCTCGCCCGGCCGGAGCGCTACCACGAGGATCCCCGGCGCCTGGAACTCGAGATCGGTCGCTTCGGGGACGGGCTGGACGGCGATCACGGTCAGGTCCCGGCGAGGACGACCGGTCTCGTCGAGGCGCTCCGTGCTGCGGAGCCAGGCGACGAAACTTCCGCCGCCCTGGATCCGCCCGAGCAGCGCGAACCGGCCTGCCGCCCCGACGGCCAGTCGCTCGACACCGTACCCAGCGGGCAACAGGGAATCCGGGTCGCGGACGGGGACGGGGACAGGCCCCGACCGGGCCGCCATCCGGAGCACGTGGAACGGCCGGGTCAGGACCCAGACCGTCCGCCCGTCCGCGGCGAGGTCGACCGGGGTCGCGTCGTGGGCGCCCCTCACCGAGATGGCCACCCGTCGGACGAGCTGACGCAGAGGCAGGTCGAAGACGAGGACGCGGCGTGCGCCCGTCTCGGCCACGAGCAGGCGGTCCTCGTCGTCCACGGCGAGGGCGCCCGGCCGGCGGAGCGGGCCGTGGATGGCTCCCGGCTCACGGAACTCACCGCGCACGACCGGTCCCGTCGTGCTGAATAGGTCGATCGGTTCCGGCTGGTTTGCTGCATCCGCAAGCGGATCGTGCGCTGCCCAGAGGACCCGCTCGACACAGCCATCCGCAGGCAGGCTGTGGTAGAGCCGGCATCCCGAGTCGAAGGCCAGACCGGCGGCCAGCCCGGGCGGGTCGGACCTCGTGGCGTCGGTCATCGCGCCGTCCGCCATCGCGAGCTGTACGCCGCCGGTCTCCGCATCGATCGCCGTGCGATCGTGGGCAGCGCGCAGCCACTGGTCGCGGGTCTGGAACAGGGCGAACGGTCGGAGGGGTGCCATCGTGTCAGCAGTCGTCCTTGACGACTCGGATCGGGACCGCGATCGAGCCGGTGTCCGGCGGCTCGAGCGGGACGCCCGGCTCGAGCGGCGGCCCCTCCACCACGGTGATCTCGCTGAGTTCGGGTACCTGGTCGAGCTCCAGGATCACGGTCCCCGGGACCCACGTGTCGCCGTCGGCGACGCGACTGGCGACCGTCAGGCCCTCGAGGTACTCCACGCCCTCGACCTGCAACGCGGCAGCCTCCAGCTCGGGCCCGTGGACCCGGCGCCCGAGCGGCCAGCCGGCACCCTCCGGCCCGTACGGGGGGAGCGGCGCCAGGTACTGGCGGATCACCAGCTCCACCCAGTTACGCACCGCTTCGATGCCGTACCCGGGCTTGACATGGACACCGACCGCGACCGCCACCTTTCGGTAGACCGGCGGCACCACACACAGCTCCGTGGTCACAAGCCGGCGGGCATTCAGCCACTCGCAGACCTGATCGATGAGGGTCCGGTCGGGCATCGGCGCGTTCGGGGCGCGCCGGTCCTCGCGTGGCCAGACCACGACCGTCACGACACCGGCCGCCTCGGACTGGCGCGTCGGCGGGTGGAAGCGCGGCAGGCACTCGGCACGCCCCACGCCCGCGCCCGGGGTGGCCAGCGTGAGCTCGCGGAAGTCTCCGCGGGTCACCGCCCGATCCCGGCGACGGAGCTCACCCGGGACACGATCGAGCGCCGCCGTGAGCGTCTCGGCCGCCGCGCCGCCACGCATCCGCAGCGGGTTCATCACATTGACCTGGACCCGGCGGTCGGCCGGGGCACCACCAGGCGCCTCACCGACCTTGTCGATGCCCTTGGCCGGCACGTTCCCGTCCAGCCCGCCACCCCAGCGATACCCCTTTGTCCGGATCCGTTCGCCGATCTGGGGGACGCGACCCTGGATCCCCGTCCCGAACCGAATCTCCCCGGCCTCCGCGTCCAGCACGAAGTGTCGGTCGGCATCGCCGCTCGCGTGGAACCCGTCTACCGGTTCCCAGCGGCGCCAGCTCCCCTGCTCCTCCACCTCGAGCTCGAGCGTCTCCTCGATGATCGACGGATGGACGAGCCGGAACCGTTGGTCGGCCTGGGCATCCCCGGTGCCGACGAACTCCGGGTTCGCCCGACTCCGCTGGACGATGTCGCTGGCATTCACCCCCACCCAGGCGATGCGGCCGATGGGACCGCCGCCACGTGGTCGGAACGCACGGATCCAAAACAGCACGCTGGCCGCGATCTTCTCGTCGTCGATCTCCGGAGGCAGGTCGCCGGTGCCCGCGAGGTCGGCGTCATCGAGTGGGAACGACCCGATGTCCTTCGTGTCCCGCGGCATCCGCAGCCGGACGATCCCACCGTCCGCCAGGCCCCGGCTCGTATCGCCGACGCAGCTGATGGAGCGGTAGACCGGCCGGCCGGCGGCGAACTTCCCCGTCGAGACCTGCCACTCGAGCGGGAGGCTGCGCGCGCGGATCGCGTCATCGGCGCAAGGCACGAGGTCGTCGGTCCGGGAGACGTCCTCGTCGAGGACGACGCCCAGATTGACGACCTGGCCGGGCAAGGCGGCCCGGGCCGTCGGCTCGCCCATCACCGCGATCCAGAGCATCCCGTCAACCGCCGTCCGGAAGTCGATCACCTCGGCGTCGACAGGCTCGGGATCCCCCGGTACGGTCCGGTTCTTGTAGTACACCGGCCGCTCGTCGGGGGCGAGCCCTCCGCGCGCGTCGATCGCCCGGATGGCGTAGGCGATCGCCTCCTCATCCTCAGGCGACGGGCTCTCGGCCCGGGCGATCGCCTGGACGGTGATCGGCCAGACCATGACCTCGCTGCCGGTCTCGAACGGGATCTTTCCGGCGCGAACCTCGGTCGCCAGCTCGAGCAGGTTCTCGCGTGGTTTGGCGGGCAGCTCCTTCGTTGAGAACGCCACCATCCCACGGGCGGGCTGCGCCGGGCGCATCGGGATGCGCAGCAGGCGCAGGTACTCGAGCTTGGTCGTCTCGGGGATCTGGTTGAACCGGAACAGCAGGTTCTCGCCCAGGAAGGCGAACAACTCGAGCAGGGTGATACCGGGATCGCTCTCGTTGTGATCGGTCCACTCCGGGTTGTAGACCGGGATGCGTCCGACGAGCTCATCGCGGAGCTGCAGATACGAGCGATCGTCCAGGATCGGCGTCTGGATCGGCATCGTCAGTCCTCGCCCGTGGGCGAGCCGAGGTCGAACGGAACAACGAGGTTCCCGGGCCGGCCATCGCGGATGTGGCGGTAGGCGATGGAGATCTCCGCCATCGCCGCATCGTCGCCCGGCGTCACGTCCACCGCGATGACGTCGATCCGCGGCTCCCACCGCCGGAGCGCCGCCTCGACGTCGCGGCCGATGAGCGTCCGCGTCGCGATCGAATTCGGCGCCATCAGGTATGACCGCAGCGGGCAGCCAAAAGTCGGGTTCATGATCCGTTCCCCGGGCTCGGTCTCGAGGATGATGAGGATCGACCGCCGGACCTTTGCCGGACCCTCCTCGACCGCCAGCCGGCCGTCAACCGGACCGGGGCGGACTGGGAAGCCCCATCCCCGTCCGAGGTAGCGCATCGGGGAGACAGGCGTCGTCATCGCAGCGACGCCTCTGCACGGAGGACGGGCGTCTCGTATTCCAGGCCTGCTGTGAAGCTTGGCGCGAATGACGGCAACGACATGTCCTTCGCCAGGTCCTTGCGGAGGTCGATCAGGACCTGGTTGCTGTACTCGCCCGTCAGATGCGGACCCGCGCCAGGCCCGACGATGATTTCGAATTCGTCCTCGAGGCCGATCTTGACCGACGCGTCCAGGTCCACATCGAGGCTGCCGGCGATCGCGGCGTCCAGGGCACCGCCGCCCCCGATCTCGACGGTGGGCGGGATGCAGAAGCGCAGCTTGAGCAGGAACCACAACTGGAACGAGATGACGATGATCGGGAGGAACAGCTTGAAGAGGAACGTAGCCACGATCGTGATCAGGGGGATCGCGAAGGAGCAGAACGCGGCGTCTCGGCCGATCATGATGGGCATCATCGTCGTCGGGTCGTTCTCGAACACGAGATTCGACCTCTCGGGCGACTTGAGCCGGAACGGGGCCCCCCGGCCCATGGCCGCCTCTGCCTCGAGTGCCTGGAGATCGGGCAGCTGGACGGTGACGGGTCGATTCGAGGTCCCAGTCAGGTCGAAGTGGGATGCCAGCCGGTACGGGTCCGTCGGGCGGCTCCAGATGAGCTCGCCATGGCAGTCACCCGGTTTCGATGTGCGTGGGCATCCGGGATCGTGGCGCCGGACGTAGCACCGGATCTGGTACAGCGTCTCGTCGTCGAAGCGCGCTGTGCCGTCGACCGTTGCATCGGCGGTTCCCGTCGGGACGAGTCCGAAGTACAACGTGACGCCCGACGTGTTCTCATCCGGCGTCGCGGGGACCAGCGGGTACAACCGCACCGTGGTTTCCGTCAGCTCCTGGGGCTCCGCATCGACGACCTTCCATCTGCCGATGCGCTCCGTCGTCGGATCCGGCTCCCAGCCCAGCTCCGTGCGCCGGGCGCCGACCCGGTCCGCCCATTCCGCGAGCCGGCGGCGCTCGAGATCCACGCCGTCGCGACGCTGCGCGATCGCCTGCGTCAGCGCGACCACGGCCGGCCGATCGGCACCGTCGCGGACGATCGCCATTCGCATGCCATCCGCGCGACGCTGGACCTGGGCCAGCTCTGCCGAGGCGGCTCCCAGGTCACCCACGATGTCGCGGACCTCAGCCTCTGCTTCGGCTGGGAAGGTGACCTTGCGCCGGCGGATGACGAACCCCGCCTCGCACACCTCGCGGCGATCGACGCACGGGAAGCCTGGGTCGTCGACGTGGAGCTCGCAGACGACAAGGTACGACCGCTTGTGGGTCTCGAGGAACAGCTTCCGGACGTCCGTCGGAACGCTCGTCAACGGCGATAGCCGGCGCTGCAGATTTTGCAGCGGCACCGGCAGCGATGGCAGTGCCGGTGCCTTGACGACGGAATGGACGAGGTCGTCCTCGATGAACTTCAGCGAGCGCTGCGGATCCTTCCGGAAGGCGCTCATCGGGTCCGCGATGTCGTACTTCTGAAGGACAGGCCGCGTCTGGCGCGCGGGCAGCGCCTGTCGTGGCCAGCGGTACCAGGGGGCGACCAGCATCAGGTCGCGCTCGGCGCTCACCAGAAGTTCCCCGCGCCCTGGGTGTACGACGGCGAGATGACGCTGGCCGACGCGTCCAGCGTCGTACAGGTGATCTTGCCGTCGAAGTTCGATATCGCCGCGTGGACGTTGAGCGTCGGAGCCGTGATCTCGACCGAGCTATTCGCCTCGATCTGGATCTCCGTCCCGGTCAGCGTGATGACGCAGCCATCGGCGTGCTCGACGCGGACGACACTGGACTCGTCGTCGAGGGTCACGCTGTGCCCGCTCTTCATCGACAGCGTGACCTTGGCACCAGAGGTCGCGTCGTTGAACTCCAGCTTGCTGCCGGAGCGGGTCTTCAGCAGCCGGCGGTCGTTCGTGTCGGCAGGGGCCTCGGGCAGTGCTTCCTTCCCGTTCCAGCAGGAGCCGATGATGTAGGGGCGCCGGAGGTCACCCGCTTCGAAGGCGACGACGACCTGGGTGCCAACGGACGGCAACACCTCGAGGCCCTGATCGTCATCGGCGTAGGGGGTGCACAGCGTCGCCCAGCCCCGAACCGACGCGCCATCGCCGCCAAGCCAGGGAAACTTCAGTTCGATGCGCCCGAGCTTCTCCGGGTCGACGATCGCGGTCACGATCCCTGGGTAGACGCCGAAATGACGGAGCGCGTCGCCGTCGGCCCGCGTGAGGATCATGCGGCGGCTCCGCCGAGCGTCGCCCGCTCGGCTTCGAAATGGGTGCGATGCCCGGACGTCAGGTCGTAGGTGTGGCGAACCCGCGTGACGTAGTAGCCGTCGCCTGAGAACGGGACGCCGATCCGCTGCAGCTCGAGACGGCTCCCGACGACCATGTCGGGACTGCCCTTGGTGGTGCCCACGATCGTGACGAAGCGCCGGCCGCGCCGGAGCATCTCGGCCCGGGCCCAGTCGGTGGCATCGCGCGCCACCAGGGGCGTCTGCCGGAGGCGGAACGAGGCTCGGTCGCCGAACGCCTGCTGCAGGATGTCGGGTCCGATCTTGCCACCGGAGACCTCGGCCTTGATCGCCTCGGGTCCGACCTCCTCGTCGATGGCATCGCGTGCCTTTGCGTCGTAGCCCGAGACAGTGATCGTGCTCCTCTGGTGGGCGAGGTCGGCACGGGTCCGCGCCGCGATGAGGTGGTTGCCCATGACCAGCGTCAGCGAGGTCGCGGTGCGGTTCGAACGTGTCTTGAAGCCCAGCGCGCCGTCGTCGACCCACAACTCGGCCTGCACGAGGCGAGCGCGATCCCGAAGGAAGGCGAGGTCGCTCTGGTTCCACTGCTGGACGACGTCGTAGGTCGGGCCGTCCGCGGCCACGTCCGGCCTGAGCCCGTGCTCGGCCGCGATCGACTCGGCGATGCCGGCGTCGGTCGTGTTCTGGTAGGTCCGCATCCGGCGAGTCATCCGGAGCTTCATCAGGTCGTCCTCGGCGAGGACGACGACCCGCGGCAGGCGCCCTTCCTCCAGGTCGGTCTCGAGCGCCGAGATCCGGCCGCGGAACACGATCCGTTCCGTCCCGGGGGGTCCGATCGAGACCTCCAGCCGGCGTCCGAAGTCGAGGATCGAGCCGTCCAAGTACAGGAGCTGCTCCTCCGCCTGGCCGCCGACCGCGCCGACCCCGACGAGGTGGACGGAGAGCGTGCGAAGGCCGGCCGTGTCCTCGGCCACGTCCAGCCGAAGCAGATCCCGGGCGAGCTCACCACGGACGGTTCCGTCGACCTTGAAGACGGGGGCGCTGCTGGCGTACAGCGGATCAGTCATCGAATCCCTCTGCGGCGACGCGTGCGAGGTCATGCACCAGTCGGTCGCGGACGAGGCGATATCGCTCCTCTTCGTCCCAGCGGGCCGGCTGATACTGGGTCGGCGGTTCGGCCGGGCCGGCCGCGCCCGGCTCGACCTGCACCTCGGATGTCAGTTCGTCGACATGGACGCTCATCGGACGCCTCCGCACGCGCCGCAGCGGTTGCCGCCGACCCGACGGGCGACGCAACCGCACCGCGTGGGTCGCCGATCCGCCTGCGTGCGGTCCGCGAGTCGGCGGCCGGCGTCACGGGCGGGCAGCGCAACCCACGGCGGCACGGTCGGATCACGGGTGACCGCGCCACCCGGATCGATCGGCCGGGCCCCGAGTCGGGGCGAGCCGCCGATGAGGGCCTTCCGCTCGGCGGCGGCGGCATGGACCTGCGGTCGAAGGGGGACCCCGAACCCGAAGGACGCGGCCCGCTGGTCGACCGTGGGTCGGGCGATCCGCCGATCGGCCGGACGGGACGCGGCGCCGGTCGGTCTTCCGGCAGGGCTGAATCCGATCGGCCCCGCGGCCCGCGACGGCGGGGTCGGGGCTGCGGCGGGTCGCGGCAACGCGAACGCCTCCCGGGCGGTCGCTGCGGCCCGATCGGCTCGGGCAGTGGTCGCCGTCGCAACGGCCGCAGCGACGCCACCTGCTGCGGAGAGCGCGAAACCGGTCGGCGCCGCTCCGCCCGCGTTCGCGCTCGCCGACGTCGCCCCGCCGACCTCCACGTCGATGCCGATGTCGAGCGAGGCGGACAGGCCGGCCTCGAACCCGATGCTGGTGCCGATCCCGCCCGCGACGGAGAGGTCCGCGCTGAAGTCGATCTGGGCACCCGCCTCCAGGGACAGGCTTCCCTCCAGGCCGGCCGCGATTCCTCGCCAGGCGGCCGGGTCGAGACCGACCCGCGCGGCGAACTCCGCAGCGCTCTCGCCGCCCAGGGCCAGGGCCGTTCGATCCGCGCCGCCGCCCGCTCGGCTCCCCGGTCCAGCGCTGTTCCCGCCGGGGGCGCTCGCGTTCGTCCCCTTGTTCGCCCCGGATCCGACCACCAGGTTGGCGAAGTCCGGGTCCTGCTGGGAGATGGAGATACTGACCTTCGACCGGAGGGGGATCCCTTCTGGCGAGAACAGGTCGATGTCCTCGGTCAGGCTCGTCATCACCCCCTCGACGACGAAGTCGCCCCAGGCGAACCGGACCCGCGGCGGCACCTGCTTCGAGCCCTTCTTCGCCGGCAACACGAAGCGAGCGACCTGCTTCGTCTTCTCGCGGACGCTCTTGGGGGCACCGGTCTGCCCTTCATCCGCGGAGTCGAACACGAGATCCATGGTCAACGTCGTCGCGCTCTTGCCCTGGTACTGCTGCGACTGGCGCCCGCGGCTCTTCGCCCCTTCGTTGCTATTGGTCATCTGGAACCGGAGCGAGGTCGGATTGAGCTGGACCTCGATCTCCGTGTTCTTTACGTCATCGGCATCGGCGAGTTTCGCCTTCACGAGGCCGGACATCTACAGCGCCTCCAGTCGCAGGCCCTCGTGGGCGATGTGCAGCTCCTCGATGGCCACTTCGCCCGTCTTCCCATTCAGCTGCGGGCCCGTGAGCTTGGCTGGCAGCCCGCGCCGGAAGACCCAGCGCGCCACGACGTCATCACGGATCCCCATCACCTCGACGATCCCGTCGTAGCGGATGACCGGCCGCTCACCGGAAACGATGCCCTGGAGCCACATCCACAGGTCGCGGTTCACGCCCTGGCCCGTGCGCCAGAACATGCCGCGCTTGAGGACGAGGTTCTGGTACTTGGCCCGGCCGACCCGGCGGATGACGCCGTCGTTCCGTCCGCCCTCCAGGTACTCCTGGACGTCCATCTCGACATCCAGGCCGGTGCATTCCTGGAACCCCCCATCGCCGAGCTGGTCCCCGCTCGGCGCCGCGTTCGGTGTAGCCGTCGTGGGATGGCCCAGGACGGCGCTCGGGCTGCGTAGGAGCTTCACCTTGAACCGGAACGACCGGAGCATCTCGTCAGCCACGTGGTCCCTCCACCCGAAGGGTCCCGTCGCCGTCCCGCGTGAATCGGAGGACGAGGAACTCGAGAGGCTCTGCCGGCGCGACCCCGATCTCGACGATCAGCTGGCCCATATCGACCACCCTGGCTGGATTGAGCACGTCGTCGCAGCGGACGAAGAACGACTCGTCCTCGGTCGCTCCCGCGAAGCTCCCGGCCTGGTGGAGCTGCCCGAGGTATCCGCGCAACATGTGCCGGACGCTGGCCCGGAGCGACTCGTCGTTCGGCTCGAACACCATCCACTGGAGCTGTTGCTCCAGGACGCGTCGGAGCATGGTCATCAGCCGCCGGACGCTCAGCTGGCGGTAGTAGCGGTCCCTGGAGAGCGTCCGCCCGGAGGTCAGCCGGATGCCGTCCCGCTCGCGGAGATAGACGTTGATGCCCTCGGGATGGAGCTCATCGTGGTCGGCCGGCGAGACGCGCTCGACCACGTCGACGACTTCGACCCCGAGCTCGTTGGCCGGTCCATACGGCACCCCGAACATCCGCTCGCGCCGCGCGACGATGCCGGCCGCGACCGTCGATGGCGGGATCGGTCGACGGCGGTCGCGGTTGTCCTCGAGGTGGGCCACGAACAGCCACGGGTGGTAGGCGGCGGCGAACGACGAGTCGAAGCGCTCGCGCCACGCCCGCATCCGCTGCTTCGACAGGCCGATGGGGACGTCGAGGAGCACCACGGGGCCCTTGAGCCGTTCGACGAAGGCGACCAAGGCCTGCTGGAGCTCGATGATCCGGCGCAGATCGCTCGGGATCTTCGGATCCAGCAGCAGGCCAGGGAGTTCCTCTGACCGTGGCTTCGGCTCCTCGGTCGGCTCGATGTCCACGCAGACCGCGAAGTCCGGCCCCGCCAGGGTCCGCGGATCCGGGATCCACTCCATCGGCGAGATGGTCGGTGGGGCGTACAGGTCGGGGGTCACGAGCAGTGAGACATCGGCCACCTCGACGATGGCCTGGATCCCGCCGCCCGGACGTTCGTCGTCGCCGGGCACCCAGCGGCGGTCGAAGAAGTCATCGGGGACGATCGCCGCCGAGCGATCCTCGCCACCCTCGAAGGGCATGGTGGTCGCGGGCGTGAGCCGCTTGTCCGGCCGCAGCTCCGAATCGGCCCACGTCGTATCCGCCCGCAGCAGCGCCGAGTCCGTGGCAAGGACACCGGCCAGCCAGCGAGGGTGGAGCGACGAGAAGCCAAGCCGCTCGTGCCGTTCGGTCCGCCGCACCGACGGCTCCATGTCCTCGACGTCGAGCACGCCCTCGACGATCTCGGCCGTCAGCGGGGCGAGCGCAGCCGGGACGTCGAGGTGGGCGTGCCACTCGACGTTGCCGTCACGAAGCTCGACCAGCCGGATCGCCCCGATGAGGGCCAGGCTCGCAACACCGCCCGGGAGCGTGAGGCGGAGGAGCGTGCCCGCCGACAACGGACTGCTCGCATCGACGATGAGCTCTGACGTCGTGGCGCGGGAGAACGGCAGCGGCCGCATGCGGTATGTCAGCGTCGCGCGAAGGGAGTTCCCCCAGGGCCCTTCGTCGCGGGCCCTGAGCCCGACCGCGCCACCGCCGGGCCTTGTGATCCCGGGCATGACCGCGGATGCGACCCCGCCCCCGTCGAGCGCGTCGTCGCCGTAGTCGTGGACGATCCGGAGGATGTACGCGCGCCGGCCGCCCTGGTCGAAGAACGACGCGACCGCATACGGCAGCAGGCCGGCGCCCTCGAACGAGCCGAACAGGCGTCGGTACGCGTCCCAGCTCTCGACCGGCGTCGCCACGGTCCGAGCGGGCCCGGCCGGACCGAACGCCCATGGCGCGTCGGGTCGCTTTCGGTCCTGGAGCGGCACGCGGCACGGACCGCGCGGCGCCACGCCCGCGAACGCGGCCACGTCCATCGGCACGCCCGTGAGCTCACGGATGCGTTCGTCCGGCCGGACGTAGATGCCGGGCGCGCCGAGCACGAGGCGGTCAGCGAGGACCATGGGATCGTTCCTTTGGCTCGATCAGGGGCCTAGAGGTACTCGATCCCCTCGTGGACAAGGTGGAGCTCCTCCATCGTGACCTCGCCACCGCCCTTGGCCGCCAGCGTCGGCCCCACCCACTTCTTCGGCTGGGCGTTGATCAGCTTCCACTGGGCGACGGGCTTCGTATGGGTCTCGTCGAAGAGGGTGATCATCACGACCCGCGGCTCGTAGGCCCCGTCGCGGACATTTGATAGCCACGCGAACAGGTCGGCCGAGCCGACGAGGCCCCGCTTGAGCGTCACATCGTCGAGCTTGTGGGTGTTCGGGATCTTGCGAACGGTGTTGACGCGCTCGTTGCCATTGCGGTACTCGGAGTAGCTGACATCGACGCCGAGTCCGCTCACGTCCGAGAAACCACCGACCGATTGCGGGTTTTCCCCCTTCGCATCGCCCAGGTCGACCTGGAAGTTGAACGCGCCGTACGGGTTCTGACGGAATTCAGGCATCGGACCCCTCCTTCTAGCTGACCTTGGCGCCCGCAGTCCACTGGCCGATTCGGAAGATCACGAACTCGGCCGGCATGGTCGGTGCCACGCCGATGAGGCAGATCAGCCTCCCGTTGTCGATGTCGTTCTGGGTCATCGTCGTTCGGTCGCAGCGCACGAAATAGGAGTCCGCCGGCTTGGCGCCGTAGAGGGCGCCGTCGCGCCACTGCACGTACAGGAAGTCCTCGACGCTCTGGCGGAGGTTGGCCCACAGCCGGTCGTTGTTCGGCTCGAACACGGCCCACTGGGTGCTCTTGTCGATCGAGTGCTCCAGGTAGATGAACAGCCGTCGGACGTTGACGTACTTCCACTCGGGATCGGAGCTCATCGTCCGCGCTCCCCACACGCGGTTGCCGCGACCCGGGAAGAACCGCAGCGCGTTGATCCCCTCGGGGTTGAGCACGTCCTGGCGGGCCTTGTTGATGTTCGCCTCCAGGCGGGTCAGCCCTTGGACGACCTCGTTCGCCGGCGCCTTGAAGACGCCACGCTCGACATCCGTACGGGCGTAGATCCCGGTCACGAACCCCGACGAGGGCAGCATCAGGCGCCGTGGCGGCGAACCCTGCGCGAGTCGCTCGGTCGGATCGAAGATCTCGATCCAGGGGTGATACATGGCGGCGTACTTCGAATCGAAACGGCCGCGGAACGCCCGAACCTCGCTCATCGAGCTGCTCTGCGGCGCGTCGACGACCGCGATCCGGTAACGGAGTTGCTCAGCGTGACGGACGAGCGTGCTGCCCGCCGCGAAGCAGAGGTCCTCGTCGTCGTAGGTGCCGCCGTCGGGCACGGCCACGATCGCGATGTCGTCGATCTCACCGAGTGCCGCCAGCCCGGTGGCCTTGACCGCGGCGTTGTCGAGGTCGGCATCCGAGCCTTCGAGGCCCAGCTTGCCGAGCGGCGGCGACACCAGGCCGTCGTGCCCCTTCTCCAGCCGTCTGTTCGGGTTCGAAGTAAGGGCCACGATGAGATCGATGGCGTTGGCGCCAGCCTCGCGCGTGAAATCGACTGACGTCGGATCGGACGGGTCGTACCGTCCGTAGTCGAGCCAGATGACCGCGTCCTCGTCCTCGGGGTCGTCCTTCTGAAGGATCCGGCCGACGTAGCGCCGCTGGTGTGGATCGAGGCCGAGTCCCAGGTACTCGTCGGTCCGTTCCGCGTTGACCCGGACCTGGACCGCTAGCTCTATGAGCTGGATGATCGAGTCGTTCGCGACCGGAAGGTCGGTCGCGCCGTCCGGCTTCTTGAAGCGCTGGCGGCCGTCGCCGTCGATCGTGACGATCGCGAGGGTGGCCGGATCGAGCGGCTCGCTGTCGGCCGGTGGCGTCGCATTGCCCGGTGTCACGAGCACGACCGCGCCGGGACGGACCCCATGAGCCTGCCGGCCCCACGTCGCTCGCACCGGGTCCGGATCGACGAATCCGATGTTCTTCGTCCGAACCGCGGTCGCGGTCACGAGCACATTGCCGAACTTGCCGGGCCATCGGGCCCGCCAGACCGCGTTCGTCTGTGGCGCGGACGCCACCGCAACGGTCTGCCTGGCCACGCCCCAATCCGGTGCGTTGTCGGGTCCGCGTGGCGTGAACACGCGACTCACATACAGCCGCTTGCCGCCGTTCAGGAAGAACGCACGGGCGGCATGGCCGACATACGACATCCGGGCGTCGTTGTTGGCGGGCATCGCGAGCGCGTCGAGTCCGCCGTACACCCGTTCGAAATCGGTGAAGTTCGTGATCAGTCTGGGCTCCGTCGCGCTCGGGCCTCGGACCCCGTCGATCTCATACTGGACCGGGCCCCAGCCGGTCATGCCGGCGAAGCCGGTCGTGCTGGTCGGGACACCCTCGATCGACTTCGACCGGAAGCTGACCTCTTCGACGTATACACCGGGAGCGAGATACTCGGGCATCCTCGTCGTTCCTCCGCGCTACGCGAACACGAATGGAGCTACCGCGCTCGTGATCCGCCCGGCGGGCAGGTTCACGACCCGGGTGCTGCTGGGGCTCGGGACATATCCGGTCGGCAAGACCTCGCCCGACGAGACCGGATCGGGATCGCCGGGGAAGGACGCAACCTCGAGCGGCACGTCCCAGAGGGGATCGGTCGCACGTCCGGGATCGGGCGCCGGAGCGGCGTTGGGGCCGAAGACGCTGACCTCGACCGGGACGGGGTCCGCCAGAGTGGCGACGCTTCCCGGCGTCGCCACGGAGCCGATGATGAGCAGGAACTCGCCTCGATCGTCGCTGTGGGCTCGCCCGAGGAGGAGGTTGCTCGCGGGGTCCCGGCCCTCCACGCGCGCCCACCGCAACGGCTGGCCCTGGCGGAACACCCGGGCCCGCAGGGCAGTCGCGCCGCTATCGGTCTGGTAGGCAGCGCCCGGATACAGGACGGGCCGGCGCATCCGGGCTTCGATCGGCGGCTGCGGCGGCAAGAGGATCGGCTGTGCGGCGGGCATTGTGGCGGCCCGCTCCGACGTCAACACCTGCGCTGCCGTGAGAATCGGGATCTGGAGTCGCCGCGGGACATACCAGCGGACGCAGTCGAACAGGCGGATGGTCACTGGGACCTTCATGCTGGCCGAGTAGAGGAGTGCGTGGCGGTTCGAGGGATGCCGGTCCAGGGCCGGCAGGCCGATGTCGTAGACACATCGGTCAGCCCGACGTTTCGGGACGACGAATGGCCGCGGGACGTCCTCGACCTGGATCCGGATGGCTGGGCCGACCAGTTGCAGCCGGCAGGCATCGATCGGCTCCACGCCCAGCGCCAACCGATGGATGTGCTCGACGTAGGACTCCGGGAGGTAGCGGTTGGCCATCGAGCTAAGCCGGCGGAAGCATGCCGGCCACGACGGTCGTGGTCATCGGCAGCGACGTCACGGGGGCGTCGATCCGGACGACCCGGGCGAGGTAGCCGACGGACAACCGGAAGCTGGTCGGGAGCGAGTCGAACATCCGCATCAGGGCGTCGCTTGGCAGGTCTTCGGTGATCAGCTGGACGGCCTCGCCCGGCGCCCAACCCGCTGACGGATCGAGCAGCGGTCCGGTCAGGATCGGCCGCTCCTCGAGGCACTGCATCGCGATGCCCAGGATGTGGTGCTCGTCCTCGGCGTTCGTTGCCCACGGGGTCAGGAGGAAGTGGAGATCCAGCGGGAGATGGACCTGGCCGTCCTGGCTGGAGACCGCGGACCAGCTCGCGCGAACGGTCCCGTTCACGTCTACCCGATGGAGGAAGATCGAGATGCCGGTCGCCGGGCGCGATGTCAGCGCCGCGTCCCGGTCGAAGTCGTCAGTCCGGACGAGGGCCGCCCGCGCTGGCGAGCCGGAGAACCTGAGGCCGGCGAAACAGGCATCCAGCATCCGCTCGATGCTTTTGCCAGTCGCGGCGACGCTCTGCGCATTTGCCACCCCGGTAGCCTGCGGGCAGCAGCGTCACGGATCTGTCAGCGGCGTGTCACGGGCCAAGCGGGACGGTCCGGTGGCGGCACGGGAGGACGATCCGCTGGGCAGTCGATCGGCTCGCGATCTGGCCGCCGATCCCGGGACCCGCGTCGTGACGGAGGATTGACGCCGGTGTGACGCTGGCCGCCTAGGCTCACGCGATGCCGAAAGGCGTGTTGTTCTGGCCGGGCCACGGCGACCACGAGCTGCTGAGCGATCCCGCGGCGCTGGTGGCCGGCGGGTCGTCGTTCGCGCCGTGACCGAGTCGTCGCGACGGCAACGCGGTAGCGAGGGTCAGGGCGAACCCGGCACCAAGCCACGGAGCCGGGCCGCCGCGGAGGAGCAGGCCGCCGAGCTGGCGCATCAAATCCATCCGGCCATGCCGGCCACGTCGGAGCTCCGGTCGGGCCTGATGCCGAAAGGGCTGCGCCGGCCGGTCGAATCCGCGATGGGCGTCGATCTCACCGACCTCCGGCTCGACACGTCGACCGACCCTCGGCAGGTCGCCGGCGGCGCCACGACGATCGCGGCCTTCGACGGGCGAACGATCCACACGGGGCCGATCGGCGCCGCGGCCGATACCCCGTTCGGCCGCGAGGTCCTCGCCCACGAACTCGTCCACGCGGCGCAGTTGCGCGCCGGTGCCGAGATCGATGGCGCGTCGCGCGGTCGCCTGATGCGGCCGCTGAAGATGGGCTGGTGCGGCAGCAAGATGGCCGACGCGACGCCGCTGCTTCGGAGCGGGGCCCCGCTCAGCCCCGCCGACGCCAAGAAGGTGCTCGACCACTACGAGTCGCTCGGTGGACCCGATCGCGACAAGGTGGTGATCGAGTTCCACAAGGTCGGAACGCCGGACACTGGCATCCAGCGACTCCTGGCCGCCCTCAGTCCGGCGGAGCTGACGGCCCGCAGCGCCGTCGTGGCCGACATGCAGGAGCGCGTCCAGCGTCTGGCCACGCAGCAGACCTCCGGGATGACCGGCGACCAGCTGGCCGCGGCCCAGGGGACCAAGATGAAGACCGAAGCCGAGGCGCGGGCCCTGGCCGCCGCAGCCGCCGACGCCAAGGCGAAGGCGCTCCCGCCACCCAAGACGGTGGCACCGGCCGACATCGCCCGTGAACAGAACGCCGAGACCAAGCGGACGAGCCCGATCACGGCTACGGTGACCAACGCCTGGGACGCGTTGGCGCCGGTCGCGGGCGCACAGGCCGCGTGGGACGCACGAGCGGCGGCGGTGATCCCGAAGATCGTCGCCGCGTGCACCGCCAAGGCGCCCGGCCTCGGGATCAAGGCCTCGAACATCAAGTGGGCGCCCAGGGAGGTCGCCGAGAGGGGAGCGAACGTCTACGCGTTCTCGGGCGATCCGATCAGCATCGGCATGCGATTCGTCGAGACGTCCGAGGCCGATCCGGAGTACGCCGTGAGCACGGTCGTCCACGAGATCGTCGGTCACCCCCAGTTCGGCGATCGCTTCAAGAGCTACGAAGCGCAGATCTACGCCGAAGCCCACGCGAAGGAACCCAGCCTCGGGGCGCCGTGGGACACCAAAGAGGAGAAGAACACCTTCGGCTACATCGGAACGGAGATCTACGCCGCGCTGCGAGGGTTCACGTTCGAGAAGGCCTCGTCGCCGGCCCACGCCAAGGCCGGACTCGTCCGTGGGATCGACGCGGAGTCGAACATCGACAATAAGATCGGCCTACTCAAGTCGAAGTACGAGGCAACCGTCGGCGCCAGCCTGCTGCAGGGCCTCTACGAGCGCTTCCGGATCGATCCGCGTATCGATCCGACGGCGCTGGCGCTCTTCGTGAAGATCGCGGAGAAGCATTTCCCGAAGGTGCTGAAGAAGTGACCGACCCGGACCCAAACGACGACGCGATCGATCTCGACCAGTGGACCCCAGCCGGCAGGGCCACGGTGGACTACGCGATCGAGCTGTTGCGCAGCACGCATCTGGCAGAGATCCGCGGGGCGCAACGATGGCTCCTCGGCCATCCCGACGCCGCCCGCCCCGGTCTCGAGGCCGCGCTAGCGACGCCCTCGGCCCAGGCCGCGGCGGTGCTGCTCGGGTTCATCGGCGATGCCGATTCGATCCCCTGGCTCATCGAAGCCCACAAGCGCGGTGGCGAGGGGCTGCAGGCGGCCGCACGGACCGGTTTGGCGACGATGATGGAACGAGGCGTGTCGGAGGCTGGTGAAGCGCTCGCCGCCTTCGACGGCCCTCGCGGCCGATGATGATCGAACTAGGTACGGCTTCTCCACTTCCCGGGACCTACTTCGAGCCTGCCTGCGGCCTCGCGAGCGCTGCGCTTGTTGGGCGCTCTCGGCGAGGCGCTGGGTGAGTAGGCGTGCGTCACGGAGAGGCACGTGCGATATGGGGAGCACCTGCGATCTGAGCGGTGAAGGGGTTTCGGGGCTGATCCATGGGCCTGAGACGCCGGGGGGCGGGGAGCGAGCGCCATCCCCGCCGGGTATCCTGCGGTACTCTGAGCGTGAATGCGCCGGGGAGTAGCGTAGTTGGTAACGCACGTGCTTTGGGAGCACGAGATCGTGGGTTCGAGTCCCGCCTCCCCGACCAACCTGGCCCAGCGGTGGCGCCAGGGCGGCCCTAATCCAGGTAGCGGCCTGGCGCCCGGAGCGCGGCTGTGCGCCGCCGACGAGGGTGTGTCAGACTCCCGCCAGCGTCGTTGTTGGTCGACCGGGGTCGGTCCTCAACGTTCGTCGCCTAGCCGGTCGATGGTCCCCCAGCCCCGATCGGATCAACCCGGAACCCGACCCGCACGTCACCTGTCCCTACACCGGGACTGGGGCGGGTCGCCCGAAGGGCGGGCTCGCGGTGGCGCCGTGAGTGCCCGGGGTCGCCCGCGCCTACCACCCCCCGCCCACCGGCGGTGGTGATCGTCCCCCAGCGCCGGCTGTCAACCGGCCCGACGACCGTCACACGCCAAGCAGGAGGCCAATGTGGCACGACCCTCGTTCGGATTCCGGCGCGCCCAGCGTTCCCTGGCGCGACTCGCCGTCATCACGGCGATCTCGATCGGTGCCAGTGCCGGCTGGACGCTCACCCAACCTGGTCCGGCCTCGGCTGCCGGCTGCGTCGTGATCAGCGCCGTCCGATTCGACGCCACCGGCGACGACAGCAAGAACCTCAACGGCGAATGGGTGAAGGTCACCAACCGATGTGACCGCATGATCGGCGTCGGCGGCTGGCGGGTCAAGGATCGTGCCGGCAACAAGTACACGTTCGCCAGCACGGTGCGGATGGGCAAGGGCTCCATCTACCTGCATACCGGCCGGGGCGACAACCGGCCCGGCCACCGCTACTGGGGTCGGACCTCGCAGGTCTGGAACAACTCCGGTACAGAAACGGCCTATCTCATCAACAAGGCCGGCACAACCGTCTCCAAGGTGACGAGAGTCATGAGCATGACGACGCCGACGCCACCACCCCCGTCCACGGGCGTCTGGTCAACGCCGTTCGGGACCCGACCGTCATCCGGAGCGATCAGCCTTCGCGACTGCAACAACGTGACGATCTCCAACAAGACCTTCCGGGATCTGGGTGCGAACGTCGTGGCGATACGGCTGCAGAACTGCACCAACGTCACGATCTCCGCGGTCGACTTCATCAACGTGTCGGAGGGAGTCTACGCGGCAGATTCGACCAACATCCAGGTGATCGATTCGCGCTACCAGAACATCACCGGTCCCCATGAGCGCGATGGCAGCAATCGAGCCAACTTCGTCCAGTTCAATCGGGTCTCAGGCGGCCTGATCGATCACAACAAGGGCAAGGGTGGCGATACCGAGGACGTGGTTTCGCTGTATCAGACATCCAACGTTATCGTCGAAGACAATCATTTCGAAGGTACGAACTGGACATCGACATCGGGTTCGGGGATCGCCCTGGGAGACGGCGGCGGCTCCAACAACATCGCCCGTCGGAACACCCTGGTCAATATCGGTCAGGTCGGGATCTTCATCGCTTCTGGCGTCAACAACAGGATCCAGGACAACATCATCTACGGCGAACCGCGAACCAACTCGAACGTCGGGATCTACGTCTGGAACCAGGGGGGCGGCACGTGCTCGGGAGCGGAAGTGACCGGCAACAAGGTGCATTTTCAGAAAGCCAACGGCACCCAGAGTGGGTACTGGGAGGGTGGCGGGTGCGGTTCCGTCACGAAGTCCGGCAACGACTTCTGGGCCCCGCTGGTTCTGTCCAACCTGCGCGTCGGGCTCTGACGGCTCAGCGATCGTGTGCGCCTTGCCCCCGCCACCCGCACCCGACCCGGGCCTCGCTATGATGCCTCGGTGGATGGACCCCGACGACGAAACCGGACCGCTGATGCCCGGGCGGACCGCTCAGCCGCCCTGTCCGAGGTTGACCCCGCCGCGTTCCCCGACTCCGCGACCCGTCGCGCGACAGACGGCGGTGCAGCCAGCGCGCGCTTCCGCGACATCCTGGCCGCCGGTGCCCCGATCCTCGCGGACGGCGCGATGGGCACGATGCTGTTCGCCAACGGCCTCCAGTTCGGCGACCCGCCGGAGCTCTGGAACCTCGCCCATCCCGATGTCGTGCGGCGCATCCACCGGGGCTATCTCGAGGCCGGCGCTCAGATCCTGATGACCAACACCTTCGGCGGCAACCGATCGCGCCTGAGGATGCACGGCAACCAGGAGCGGGTCGACGTGCTCAATCGGACGGCCGCGATCCTCCTTCGGGCTGAGGTCGACGCTGCTGGCGGGACGGCCCTGGTCGCGGGCGACATCGGACCCACCGGCGAGATCGTGGCTCCCCTCGGGACGCTCGAGTACGACGATGCCGTCGACATCTTCCGCGAGCAGGCCGCGTCGCTCGTCGCCGGCGGCGTCGATGTGATCTGGATCGAGACGATGTCCGACCTCAATGAGACCAAGGCCGCGATCCAGGGCGTTCGCCAGGCATCACCGGGCATCGCCCTGATCGCCACGATGACCTTCGATACGCGAGGCCACACGATGATGGGCGTCACCCCCGAAGACGCCGTCACCCACCTTGCGGCATGGGGCGCGGATGCCATCGGTGGCAACTGCGGCAACGGCCCTGATGAGCTCACCCCGGTCGTCGCAAAGATGCACGCCGTGGCACCTGATGTCGTGCTCGTTGCCAAATCAAACGCCGGGATGCCTGAGCTCGTCGACATGCAGGCCGTCTACCGGGCCAGCCCGGCCCTGATGGCAGACAACGCGATCGAGATGCGCGACGCGGGCGCCCGGATCGTTGGCGCATGCTGCGGCAGTACCCCGGACCACCTCCGGGCGATGGCCGCGTCCCTGGGCCGTTGACCGTCCCGTGTCCAACCGCCCGCTGAAGATCGGCGTCCAGCTCCCCGAGGTCGAGCGTGACGTCAGCTGGCCGGACCTGCTGGACATGATCCGCGCCATCGAGGATCTCGGGTACGACTCGATCTGGGTCGGCGAGCACCTCCTGTATCGGTGGTCGGATCAGCCGGCTCGCGGCCCGTGGGAGGCCTGGACGGAGTTGGCGGCCATCGCAGCGTCGACGTCGCGGGTCGAGTTCGGGCCGCTCGTCGCGTGCACGAACTTCCACAACCCGGCACTCCTGGCCAAGCAGGCGGCCACGATCGATGAGATCAGCGGCGGGCGGTTCGTGCTCGGTCTGGGTGCCGGCTGGAACGAGCCCGAGTTCCGGGCGTTCGGCTTCCCGTTCGACCATCGAATCGATCGCTTCGAGGAGTCGTTCACGATCATCCGGACACTGTTGCGCGACGGTGCGATCGATTTCGACGGCCGCTTCTACCAGGCCCGCGACTGCGAACTCCTGCCGCGTGCGCGCGCCGGCGGTCCGCCGCTCATGATCGGATCGAAGGGGCCACGCATGCTGCGCATCGCCCTGCCGCATGTCGACTCGTGGAACGTGTGGTACACGGACACAGCCAACGCGCCCGACGGCGTACCACCGCTGCGCGACCTCGTCGACGACGTTTGCCGGGAGGTCGGGCGCGACCCGGTTGACATCGAGCGAACCGTCGCGATCCAGGTACAGCTCGAGGACGGTTCGGGTCGCAGCCGGGCCCCCGACGAGGAAGACCCGGTGGTGCCCCTGTCGGGCTCGCCGGAGCACATGGCCGAGGAGCTGCGCGCCTACGCCCGGGAGGGCATCCAGCATGTCCAGCTCGTCATGGACCCGATCACGCGCGCCTCGATCGAGGCGTTTACCCCCGTCCTCCGCCTGCTCGAGTCGTAGCCTTTGGCCGGATCGTCGCCGAGCCCGCATGGCCTGCCGACGGTACTTCCGTAGGGTCGCCATCAGCCCGGATGGCGAGTAGCATCGCGATGTGATGTCTGCGACCGGTCTACGTCACGCCCGGTACGTTGTGCCCCTCGTCGCGCTGGCGATGCTGGTTGCAGCGTGTGCCAGTCCGCCCCCAAGCGCGATCCCGACGTCCGTCCCGACCCCGGTGGTGACCCCGAACCCGCATCTCGCCGCACCGGCCACGGCCAGGGACGTGTTCATCGGCCTCGGTCGTGCGGGCCTGCGGATGACTCCCAACACCGCTGCGGCCGGCATCGGCGATGCCGCCGTCGTCACGAGGATCAATGCCACCTACCTCGACTGGCC
>JANOIS010000177.1:0-6799 GCA_031407755.1 Chloroflexota bacterium | reverse complement strand
CGCCATCGAATTCGACCTGGTGGCCTCGCTGATCCGCGAGCGCGGCGTGGTGTTCACCCGTCAACAGCTTCTCGACCGCGTGTGGGGGATGGACTACGTCGGCGAGGAACACGTCGTCGATGTGCACCTCGCCAACCTTCGCCGCAAACTCGGGGACGACCCGGGCAACCCGCGCTTCATCGAAACCGTGCGCGGTGTCGGGTACCGGTTCAGGGAAGGAGACTGAGGTGGGCGGTCGCGTGCGACTTCGGGGCCGCCTTCTGGCGAGCCATCTGGTGGTCGTCCTGGTCGGGACCATCACCCTGTTCACCACCGTTGGGCTCGTGGCTCCCGGCGCATTCGACGCGGCGATGGGGCACGCGATGGGCGAGGCGACGGACGGCATGATGGACTCGATGATGACGGCGCTCGTGCAGACCGCATTCCAGGACGCGATCGGCAACGCGATGTTGATCGCCGTCGGCTCCTCGGTCGTCGCGGCGGTGATCGCGAGCGTCATGCTGGCGGCACGAGTCTCCGGGCCGGTCAGCCGTCTGGCAACCGCGTCCCGACGGATCGCCGATGGACGCTACGCCGAACGGGTTGCGGTCGCTTCCGGGGACGAGATCGGTGATCTCGCAGAATCTTTCAATCGGATGGCCGAGTCCTTGGAAGGGACCGAGCGTCGTCGCCTCCAGCTCGTCGGCGACGTGGCGCACGAGCTCCGTACACCGCTGACCACGGTGGATGGGTATCTGGAGGGCCTGCAGGACGGGGTCATCCAGCCATCGGAGCGGACTTGGGAGCTGCTTCGCGGCGAGACGGCACGACTTTCGCATCTCGTCGACGATCTCCAGGATCTCTGGCGGGCGGAGGCGCGTCAGCTGCCCATGACGCTCAGCGCCGTCGAGGTGTCTGCGTTCCTGGAGTCGCTCGTCGGGCGGTTCAGCATCGCAGCAGGCGAACGGCGGGTGGACTTGCATCTTGACATCGAGGATCGCGCGCTGGCGGTGCGGGCCGATCGGGACCGCCTGGTGCAAGTCCTTGACAACCTCTTGAGCAATGCGCTGCGCTACTCGCCCGACGGTGGTCGCGTCAGCATCTCCGCCCGCCGGGAGGACGACGGCGTCCGACTCTCCATCACCGACGAAGGCCCGGGCCTCACCGTCGAACAACGCGAGCGCGTGTTCGAGCGCTTCTATCGGGTCGACCCATCGCGATCCCGTGCGCTCGGCGGCTCAGGCATCGGTCTGGCTATCGCCCGTGCCCTGGTCGATGCGATGGGCGGTCGAATCTGGGTCGAGAGCGACGGCGAGGGCCGTGGATCCACCTTCCGACTGGAGCTCCCGGCGGCGTAAGACGTCATCCCCTGCCTGTCTCGCCGCCGCCGACCTTCGGGCCACACGCCTTGACGAGAACTTGACCTGATGCGACACGAAGCCTTCAGGCGCGCCCCATAGCGTGATGCCCATCGGAAACAGACACAGCAGCGCGAAACGGAGGCGACACGATGATGTACGGAGTGGATTGGGGCATGGGGGGCGGCGGATGGCTGCTGATGATCATCGGGGTCATCCTGGTGATCGCCGTGGCCTGGACGTTCGTCTCGGCGACGCCGAACCGTGATCGGCCCGCCGCCGAAGATGCCGCACGGATCCTCAAGGCGCGGTTCGCCCGCGGCGAGATCGCTGAAGCGGAATACGAACAAGCACGGCGCGTGCTCGGCATCTAGTCGAACCACGATCTCAAGAAAGGAACCACCTGATGATCACGAAGCGAACGAACCTCATCGCCGGCTCCCTCCTGGGAGGCGCACTCCTCCTTGGTACCGCGGGGCTCGTCCTCGCACAGGACCCGACCCCGACGCCGTCCCCGACCACGGGGACACCCGGTGGCATGATGAACGGCCAGGGCATGGGTGCCGGCCAGATGCCAGACATGACCGCGATGCACGCGACGATGGGCAATGACGGGACCTTCGACCCCGAGTTGATGCAGTCGATGCACGATCAGTACCATCCGAGCAACTGATCGCACTCCACTCCAGGACGCCGGACCCAACGGGCCCGGCGTCCTTCGCTATCAGCCGGCTTTCATTCGGCGCTCAGGTTCGACTCAGCCGGCGAGAGGAAGATCCTCCCATGACACGACATGCGCGCCCGGTGGTGATCGGTCTTGCTGTCATGGCGGCGATCGGCGCCTGTAGCAACACCGCGGCCCCGTCCGCCAGCCCGCCGCCGTCGGCCGGCCCACCAGCATCGGAGCTGGCATCGAGTTCGCTCGAACCAGCCGGGTCAACGACGCAGACGAGCGAGGGCGGCCAGGTCACGGTCGTCGCGATCTGGCCCGGACCCGACGCCGGCGCCGCCTTCGATATCACCCTCGATACGCATTCGGTCGACCTGGACGCGCTGGACCTCGCGGATGCGGTCCTGCGCAACGACCGGGGCGAGACGCTGACCGCTATCCCGTGGGACGCCCCGAACGGCGGCCACCACCGCGAGGGGTCGCTGGCGTTCGAGGGTGACGTTGCCCGGTTCCTGGGCGGTGCCGACTGGATCGAGCTGGTCCTCACCGGCATCGGCGACCTGCCCGAGCGCACGCTCCGCTGGGAGGTCGACGCATGACCGCCATCGCTCGCCCTCTCCGCCCGGCGCAGCTCATCGAGCCGCGTTCGGTCGCCGCCGGTGTCCTCGCGGCGGTCGCGCTTCTGGGGGTCTACCTCGGCATCATCAGCCTCGCCCAGGGCGTCGAACACGCCCTCGAGCAGCTAGCGACGGACGCCCTGTTCGTGGGCCTCATCGCCGCCGGCTTCGGGACCCAGATCGCGCTGTTCGTCGAGCTCCGCGCGGTCGATCGGCTGCACCGCTCCGCCGCCGCGGTCACAGCGGCCGGCACCGGAACGAGCGCCGCGGCGATGCTCGCGTGTTGCGCACATCACCTGGTCGACCTGCTGCCTCTTCTTGGTCTCTCGGCGGCGGCGGTCTTCCTGAATGCCTACCAGACGCCGCTCTTCCTGGTCTCGATCGCGATGAACGTCGTCGGCATCGTCATCATCGCTCGTCAGCTCCGACGGGCACGCCGGGCCTGCGCCGTCATCGAGCGGGTGATCTCGCAAGCACCGTCGTCTCAGGGTGAGTCTTAGCCCGGTTCAGGTCCCTCTCAGCGCTCGCGCGCAGCGTGGTCGCCGTCAGCTGGCGGAAGCCAGCCACCGATCGGCCTGGCCGATCGCGCAGCGCAGTTGGTGGAACTTCAGCCTCCTGTCGCGGTCCGCCCCTGGACGGGCTCGCGCTCACCATCAGCTGGCCGGTGCCCGGTATCGAGGCGCGCCCGCTCAGCCGTTGGTGGTCGCCACGGCGGGTCAACAGGCACGGGATTCCTCGGACCGATAGCTCAGGTCTCGGCCGCCGTGTGCCACGTGTGCGGCATGCGCCCATGGCGCATCATGGGCGCGTGATCGAGACAGCCGACGTCATCGTCGTGGGTGCCGGAGTGCAGGGCGCAAGTCTCGCCTTCCACCTTGCCCGGCGTGGCACGCGGGTCCTGGTCCTGGAGCGCGAGAGCGTGGCCGCCGGCGCCACCGGGCGCTCGTCAGGCTTCGTGCGAATGCACTACGACCTCGAGAGCGATGCGCGTCTCGCGTGGGCGTCCTTCCCGTATTTCCGCGCCTGGCAGGACCTGGTGGGTGCCGGTGACTGCGGCTTCGTGCGAACGGGATTCCTGCAGGTCATGCCCGATGCGCTGGCGGACCAGGTCCGCGCCAACGTGGGGATACAGCAGGGCATCGGCATCACTACTCGGATCGTCGAGCCGGCCGAGATCGCTCGTCTCGTCCCCGGTGCGGTGACGGAGGACATCGCCGTCGCCGTCTACGAGCCCGAGTCGGGCTACGCGGATCCATCGGGGACGGCGGCGGGGTTCCTCGCCGCCGCGCGAAAGCTTGGGGCACGGCTCGTCCAGGGCTGCCGGGTCAGCGCCGTCGTGGTCGACGGTGACGCCGTCGTCGGGGTCGAGACCGACCGCGGACGTTTCGCCGCTCCCATCGTGGTCGATGTGGCCGGCGCCTGGGCCGCGGGGCTCGCCCGGACCGTCGGGGTGGACGTCCCAGTCGAGACCTGGCGCCACGACACCGCCTACTTCGGGCTCCCGGCGGGCCGTGGACCTGACTTTCCGATCGTCATCGACGAGATGAATCAGGTCTACTTTCGGCCGGAGGGCCAGGACATGATGCTGGTGGGGCTGGAGGCCGGCAACGAGATCGGGGGGTCGCCGGACCGACCACTGTCGTCACCGGGCCAGGCCAGTGTCGAGGAGATGGTGAGGCGGGTCTGCGCCCGGGTTCCGTGGATGGCCGAGGGCACGTTCAGGACCGCCCACGGCGGCCAGGACGGCATCACGGTTGATCAGCGTCCGATCCTGGGCCGTGCGGGACCGGATGGCTTCTACCTCGCCTGCGGCTTTTCGGGGACCGGCTTCAAGACCGCTCCGGCGATCGGTGCCTGCCTCGCCGAACTCATCCTCGATGGCCGCGCGACGACCGTCGACATCTCCGGGTACTCCCTGAATCGGTTCGCCGAAGGCCGGCTCCTCGTCGGCAACCACCCGTACGGCAAGCTCTGGCGCTGACCGTCAGTCGGACCCCTCGACCAGGTCGTGACCTCGACTTCTGGGCCGATGGGCACGATCCGGGTAGTGCAGCCTCGCATCAAGGCGACGGGCGGCTTCGCCTGATCGAGTGACTGCGACAGTACCGTAGTAGCGATAGACTTCAGGCCCGTCCGGCGCCGCATCCGGTGATGCGTATCGGGCCGCATGCGGGCCGCTTCCACCCGCATCCCCGCCCGGGGCCAAAGAGGGCCGGTTCAACAGCGATGGCACGTCGACGCACCGGCACAAACGCCCGAGGTCGAAAGGTCCGCCATGGGACCACCTCGGGCCCCCCGACGACGCCGCGCGGGGCGAGTGGCAATGGCTCCGAGGCTCCCGGGCGCGTCGCGACCGCGACCGCACAGGCCGAGGATCCACAGGCGCTCGTCGTGACGTACCGGATGGATCCGGAGGCTGACGGCGAACCGTATACGGCGACCATCCGGATCCGCGGACAGCGGATCGGGGCAGGCATCCGGCCGACGTCCCGGGACACCTTCACCCACGACGAGGTCGTCAAGGACGTGGTCCCGGGTGCGGGGTCGCTCGCGGTCACGAGCTGGATCTACGGGATCGATCCGGGTGAATGGCGTGTCGCGGCCGAACTGATCGGGCCCACGGATCGCGTCAACGTGCGGCCGTCCGGAGGCCATCGCCGGGCGACCGACATGTCCCTGTCACGCGCCGACTGGTCATGGCGGCGTTGGGGGCTCAAGGAGGCGCCCGATGCTCCTGTAAAGACACGCTGGGCCCTGCTCGCTCCCCTGGCACGTACGCCCGCGGTCGTGCCGGGCAGCTTTACCGTGCTCGCCGTCCTTGGTATCAGCGCCTCGTTCCTGGTTCAGGCGACACTCCTCGCGCGGCTCGGTGTGTCGGTGGCCGGGCTGCTGGTTTCATTCCTGGCCATCCTCGGCGGGGTCGCCGGAGCCAAGCTCTGGCACATCATCCTGCAGGCGAAGCCCTGGCGGGAGTCGATCCGCCTGGGTTGGTCCGTTGATGGCTTCCTCGTCGTCGCCCCGATCGTCGCCGTCGGCGCACTCCTCGCGCTCGAGATCCCCATCGGCGCGTACCTTGACTCGGCGGCTCCAGGCATGTACGCGGCGGTCGCCATCGGCTGCCTGGGCTGCTTCTTCACCGGTTGCTGCGCCGGCCGGCCCACGCGCTCCCGCTTCGGCATCCGCTCGTCCGACCGCCGCATCGTCGCCCGGCGCATCCCGACCCAACTGTTGGAGTCGCTGACCGGGCTGGTCATCGCGATCGTCAGCTGGCTGGCCGTGGTCGGCAACGCGATCGGGATCGACGGCGCGGTGTTCTTCGCGGCGCTGGCGGTCTACGTCATCATCCGCCAGGGGCTCCTGCGACTGCGCGAGGAGACCCGGGCCTTCTCCTGGCGACGCAGTGCGACCGCCGGGGTGGCGAACCGGTAGGCAGGTCTGGTTGACCGTCGGCGGTGACGGGCCGGCGACGTTCGCCGAACGGCGGCCGACCAACGGCGGCCGGCCGTCACGGGGCCGGCTGGTAAGATGATCCGACCTCCATCAGCGGGCTGTCAGTGCGTACCGACCCACCATCCCCGATGAACCGCCGCCGTTTCCTGCGGCTGGCTGCGCTCGGGTCGGTCACCGGCTTCCTTGCCGCGTGCGGCGTGGACGATCGATCACCACGGCTGACGGCCAGTCCGGGTGGGACGGACGCCGGACCGGGCCCGAGCGGAACCCTGCCCAGCCGCACGCCGCCGGCATCGGTGGCTAGCCTCGCGCCCTCACCGGTCCCGCCGTCACCATCGGCCTCCGCCGCCTCACCCCCGCGCGCCGCGGAGCGGCGCATCCTGTATCGGAACGGGGCACTCGCCGACGGCCGCGGGGCGCGTCTCCGCTACGGCGTGAGCATCCTCGTCGAGGACGGCCGGATCGCCTGGATCCGCCCGGCGGACGGGGAGGAGGATCCAGGGCCACGCGCCGACTTCGAACTCGTCGATGCCCGCGGCGCCGCGTTCGTCCCGGGCATGGTCGACGGGCACAGCCACATCACCCTCCCCGGCGGGGCGAACTGGCTCGACCGGATCGTCGACCCGCCGGACCGTCTCCTGGAGGTCGCCGAGCAGAATGCCGAGCTCGCGCTCCGCGCCGGAGTCCGCTGGTTTCGGGATGTCGGGAGCCCGACCGTCGAGGAC
>JANOIS010000148.1:0-12774 GCA_031407755.1 Chloroflexota bacterium | reverse complement strand
CCACGTTCGCCGTCGCCCGGATCCGGCGAGAGCGCGAGACTTCCGCTGCGCGCTACCTCCAAGACCGTGACCTGGCTGCTTTGGAGCAAACCATGGCTCGACTTGATGCCGAGGAGCTTGAGGCTGAGACGTCCAAGCAGGTTATCGAGCCGTCGGAGGCGCTTGCGTGGCTCCGCGATCTGCCCGCTCTGTGGGCCGCCGCCGAAGACTCGGGACGGCGCCTTCTGACGGAGGCGCTGTTCGAGAAGGTCGAGGTCCTTGGGGTCCAGTCGGTCACGATCCACCCAACACCGGAAGCCGACGCCCATGGCTGGTCCGACGCATTCGGGCCTGTGCCGCTGTTGCTAAACGCAGGTCGGGCGTTTAGTACGGATGGTCGGGGCGAGAGGATTTGAACCTCCGACCTCATCGTCCCGAACGATGCGCGCTACCAAGCTGCGCCACGCCCCGACCGAGGGTGCTCGTTGTTTACAGAGCCTGCGGATGATAGCAAAGGCTCGTGGAATCGGTGCGCCCGAACCCGATCCCCTAGTTTGTGGTCTCCGGCGGGACGTAACCCCACGAGGCCGCTGGGTCGGCCGGCGCACGCAGAACGTGTGACTCCCAGTCCGTCCCGGCATGGCCGACCAGCCCGTCCTCGACCTCCAGGCCGCCCCTGGCGAGGACCTCGGTCAGCGGCGGCAGCGGCCGGCGCAGCACGTCCGGGATCTCCGTGGCGACGAGCTCGAGGAGTTCGGACAGCTCCATCGTCGGCGGCCCGAACCAGCTCGGATCCGGGCCGATGATCCGGTGCGCGATCATCGCCATCCGGGTTCCGGCGAGGGCGACATGCGGCCCACGTACGTCGCGCCGGTCGAGCGCCACCGCATCGATCGTGCCGCCCCGGATCTCGATCCCGATGAGGCCGTCCAGACGCGTGCTGGGCAGCCAGCCTTGTGGACCGTGGATGAGCTCGTCGTGGCGGGACTCGTCAAGGAACCCGAGCAGCAACTCGTCGTCCGCGAGGGTGTACGGCGCTCCGAGTTCTCGGAGGAACCCGGTGATCTCGTTCGCGACGTCGTCATCGATATCGTTGAACATCTCGTCCGGCGGGAGGCGGTCATCCGGGTAGGGCAGGTCAAAGAAGTCGCCCAAAAGGTCCAGGTGCACTTCGCCACCCCGGGCGAACGGCCGCCCGTGCCGAAGGTAGCGCTCCAGCAGCGACAGCTCGTCGGTCGCGAAGAGGACGCCATGGCGACGCTCCAGGGTCGTCGGGCGCCGGGTAAAGATCGTGCCCTCGAGTTGGTGGGCGATCGAATACCAGCGATCGTCCCAGCCCCGAAGGAAATTCGGGTTGGGGCCGATCGCGGCGCTGACCGCCCGCCGCGGATCCTTGGCCCGGGTCAGGCCGGCCTCCACGACATGAGTGGCCAGGGCCGCGAGATCCTGCGGTCCGTGGGTCTCGATCAGTCGAAGGCTTTCGCCCCCGATGGTGGCGGCTCGTGCTGCCATGACGGCTCTCTCCTGGATGGCTTGGAATGTGCAGGGTAACCGCGGTCGCTCACCCGGCGCTCACCAGCCATACCGGGTAGGCGCGGATTCCCCGCGGGGACCCATCCTGGGCTGAGCCGTAGTAGACCCTGAGGATGCCCCACTGCGCCCTGCCGACGTCATAGCGCAGGGTCACGTCGAAGGTGCCGCGGCAGCCGGTCCCGCACGTCGCCATCGCCTGTTCATCGACCAGCGTCCGGCCGGCGCCGTCGAGGATCGCAACGCGGAAGGTGGATTCGAAGACGTTGGCGTTGCCGGTCACCCGGGCCGGATTACCGATCGCGGCCCCGTACGCCGGCCGGTCCACGAAGATCTCCGCCAGGAGGTCCTCGTAGTCGAACCGACTCTGCGGCCCACCGAGCACGATGCCCTCGCTGCCAAAGGTCGTCACCGTCCGGCCCTCGACCTGGAACAGCACGACTTGCACGGTCGGGAACTGGGTGAGGGTGTACACGACCTGACCGAGCCGGTAGAACGCGGAGGCGCTGCCGCCGCCCGATTCGAATTCGCGCGACAGGTCCACGGTCGCGATGCCGTCCTTGATCGACAAGCCGAGCAGGCGCGTGCCGCCGGGGATGGCGGTGGATAGTCGGGCGTCCAGGTTGTCACTGGCCAGCAGGAGATCCATCGCGGCCCGCGCGACGGCCTCGGTCGCGGGCACGTCCCGGAGGGTGGGCACGAGGCCCTCGACCCCAACCTCGCCCGCAAGCACGTAGTACGCGCGGATGACCATCTTGGCGACCGGTGCGGTCGTCGGAGCGGGCGTGGTCGCAGCCGGAGCGCTGGTCGGCCCACCGGTGGGCGGCACGGACGGGCTCGTGGGTGACGGTTCGGGGGTCATGTCCGGCGGACTCGGGGCGATCGAGGGGGCAGCCGTGGATGGCGGCGGCGGGACGGTGCCGAGGCCACCGCTCGGCGAGCAGGCAGAGAGCGCCGCGAGCGCGACGAACAGCCCGGACAGGGCCAGGACCGGAAGGACGTAACGGCGACGACGGTTCATGACGAAGACTCCTCGGTGATGGAAGATGGAGCCCAAGCGTCACGCCCGCCGGTCACCGGCCCATCGCCATCGGGTAACGATCCGGTCACAGTCCCCGGCAGGACGAGTTCCAGGCGCAGGCCGCCGCCGTCGCGGTTCATCGCCTGGAGGTACCCGCCGAGGAGGGCCGCGTGCTCGGCCGCGATCGCCAGACCAAGACCGCTGCTGCCGCCGCTGCGCGACGGGTCCAGCTTGGCGAAGCGCTCGAAGATGTCGCCCAGCCGATCCGGTGGGACGCCCGGACCCCGGTCCGAGACCGCGATGACGAGCCCGTCCGGACCGGACTCCAGCGTCACCTCCACCCCGACGCCGGCCGCGTGCTCGCGGGCATTGTCGAGGAGATTGCCGAGGATGCGGTCCAGCCGGCGCGGATCCGTGTCGGCGATCACCGCTGGCGCGGGCGGCACGAAGATCGCCGTGGGCAGCCGCGCCGCGACGATGGCCCGGACGAGCCGCACGAGATCCACCGACTCCGACGCGACGACCTCAGCGTCCGCATCGAACCGCGACAGCTCCATCAGCTCCTCGACCAGGGTCCGCATCCGGCGCACATCGGCCACGAGCAGTTCCGCCGCCCGCCGGCTCTCGAGCGGCAGCCCGTCGAGATGCTCCCCGACGATCGATGCCTCCGCGACGAGCGCGGCCAGCGGGGTCCGCAGCTCGTGCGACACGTCGGCCACGAATCGACGGTTCTGATGCTGGGCCGCCTCCAGCCGCCGAATCGTGTCCGACAGGGCGGCGGTCATCTGGTTGAACCGTTCGGCCCAGATCCCAAACTCGTCGCGCGATGTCACGGGCACCCGGGCGGACAGGTCGCCCCGCTCGATCCGTTCGGCGATCTGGCCGGCCTCCTCGACCGGGGCCAGGATCCCGCGCGCCACGCGTCGAGCGATGACCAGGGCCAGCACCAGCAGAACGAGCGATCCGGCCGTCAGTGCGACCCGCAGCTGATCGATCGCGGCGCCGATCCCGCGGACGTCACGGACAAAGTAGAACGCCGGACCGCCACCGGCCGGTCGACCGCCGACCACCAGCGAAGGGGCGCCACCGATATCGATCCAGGCGTAGGCCAGCTCGCCCCGATCGACCCGTGCCAGCACGTCCGCCGGCAGTACGTCGAGCAGCCCTGTGAGCCGCTTGTCGGACCGAAACGACTCCCCGGGCCCAAGGTCCACGAACGTCTCGACATTGCCCCGCCGGAACGTGTCGGCGAGGCCACTTCGATCGATCTCGTCCGGCGTCGGCTGGTCCGGGAGCTGGCGTCCGGGCACCACCACCGACAGATCGAACCCCGCCTGCGCGGCCGCGTCCGCGAGTGCCTGGTCATGCAGCCGCACATCGACGAACCACGACGCCCCTACCCCGAGCACGACCGCGGTGAGCGCCACGAGGGCAACGAGCGACGCCGTCAGTCGAGCCCGGACCCCGCGCAGCGCGAACACTCTCGCCGTCGCCGGCCGCTACCGCGCGGCCTTGTAGCCCGCGCCGCGGACGGTGAGGATGAGCTCGGGCGCCGCGGGATCCGTCTCGATCCTGGCCCGCAACCGGCCCACGGCCACGTCCACCAGGCGCGAATCACCCAGATAGTCATAACCCCAGATCCGATCGAGCAGCGTGTCGCGAGCCAGCACCTGCCCCGGATGACGGGCGAGGGCCACGAGCAGGTCGAATTCGGTCCGGGTGAGCGGGATGTCGGTGCCGTCGCGAGCGACCGTCCGCCCGGCGATATCGATCATCAGCGGCCCCAGGCGGAGCTGCGCAGTGGCATCATCCGCCGCTCGCCCGACGCGTCGAAGCGCGGCCCGGACGCGGGCCACGAGCTCGGGCACCTCAAACGGCTTGCGCACGTAGTCGTCCGCCCCGGCCTCGAGGCCCACCACGACATCGATCGTGTCGGCTCGGGCGGTGAGCATCACGATCGGCACCGTCGAGGTCCGCCGGATGGCCCGGGCGACCTCGAGGCCATCGAGGCGCGGCAGCATGACGTCGAGCAGCACGAGGTCGAAAGGTTCGCTCCCGAATCGATCAAGCCCGTCCCGCCCGTCGTCGGCCGTGGCCACCGTAAACCCGGCCTGGCGCAGGCCGATCGCCGTCACCTCCCGAATAGAAGGGTCGTCCTCGACGAGCAGGATCCTGGCATCCACGGGTCGCAGTATGGCAGCCGTCCTGCCACGGTCAGTCCGGGCCGGCCGCACGCTGGGTCCGGATCGGCAGCGTGGTCAGGGCCGCCGCGATGAACGTGGCCGCCATGAGCCCGAACACGACCGGCAGGCCGCTCACCTCCCCCATCGATTCGATGACGAGGCCGTACAGCGCGGTCCACATCGACCCGACCCCGAACGCCAGCGTGAAGTACAGCGCGTACGACGCATCGCGGGTCGCCGCCGGCGCGATGTCGGCGAGGAGCGCCTGGAGCTGGGGCGACTCGGCGAACGAGAACAGGCCCATCAGGACGATCCCGGCCCACAGCCATACGAGCGACGTGCCGGCGAACACGAAGACACCGAAACCCAGCGCCCCACCGAGATACGCGATCACGATCAGTGGTTTACGACCCCATCTATCGGACAGCCAGCCCGCGAGCAGGGGCACCGGCACGCTGAACACGATGAGCGCCCCATACATCAACCCCGATGTCGCGTCGTCCAGCCCGAGCACCCGGGTCATGTAGATCAACGCGAACAGATTGACCACGCCAAGGCCCCGGCCGCCACCGCCCAGCACCGAGGTGAGGAAGACCCAGCGCAGATCCGGGTCGGCGATGACCGTGCGCAGGGCGTCGCGGCTGCTGCCACCGGCCACGGCGGCGATCCGATCCGTCCCGTGTTCGCGGATGAAGGTCAGCATGGCGAGAGCGATCAGGACCGCGGCCACGCCGAACACGACGGACACCCCGCGCCAGCCGATCAGGGCCAGCAACGGCGTGCCGATGACCGCGATCACGACCGTGCCCAGATTGCCGCCGGCGATATGGGCACTGATCGCAAAACCGCGGCGAGCCGGCGGGAACTGCTCGGCCAGCAGCCCGTTGCCGACCGGGTGCTGCGGCGAGCCACCGATACGCGCCACGATGTTCGGGATCGCGAAGGTCACGAAACTCGTGGCCAGAGCCATCGCCGCAAACCCACCACCAAACAGGATCCCGCCCAAACCCAGCAACCGGCGACGGGACACGCGGCGGGTGAGTTCCGCGTAACTGAGCTGCACCAGCCCTGAGGCCATCGCCCCGACCGCGGCCAGGATCGCGACCGCCGACACCGTGACCCCGAACTCGTCGATGATCGCGAGGAAGATCGGTGGCAACAGGACGGCGAACGCGTGGTTGACCGCGTGGGCCACGGATAGGAGTCCGAGCGAACGCATCGGTCGGACGTCGGGCAGGACCTGCATGGGCCCCATGATGGCGGAACCGGTGCCGTATCCTTGGCCGATGCCGACCGTCCTCATCGTTGACGATGAACAGCACATCTGCCTTCTGATCGAGCAGACCCTCGAGGAACTGGAGGACGATGGGGTGGAGCTGATGACCGCCTCCGACGGCGAGGAGGCGCTCGCGGTCGTCGCAAACCACCGGCCGGAGCTGGTCTTCCTCGACGTGATGATGCCCAAGAAGAACGGCTTCGAGGTCGCCCGAGCCATCAAGGGCGAGATGGGCCTGACCGGTACGACCGTGATCATGCTCACGGCCAAGGGCCAGGCCTACGATCGCGAACAGGGGCTGGCGACCGGCGCGGATGCCTACATCGCCAAGCCGTTCGATCCGGACGACCTGCTGCGGCGGGCACGGGTCGCGCTTGGCCTCGACGGCGGCGGCCGGGCCTGATGGAGGCCGCGGAACTCCGCCGGCTCATCGTCCGGCACCGCCACGTGGCGCCGATGCTGTCCGTGCTCCTGGCCGGCACGAACGCGCGAGTGACGATCAGCGATGCGGACGGCGGCACGATCCTCGATCGCCAGGCCGGGGCGGCCAACGAGGCAACCGTCGAGCGGCACCCCATCCGGGTCGAGGGCTCGACCGTCGGCTGGGTGGAGGGTCCCCGTCCCGCGGCCTCGATCGCCGCGGTCCTCTCGTATGCCGCCGCACGCGAGACGGACAAGCGCGCGCTGGCCCGCGAGGCACTCGATCGGTACCGCGAGTTGAACCTCATCTACGACCTCGCGGAACAGATCGGGGCGACACTCGAGGTCGATGCGGTCGCAGCCGTGGCGATCGCGGAGGCGAGCCGCCTGCCGTCGGGTGGGACAGGCTTCATCATCCTGCGCGACGGGCCCGAGGCGGATCGGCTTATCGGCGGCATCCTGGGGGCGATCCTTGAAGGCGAGGCGGAGATCGTGAACGACGTGGCGGGGGATCCGCGGACCGGTGCCACGGAACGGGGTCTTGCCTCGCTCGTGGCGGCACCGCTCAAGGTCCGCGGCAAGCGTCTCGGCGTGATCGGGACTGGCTCCGACACGAGCCTTGAATTCCGGGCCTCGGACCTGCGCCTGCTGACCGCCATCGCGTCCCTCGCGGCCCCGACCCTGGAGCAGGCCGCCAGCCACGAGGCAGCGCTGCGCCACGCATGATCCGGGACGGGGCCTCGCTGGCGGATCAGCGGCTGGCCGAGCTGATGACCCTCAATGAGATCGGTCTCGTCGTCAGCTCCACCCTCGATCGTGACGACCTGCTCGATCGGGCGCTCACGGCGATCACCCGGCACGTTCGGTTCGATCGCGCGCTCGTGCTCCTCGTCGATGATGCGCGCGGCGTCCTGACCGACGGCCGCTCGGTCGGGGGCAGCCCCGAGATGGCGGCTCGGATCGAGGAACTGGAGATCCCCCTGGAGATGGAGGCGCCCATCCTGTCGCGCATCGCTCGGGCGGACGGGCCGCTCCTGTTTCGCGACGTCGACCACGATCCCGACGATGGTAATCGCGAGTTCGCGCGCCTCCTCGAGGTGGCCTCGTTCCTCGGCACCCCGCTCGTGACCAAGGGTCGGACGGTCGGCGTGCTGGCCGTCGACAACCGACTGACCGGCCGCGACGTCCAGCCCGGTGACGGTCCGTTCCTGTACACGGTCGGCAGCCTGCTGGCCGGCGGTCTGGAGAACGCCCGACTCTACGCCGAGCTCGAAGACCAGAAGAACGCGCTCGAGCGACGGGTCACCGAGCGGACCGCAGCCCTGGTCGATGCCCGTGCCGCGGCGGAATCCGCCAACGAGAGCAAGAGCCGATTCCTATCGAGCGTGAGTCACGAGCTGCGCACCCCACTGACCTCGGTGATCGGCTTTTCGCGGCTCATCTCGAAGCGACTGGCAGAGGTGGTCTTCCCGGCGATGCCCCAGACCGACGACCCGAAACTGCAACGCGCCATGCGTCAGGTCACGGAAAATCTCGCGATCATCGTGGAGGAAGGTGATCGATTGACCTCGCTGATCAACGACACACTGGACCTGGCCAAGATCGAAGCCGGCCGAATGGACTGGCGGAACGACCCGCTCGACATCGGTGAGATCATCAACCGCGCCACCTCGGCTACGGCCTCGTTGCTCGGCGAGGACGCGGCCGGTCCAGCGCTCGTCGTGGAACTCGCGGACCACCTGCCACCGATCGATGGTGACCGCGACCGATTGATCCAGGTCGTCATCAACCTCATCTCGAACGCCGTCAAGTTCACCGCGACCGGCACGATCACGATACGAGCCCATGCGATCGGCGGCGCGATCGAGGTCGCCGTTGCCGACACGGGGATCGGCATCGCACCCGAGGACCAGGCCCGGGTGTTCGAACCGTTCGGTCAGGCAACCGGCGACACGATCTCCGACACACCCCGCGGCACCGGCCTCGGCCTGGCAATCTGCCGCGAGATCGTCGAACACCACGGTGGCCAGCTATGGCTCGAAAGCGCGCCAGGTGCCGGTTCCACGTTCCGCTTCACGCTACCTGCCAGCCCGGAGAGCGCGGCGTCGGCCTGAGTCGCGATCCGTCGCGCATGGCCCACAGGAGCGCGGCGTCGCGCGGCATCCGTGTTCGATCGAACTTCATTGCTCGAAGCCAGTCCGCGCCAGACCCGGGCAACGCGTCGCGCAGGATCGGCCGGCTCTCGTTCACCCGGCGTCGATTGTTCGGTGTCCAGGTGCTCACGGCAAACCCGCTGACACGTGTATCCGCGGTGTGGTCGCTGCATTCCCGTTCGATCGCCGCCAGCAGCTCTGTAGCCACGACTTCCACGCTGGCCAGGGCATCCCACACCCGGACCAGCGCGACCTCGCCGAACCGCGGTCGGGCGAGGGTCGTGTGGATCTGCTCGCACCCCTCGTCGCCTGCGACGGCCGTGATCTCCGTCACTGACGTCCAGCCAGCCACTCTCGCGAGATCCACGATCAGCGCGTGGCAACGGCGTGCAGCCGGAACCGGCAAGGGCCCGGGCGCGATCGGCAGCATCGAGGCGGAGAACTGAAGTCCGACGACGTCGGCGACGCGCGCCCACTCGTCGAGCGCGATCGACGCCCCTCGGCCCAGCTCCATGCGGGAGATCATGGTCTGCGAGACGCCAGCGCGCGCACCGACCACCGATTGCCGCCACCGCCCCTGCTGCCGGCCGCGGCGAAGTCGACTGCCAAGGTTCGCCGCGAGCTCATCGACTGGATCCATGGGCGCATCATGGCTCGCGCCGCTTATCAGCCGATCATCTGGTGCCTGGTTATTGCCCGCGCGAGCGACTGATCGCCGGGGGTCGGGGACCGCTCCCTCGTGCCGTAGATGAACATTCACCCGGTGACTGCGCCGCGACCCGATCGCCGGGGGTCGGGGACCGCTCCCTCGTGCCGTAGCTGAACATTCACCCGGTGACTGCGCCGCGGCCGGGCGCCGGGGTCCGTAGTCGCCCGGTGAATGTCGCGCTATCGGTGACGGGATGGGGGCAGGCTGGCGATCGTGGCGGGTCCGCAGTCGCCCGGTGAATGTCGCGCTATCGGTGACGGGATGGGGGCAGGCTGGCGATCGTGGCGGGTCCGCAGTCGCCCGGTGAATGTCGTGCTATGGGTGACGGGACGAGTGCCGGGCCGGCGGGGGCCGGGCCGGCGGGGCCGGCGGGGCCGGCGGACGGCCTCATTGATACGAGGCGAGGTCGAGCCGTTCGACCACGGCGCTGACGGTCAAACCGGGCTGCGGTCCACCGAGCAGGGCGTACGCCGCGGCACCGACGACGACCGCGCCCAGACCGTGGCGCGGAACGCCGAGCCCGGGGAGCACGGTGACGGTCGTGACACCGATGCATTCGACGTCGCCGTATGTCCCCACGGGCCCCTCGCCACCCACCAGGCAATCGCCGAGCGTCTCGGCGCTGAAGGCTGCAACGCCACCACGGGGCGTGGGCACGTCCTCGGTGCGGCCGACGATCCCCTCCCCCGAGACAAGGTCGACGGCCCCGAGATTGCCGTCCAGGCCCCCACGACGTCCACCCAGGAACGTGACGCTTCCGCCCCCAGCCGACGTGGCCGCGAGGTGCTCGCGCGGTTCACTCAACCGGGCGAGATGGCGCCAGCCGTCGCCATCCTGCGCAAAGACGTCGTCGGACACGCCGTCGAGCCCGACGCCGCCGCCGTACACGATCCGCCCGCGGCCATCCCAAGCGGCAGCGCCGGCGGCGCGGGCTTGCGGGAGCGGACGGTCCGGGCGCCATCGATCGGCACCTGCCGTCAGCGACCAGACCGCATCGGTCGGACGGGTGGCACCCGCACCGGCGAAGCCCCCGATCAGAAACAGGGTGTCCCCATCGGACACGAGGGCGGCGTGGTGGACCGGCTCGGGCAGGTCCGGGCCACCCGTCCAGTCTTCCGAGCCAGGGTCAAACACGAAAACCTGCGCCACGGCCTGCCCACGGGCGTCCATGCCTCCGGCGACCCAGATGCGTCCTGCGTGGGCGGCCGCCGCGACCTCGGTCAGGGCGACCGGCGCATCCGGCCCGCGGACCCAGCCAACCTCGCCCGGCACGACGGTCCGTCCGGGATCACCCGGAAATCCGACGTACCGATACGGATCACTGACGACGAGCCCCGCCAGCACCGTGGCCGCCGCGACGACCGCGATGAGCAGACCCGTCCGGACTCGCCCACGGCGGCTCAGCACGCGGCTCGGCACGGCTCGGCCTAGAACTGGTCGAGGTACCGATCGACCTCCCATTGCGTGACCTGCGTCCGGTATTCATCCCATTCGGCGCGCTTGGCCGAGAGGTAGTGGCTGAACACGTGGTCACCGAGGGCATCGCGGATGACGTCATCACGCTCGAGCTCGTCGAGCGCCTCGCCCAGCGTCCCGGGCAGCTCGCGGATGCCCTTCTCGGCGATCCGGCTGGCGTCCATCTCGAACAGCGACTCCTCGACGGGGTCTGGCAGGACCATGCCCTTCTCGATGCCGTCGAGTCCGGCCGCGATCATCGCCGCGAACGCGAGGTAGGTGTTGGACGACGGATCGGGGCAGCGGACCTCGGCCCGCGTCCCCTCGATGGACCGGCCGGGCGAGACCATCGGCACCCGGATGAGCGCCGATCGATTTGTCCGCCCCCAGGTCAGATATGTCGGTGCCTCGTAACCGGGCACGAGCCGCTTGTAGGAGTTCACCAGGGGCGCCAGGACCGCGATCATGCCGCGTGCGTGTGCCAGGATCCCGGCCATATAGGCGCGCGCCACCTCCGACAGGCCGTACGGGTTGGACGCATCGGCGAACGCGTTGCGCTTGTCCGCGATCGAGTACAGCGACTGGTGGGCGTGCATACCGGAGCCGTTGATCCCGTGGATGGGCTTGGGCATGAACGTCGCGTACAAGCCGTGCTGCTGGGCGATGGCCTTGAGTGCGTATTTGAAGGTCACGGCGTTGTCGGCCGTGGTCATCGCGTCCGAGTACTCGAAATCGATCTCGTGCTGGCCGACCGCAACCTCGTGGTGAGCTGCCTCGACCTTGATCCCGAATGCCTCGAGCGCATCCACCATGTCCTGTCGGATCTCCTGGGCCAGATCGGTCGAGAAGTCGAAGTAACCGGCCTGGTCGTGGGGCAAGGGCTCGATCGAGCCATCCTCGGATCGGCGGAACAGGAAGAACTCAAGCTCCGGCCCGAAGTTCACGATGTACCCCATATCCTTGGCCCGCTCCACCTGGCGGCGCAGGACGTGACGCGGATCGCCGACGAACGGCTCGCCGTTGGGGGTGAACACGTCACAGATGACGCGAGCCGTCCCGCGCGGCCCGGACCCAGGCTGCCACGGGATCTCGGCGAAGGTGGCCATGTCCGGCATCAGGTACTGGTCAGACTCGGCGATCCGGGTGAAGCCCTCGATCGAGGAGCCGTCGAACCAGGTCCCGTGCTTGACCGACTCCTCGAGTCGATGGATCGGGATCGTCACCGCCTTGACGTGGCCGATGATGTCGGTGAACTGAAGCTGGATGAAGCGGATACCGGATTCGCGGGCCGCTTCGATCTTTTCGGTCGACGTACGACTACTGGCCACGTTCAACGATGCCTCCTCGGCGCTAGTACTGGAAGAGCAGCTCCCGATACTTCGGCAGTGGCCAGAGGTCGTCGGCGACCAATGTCTCGAGTTCGTCGGCGACCGTGCGCAGCGCCTCCTGGGCGGGGATGACCGTCGTCACGAAGGCCCTGGCCTCCGCCTGGACGGACCCGGCATCGTGCGCGTCATGCTGCGCATGCTTGAGCATAGCGATCGCGTCGACGAGCGCATCGGCGAGACCCGAGACTCGTTCGCAGACCGCGTTGACCCCTCGCGAAGATGACGCTCCGGCGAGCTCGCCGAGATACCGGACCGTCGCCGGCAGGATCATCGTCGAGGCGATGTCCAGGGCGCAGCTCGCCTCGATCTCCTGGACCTTGACGTAGCGCTCCCAGTTGATGTCGACGCGGGACGCCAGCTCGCGCTCCGACAGGACACCGAATCTGGAGAAGAGCTCCCTGGCCTTCGCCGTCTCCAGCGCCGGAAGCGCATCGACGGTCGTGCGGTTGTTCAGCAAGCCACGGCGAGCGGCTTCGGCGTGCCAGTCCACGGAGTAGCCGTTACCGCCGAAGAGGACCTGCTTGTTGTCCCGAACGATGCTGGACAGGATCGTCGTCAGGCCATCGAAATCGGCCGGCTCAAGGTCATCCAGCGCATCGGCCAGGAGCTGCAGCGAGTCGGCGACGGCCGTGTTGAGGACCGTCTGCGGCCAGTAGATGG
>JANOIS010000113.1:0-2964 GCA_031407755.1 Chloroflexota bacterium | reverse complement strand
CATCTGGCGGGATCGGTCGGCGCGTGAGCTCCGGCGGAGTCTCGCCGGCCAGCCCGAGGAGGGACGCCGCGATCCTGGCCGCCGCCTTCGCCGAATACGACGGTAGGTCATCGCTGACGGGGATCCGGGAGGGATCACGGTACAGGCGCCCGGCGCGACTCCCATCTGTCAACAACGTGTCCGGGAATCACAGTGAGGGCTGGAGCCGGACATCGAGCGGGGCGTCGTAACAGTCGCGTTTAGAAGCGGGCGAGTCGTTCGGTTCCCGCATCACCAGCCAGCGGATCGACGGATCGGAATCGAGCAACCTCTCTCTCCGTAACGGAGACTGCGCCGCTCATCGTCTAGCGCGGTCCGAGGCCGTCACGGCGAGCAGGCCGATCGCGATCAGCCAGGCGTCGGTGGTTGTGATGCCGGCGCGCTGCCAGAACCCGGATTCGGGACGCACGAACGATGCGACCAGACACGCCAACGTGATCGCCCCGACCCCGATCGAGACCACGGCCAGCGGTCGACTCCGCTTCGCCAGTGCCGGTGCGGCCGAGGGTGCCGTGGCAGCGAGGGCCAGGTATCCAAGTCCCGCCACCACGCCGTGGATCTGATCGCCATGCTCCGACTGGCCGAGGGGCGCGAGCATGATCCCGACCGACAGCAGGGCATTCGCGCCGAGAACGACGGCTGCCGGCGTGCCGATGTGGCGCCGCAGGGGCGATGCCGCCAGGCCGACCGCCACGGCAAAGACCGTGAAGCCGGCGTTCATCAGGGTCTTGGTCGGCGCGCCGATGGCGGCTAGGTCGCTGATGTGGTCACGCGTGGGGGAGTAGCCCTCGGTGATCACCCCAGACACGACCCAGGCGCTGATGAAGGCTGCCGGGCCCACGATCAGGCCGGCGCTGCGGATGCGGTCGATCATTCGGTCAGACGCGGTCCAGGAACTCGAGCACCCGCTTGGTGAGCAGCGCCGTGGCATCCGCGTCATACGACGGGAGCGAGCTGTCCGCAAAGTAGTGCTGGTCGCCGGGGTAGAGGAAGAGCTCCGCGTCGTCAACCTTGTCGACGATCTCACGCGCGGCATCGACATCGCCCTCGCCGACGAAGATCGGGTCGGCGTCCATGCCATGGATCTGAACGGGGACGCCGTCCGGCCAGGGTCCGAAAGCCCATTCGCCGCTGATCGGGATGCAGGAGTAGAAAAGCAGGGCGCCGCGGGCTCCAGGCCGCGTCTGGGCGAGCTTCTGCGCCGCCATCTCGCCGAGCGAGAACCCGGCATACACGAGCTCGGCTGGCAGGTCGTCCGCCACACGGACGCCGTGTTCGAGGATGTTATCGAAACCGATCTCCTTGGCGTGGGCCACACCCTCGTCGATCGACGGGAACGTGCGCCCGTCGAACAAGTCCGGCGTGTGCACGGTGTGTCCGGCGGCCCGCAGCTCGTCGGCGAAGGCGTGGACACCGGGGGTCAGCCCCTGTGCGTGATGGAACAGCAGGACCTCGGCCATCGGAGCCTCCAGCATGTGGGCCATTGCGGTGATCCGCGGTGACCGAATCCTATCCAAGTCTGGCCTTCCGCACCGCGGCGAGATGGCACGCATGAACGAGCAGGCGTCGCTCAGGTCTCGCCTCGAGACGTGGTACCGGTCTCGCGGAATCAACAGAATCCGCTCGGTGGTGCCCGGGCGCAACGGACGACCAGGACGAACGGGCTATGCTGGCGGCAGGACCCTTGCGCAGAGGTTGCCGTCGATGTCACTTATCCAACGCTTGGAGCGAGCCCAGAAGGCCATGTCCTTGGAGGCGGCCGCCGCGGATGGCGGTGCCGCGCCGCCGGACGACGCCGCGCCGCCGGACCTCGCACTGCCGTCGGCACTTGGCACCGCGGTGGTCGTCGTGCGGCTGCCGACCGCACCGATCTCGGTGGCGTCGGCCGCGCCGGTGGCCGTACCGGTCATGACCTCCGGTTCGGGCGGCTTGCGGGCGGCGCCAACGGCGACCCGTGAGGAGCTCATCCACCAGGTCCGACTCCGCCTGCAGAGAGAGATCGTCGGGGCGTTCAAGGCGCTGCTCGAGGCCAAGGACGGGGACGTCCGGAGCAAGATCGAATCGTTGGTCGATCGCGTCATCGACCGGAGCGGACACGCGGTCACCCGCGACGAGCGCGTGCGACTCGTCGACGAGATGGTCCACGAGGTGACGGGCTTCGGACCGCTGGAGCCCCTGCTCGCGGACCCGACCATCACCGAGGTGATGGTCAACGGACCGGACCACATCTACGTCGAGCGACGGGGGAAGATCCAGCGGATCGACAGCGTCTTCCTCAACGACGAGCACGTGCTGCGGGTGATCGAACGAATCATCGCGCCCCTGGGCCGGCGGATCGACGAATCGAGCCCACGGGTCGATGCCCGCCTCCCGGACGGGTCCCGCGTCAACGCGATCATCGCGCCGCTGTCGCTCATCGGGCCGGTCATCACGGTCCGGAAGTTCTCCAAGACCCCGTACACGGTCGCCGACCTCGTCCGATTCGGGACCGCGACGCCCGAGATGTTCGAGTTCCTGCGCGCGTGCATCGAGGCCCGACTCAACCTCTTTGTCTCCGGCGGGACGGGCTCGGGCAAGACCACGACGCTCAACGTGCTGTCCTCGTTCATCCCCGAAGAGGAGCGGATCGTCACCATCGAGGACGCGGCGGAGCTCCAGCTTCGGCAGGATCACGTCATTACCCTGGAGGCGCGACCGGCCAACCTGGAGGGCGAGGGCGAGATCACCATCCGGAACCTCCTGCGCAACGCGATGCACATGCGACCGGACCGGGTCGTCGTCGGCGAGTGTCGCGCGGGCGAGGCGCTGGACATGCTCCAGGCGATGACCACCGGCCACGACGGCTCCCTGTCCACCGGGCATGCGAACACCCCGAAAGACATGCTGCGGCGCCTCGAGACGATGGTCCTCATGACCGGCTACAAG
>JANOIS010000106.1:0-5157 GCA_031407755.1 Chloroflexota bacterium | reverse complement strand
TCGCCCACGACCCAGGCGTCATGGCCGGGCGGGATGATCCAGATGTCACCTGCGCCGAATTCCTCCTGGCTGCCATCGTCCATCCGGACCGCGAGCCGACCGGACGTCACGAAGCTGTGGTGGAGGGTTTGGCAGCTGTCGCCGCCAGCGATCGGCTTGACGTGCTCGGACCATCGCCAACCGGGTCGGAGGGTGCTTCGCGAGACCGTGATGTCGCCCACGCGGACGACCTCGACGGTGCCCATCCCGGAGAGATCGCGGGTCTCGGTCGGCGCCGAGAAGTTCCCCTTTTCCATGACAACCTCCATCTTCTCGCGGTCGATGCCGCCCAGCTTCGCCACGTCGCGACGCGGATGTCGTCGACGTCGTCTACGAGCCGAACGACTCGAGTCGATCACGATAGGATGCGCGCGGAGTGGCGATTGGGCAATACCGACTTGTGCCGCGCCCGGACCCGGCGTGACCGTTACGAACCGGGTAGATCGCGCTTCCCGCGGGCGCGTAGCGTCTCGCGAAATCTCGCGGGACCAGAGGTACTTCGCCCACGGCTCGAGGCTCGGCACAGGGCACGATGAGCAGATAGTGTGTCTGTGCTCTTGACGGGTTCCTCGGGCGAGGCCTAGCGTGATTTGTCCGAAGACCAGCGAAGCTTAGGAACGCCATGGCCCGTAACTGGGTGATCCGCACCGACAAGGCAACCACGGACTGGATCTGGAGCGAATTGACGGCCGGCCGTCTCCGCCAAGGATGGGGTCTCCGCGACGACCAGGACCTCCACGTGATCGCATCGGCTTTGGCCGACGGGACTCTGCTGAGCGACGACCAGAGGGCGACGTGGCGCGGTAATCGGCGCCTTCTCGAGACGGAACCGGACGGCGTGGGGGTCGGCGATCTCGTCCTGTTGCCACACTTGCCGCGTCCCGGGACGTGGTCGCTCGCGCGGGTGACCGGGCCGTACCGATGGGAGGGCCCCAGCCACGGCAACGCCTGGCAGATGCCCGACTACGGGCACGTCCTCCCGGTCGAGCTCATCTCGCGGCGGCCAATCAACCCGCTCGAAGATGGCGTCTCGGCGCGCCTCCGCCAGACGATGCGGGTGCTGTCGCGAATGTGGAACATCGATGGCCTCAGCGCGGACGTCGAAGAGCTTGCCGAGGTCGTTGGCACAGAAGCAGCCAAACCGCCACCGCCTGCGCTCGATCGGCTGCCGAAGGTCCTCGCGACCATCGAGGCCGCCACGTGGGAAGCCCTCCAGAAGCAGTTCCATGGAGCCGAGTTCGAGCGCCCGTGCGTCCTCCTCCTTGAGGCGCTCTATGGCGATGAGAACGTCGAGCACACGGGAGGATCGGGTGAGCGCGGTGCCGACGCGATCTGCACGTACGCGGACCCCCTGGGTGTCGTCCACCGGCTCGCTGTCCAGATCAAGATGTGGAGTTGGGACGCCGACTGGACTCGGCCCCTCGATCAGCTCCGCCAAGCGTATGGCGCCTACGACGGGATCACGGGTGGCGTGATCCTCTCAACGTCCGAGCGAGTATCCGATCGGTTCGAAGCACGACGGCGCGAACTCGAGACGGAGCTGCACATCCCGATCCGGGTGATCCTGCGCTCGGAGCTGATCCGGCTCTTCATGACGCACTTGCCGGTGCTCCTGGACGGGTAGGCTCCTTCCCGGCAGCAGGGCTTCGGGGCCGTGGATCGCGAGAAGGACCCACTCGCTGGTTCGCACGATCGTTCCATCGTGCCTGTAGCACCTCGCACCGCCGGAGGTTCGTCGAAACCCTCAGACTCGGAGGAGACTCGGCGCAGTATCGGACGGCCGACGGCGGCGGAGCAGCTCGGGCGCATGCTCAGGTGGTATCCCGGCGATCCGAAACTTCGCTAGTTGCACGTGAAGGGCTCGCCCTGCGGCGCACCGCCACCTACCAGTCCGCCGGGAGACCGATCGTAGCCTCCCGCTATCAGCTCCCGAACCTCGGGGCCTGCGGCCGACGCGAGCGTCACCCTGACAATCAGAAGGAGCGACGTATCGGGATACCGTGGGAACTCTCCACCCAGGCCATAGCAGCCCCTCTCGCCGGGGTCCAGAACGGGGTTGTAAGCGAGATCCCCGGAAGGGGGGAGATCGAAGGCGAGCCCGAGTTTAGGCAACGCAACCGAGGACGTGATTTCGAGCACCTCCACCGGTTCGTTCCCCCGGTTCGTCAAGGAGAGGCGGCCGTTGACGAACGAAAAACCATTGCCGGCATTGCCGGCCTGGCCGAGGTCAATCACAGCCGCGACGATCGGTTCACCAGCCGCCAACGCGGGTGTCGCGGGAAAGAGGAGCAGCCCCCCAAGGCTCAGGAGGGCCACCGTTCGCTTCATCAGCATCTCTCTCTACCTGTGGGTAACGTTGCCACACATCTCCAGACGTGCGTGGGTCCGCATCGTTACAGCGGGTTCGGAACCTGTCAAGTCCCCTGAGACACGTCCTCACGAGATGTTCTGTGCGTCCTCCTCTTCCTTGGGCCTGTTGATCCAGGCCGGTCCGGGCAGCGGCGGTGGGGTCGGCGCTCGGCGGACGAAGCGCTCGGGATGGGCGGCGTAGGCAGTGCCGAGGACGGCGGCTCGCTGGAGACGAACGTCGGCGGCGGTCCCGAAGTGGACTGAGTCCGGGGTGTGGTAGCCGATCCCGCTGTGGCGATGGTGATGGTTGTAGTGCTCGAAGAAGGTGTCGGCGAAGGCCCGGGCGTCCGCCAGCGAGCCGAACCGGCCGGGGAAGGCCGGGCAGTACTTGAGCGTCTTGAAGCCGGCCTCGGAGTAGGGGTTATCGTTGGAGACGTGCGGGCGAGAGTGGGTCCGGCCGATCAGGTCGGCGAGGAGCACCGCCACCGGCTTGGAGGTCATCGACGAGCCCCCGATCGGAATGGATCGTGAGGCTGCCCGGCGGGATCCCGCCCTGGGCCGCGACGACCCCCTCGATCCACGAGCGAACCACGAGCGCCGACTCCTGGTCCACGACCAGCCAGCCCGGGCTGTAGCGGCTGAAGATGTCGAGCATCACGAACAGGTCATCGTGGCGGATGGGCCGCGCCTCATCGATCGAACGCCAGGACCGCATAGCGCCCGGCTTCGTAGTCACCGGGGCCGTTGCAGACGACGATCCGATCGGCGCGATCCGGCGTCCCTTGGAGGCCCACGTCGAGCATGACGACGTCGCCCGGATCGATTCGGGTGATCCAGCCCAGCTCAGTCAGGAGACCGCCGTCCCCGCGCACAACAGGCTTCCCATTGAGCTCGATGTACGCCTCCATCGGTGCGACAGCGGCCTCGTCGCCACTCAGCGACATCTCCACTCTGCCGTTGCTGACAGGCAACGCACCTGCCGGCAGGGCGGACAGCATGGGAACCAGATCGCATGGCCGGTCGCCGACGTTGGTCAGTTCGAGACGAGCGGCGTGGGGCGCGCTGGGTTGGTCCAGCCGGATGGCCACGTCGTCGATCTCGCCCCGGATCGTGGGCGCGCCGGTAGGCTGGCACGCGCCAGTGAGCGTCGCGACGAGGAACACGTAACGGACGCGAGCTTTCCACGTCATCGGGAGACCTCGAGCACCGCCCGCGGCGGCACGCGTCCCGTCATCGGATCCCCCTCGGGAGAACCGCCGACGATCGCGTACATCCCTTCGAGGACGGTAATCATCATGACGTTCCCGCAGGGGCCCATCTGGCCGCGGTCCTCGGCGTCCTGTTCCGGGCTGCATCCGCCAGCGTCCAGGCCCCCGATTGCGGCCCCCCCGGTATCACCGACCGCAAGGCGTGCGAGGTCCTCCTCGGTCAAGGGGCCGTGGGTGGCGTCCGCCGCGGGCTTGCGCTCGACGAACGCGAACGAGCCGTCCGACGGAGCGTCCAGGACGAGGTAGACGTCACCGGGGCGCACGGTCGCCGGGGTCAGCCGGACGTCCGATGACGTGATCACAACGTGAACCACCTGGGCGCCATCCGGAATGCGCGTGGCTCGACCACAGGCCGAGGTCAGCAAAACCAGCAGGACGATGGCGACGCCGGTACGAAAACGAACCAATGGCCTTGGCCTCGGGGCAGTTCGGCGGTGTTGCGCCGTGAAAGCGACGGTGAGGCGCTATTAGCTCCCATCTAACCCTACGGCACCGCGTATGAAGGACGCCCAACACGAAACGGTGTGACGTCGCCGGGGACCGACGGCCGGGGAGGGGGCCGTACGATGCCCCAGTGAACGCCAGCGCCGAGCGTGGGTCTTCCTGGCGGCGATCCCCATGGCGGCTGGCCGCCCCTTTGTTCTCGGCTGTGCAGCTGCCGTATCCGGGTTCGTGTTCGGGATGCCCGGGCATGGCGAGTTCGTACCGTTGACTTGGCTGGCTGGTGGGGCCGCGATCATCGTCGCGCCCGGCTGGCCGGGCTTCGTGGCGCTGCTCGCCGGCGCCACGGTGGCCGCCACCTTCCTGGATGTCCTCGACGGGGTGTTCGGCTTGGTCTGGCTCATCGTCGCCATCGTCGTGGCGCTGGCCGGCCACGGGGCCATGTCCGCCTCCGTCCTCCTCCGACTGCGGGCTCTCGGCTGGAGGCTGGGCCTGAAAGATCCGAGCGTCGTCCGCGGAGGCGGTGTCGCGCTCGGCCTCGTCCTGATCTTCATTTGGGTTGCCCAAGACTTGGCGCGAAATCCTCCGTAGCAAATGCGGGCTGGATCGTGGGCCACTGGGACACCAACGCACTGGAGGAATCTGAACCGTACTGGGTTTCGTGGAGACTCAGGTGATTGGGTTTCAGGCGGCCGCGGTGGTCGCCGATAGGCGCTGATGGTAGGCCGTCTCGAACTCGGCCGGCGGGATGTCGCCGCAGGCCGAGTGGAGACGCTCGGCGTTCCACCAGGCCACCCAGGCAGCCGTCGCCAGCTCGACCTGGTCGGCCGTCCGCCAAGGGCCGCGGGCCCGGATGAGCTCGGTCTTGTACAAGCCATTGACCGACTCGGCCAGGGCGTTGTCATAGCTGTCACCCCTGGATCCGACCGACGTGACCGCGCCCTCGTCGGCGAGCCGCTCGGTGTACCGGATGGCCAGGTACTGGACACCCCGGTCCGAGTGATGGATGAGCCCCGCGAGGTCGGCCGACCGTCGGCTCCAGATCGCCATCTCGAGCGCG
>JANOIS010000081.1:0-3322 GCA_031407755.1 Chloroflexota bacterium | reverse complement strand
GTGCTCGTCCGGCCGCCACCGCCCCACTTGTAGCCGAAGTTTCGATTGAGATCGGTCCCGATGTAGCTCGTTCCGGGCGTGGGCTGGCGGTTCTTGCGCCATCGATTGAACCGGCCGTTGGCGATATCACGCTCGGCGCCGTCGGGGTTGACCAGAAAGACGATCCAGATCTCGCGGCTGTCGACGATCTTCGTGATCCGGTCGTCCGTTCCGTAGCCGTCGGTGAGCCAGCGCATGATCTTGAGCGCCAATTCGACACCCATGTGTTCGTCGCCGTGGGTGCCGCCGTCGTACAGGACCTCCGGCTCCGCTTCATCGATTCCGACGTTGTCCGAGATCTTCATCGCCCACAGCTGGCGGCCCTGGTAGCTCTTGCCGATGGAGAACCGTTGAGCGATGTCCGGGTGGGCCGCGGCGACGGCCTTCGTCGCGGCGCCGACTTCCGTATAGGTGTGGTAGCCCTCGAAGCCGGCGGGGAACTCGTTGGCGGCGGCGGTCGACGGCAGGACGAGGAGGGCGCTCAGGGTTATCGCGGCCAGCGCCGCGCGGCGGGTGGATGGCATGCGGTCATCATGCGGCCCCGGGTGGGGCGTCGGCATCCCTCATGGGGGCCAGCCACCGGCCACCCGAACGTCCGGGCATCGATCCGCGGCCCCCGTCGCCTCAGGTCAGCGCAGGTGGCGGTCGAACCAGTCGAGCAGCCGGGTCATCCGGTCCACCCTGCGGTCCGGTCTGCCGGACGAGGCGTACGTGTGTGGCTCCTCGGGATAGAGGACGTACTCCACGGTCCGCCGGAGGTGGCGTAGGGCGATGAACAGCTGTTCGTTGTCCTGGGGCGGACAGCGCAGGTCCGCCTCGGCCTGGAGCATGAGCAACGGCGTCCGGACCGCGGTGACGTTGCGCAGCGGTGACTGACGCCAGAGCTTGTCGATGCCCTCGGGGCTGAACGGATCGCCGAGCAGCGAGGCGCGGTCGTACTCCGGGCCACTGTCCGAGTTGGCCCAGTCCGAGACCTGGTTGGTGACGCCATTCTCGGAGACTGCGGCCTTGAACCGGTCCGTGGTCCCGACGAGCCAGTTGACCATGAACCCGCCGTAGCTCAGACCCATGACGCCCAGCCGGTCAGGGTCCGCGAGGCCAAGATCGATGACATGGTCCAGCGCGGCATGGACGTCGACGGCATCGACACCGCCCCAGTCGCCGAGCTGCGGCCGGATCCAGTTGCGGCCGTACGTCGCCGATCCCCGGATGTTGGGCAGGACCACGCGGTAGCCATGGGCGACGAGGAGGAACACCTCCACGTGCGGGGCCGGCGCCCAGGCCCCGAGAGGGCCACCGTGGACGTCCACGATCGTCGGCAGCGGGCCATCGCCGGCGTCGGGTGGCGAGGCGATCCAGGTCTCGATGGGGCCGCCGGGCCCCGGCGCGAGGACCACGCGCATGTCAGGCATCGGGTGGCGGTCCTGCCAGCGCGAGCCAAAGGTCGATCGCCGGGTCCAGTCGGGCGCCGCGGGGTCGCTGGAATCGATCGTCAGGAGGTCCATCGCTCGCGTTCCGATCGTGCCGAGCGCAGCGACGGTCCCGTTCCGGGCGATGGCCAGGGTGTGGGTCGTGACGTCGCCGCCGACCAGCCGCCGATGGCCCGCCGGCCACCCCGTCGCCGGATCGATCGAGAAGACGTACGGGTGCGACCGACCACGATCCGAGACCGTCGCCACGATCCGTTCGTCGTCCAGCCAGTGGGGGCCGTGGCGGCCGCTGACCATCCAGCCGTTGAGGTCCGTATCCACCCAGTTGCCGATCGGTCGGTCGAGGTCCGGGGCCATCGGGTGTGGGGGCGCGGCACCATCCACGGGTCCGACGAGGATGCCGGGGCTGAGATCGTCCAGGGGCTCCGACTCCAGCAGGCCGACCGCGGCGATCCAGCGCCCATCCGGCGACCAGGCCGGGTTGGTCGCCCAGCCGCCCGGAGCGAGGACCTCCCGCGCCTCTGCGCCGGCCTCGTCGACGTCCGCGGCCCAGATCGTGGGGCGCGGCCGCAGGTCCGGTTCCGGGCCCCGATCCGAGGTGAACGCGATCGCCCGGCCGTCCGGCGCCCACGCGATGTGCTCCACGCCGAAGTCGCCGGCCGTCACCTGGCGTGGTCTGGCGCCCGCGCGATCGATCACGAAGAGGTGCATCCAGCGGTCGCGGTGCCCTTCCTCGTCCCAGCGCCAATCGGTCCTGGTGATCCGTCGGGCCATCGGTGAGGGCGTCGCCGGCGCGCCCTTCCGCGGCTTCCGACCCACGGGAGGGACGGGCCCCTGGATGAATCGGGGCGGATCCACCTCCGCGGTAAAGGCCAGACGGCGACCGTCCGGCGACCAGGCGACCTCGCCGACCGGGCCATGGCCACGAAGCCGATGGATGCGGGTGGTCGTTTCGGGCCGACGGATGTCCATCGTGGCGAGGGCGGCCGGTGTCTCATCATCGGCCGGGTCGGTCCGGACGAAGGCCAGCGTGTGACCGTCCGTGCTGAGGCGCGGTCGGGTGTCGCGGACGGTCCCGGTCGTGAGCGCGCGCGGGCGGGGGGTCGTGCCGCGGCCGAGATCGATGACGAACAGGTGCCCGAGATAGCGGTCGCCCTTGATCGATCGACGGACGACGATGGCCAGCCGACCATCGGTCGAAAGGTCGAGTTCCTCGACGACGACGATGCGTCGAATGTCGGCCGGGGTCATCGGGCGTGTGGTGACCATGGGCGAAAGGGTAGCGGCGCCGTTAGGCTTCGTGCATGTCCATCCCGTCTGCTTTGATCGATCGACTCCTCGTGGCGCCTGAGGTGGCGGCGGCGCTCGCCGCGGGACGGCCCGTCGTGGCGCTCGAATCCACGCTCATCAGCCACGGGCTGCCATACCCGCAGAACCTGGAGGTAGCGGCGGCGTCAGAGGCAGCGGTTCGCGAGACCAGCGGTGCCGTGCCGGCTACGGTGGCCGTGCGGGACGGCCGGATCCTGGTCGGGCTGGATGAGGCGTCGCTGATGGCCCTTGCGACAGCTCCGCCCGGGTCCGTCCGCAAGGCCGCCCGGCCATCGCTGGGCTTCGCCCTGGCGGAGGGTGGCTGGGCGGCCACGACCGTATCCGCCACGATGATCGCGGCGTATGCGGCCGGGATCCGGGTGTTCGCCACGGGTGGGATCGGGGGTGTGCATCGCGGGGCGCTGGGTGTGCCGGGGTCGCTCGTCGCGCCGACGCTGGACATCTCGTCCGATCTCGATGAGCTGGGTCGGACGCCGATGGCCATCGTGTGTGCCGGGCCCAAGGCGATCCTGGATGTGCCGGCC
>JANOIS010000073.1:0-14133 GCA_031407755.1 Chloroflexota bacterium | reverse complement strand
CGGCTCGGCCCCGCTCGATTGGGAGGCGCGCGAGCGGCTCCTTGGCGTCACCCCGCCGCCTCTGCCCGCTCCCACGGTCACCACCGTCCGCCGACCGATCTGGTCGCGCGTGCCGGTCCCGGTCGGTATCCCGCTCATCGTCGTCGACGACACGGGACCACCGGTCGCGCTCTCGACGATCATCGAGGACCCGGCCGGAGACTCTCAGGGTTCCGTGGACGTGACCACGGTCCGGGCGGGCTCGGATGGCTCGTCCGTCGCCTCGATGGCGCTCGATTTCACGGCCGGCACGCCCATGGACCAGGTCGTCGGCATCGTCTTCCTTGATACGGACGAGGATCCGACGACGGGCCTCCCGGCCGATGCCATCTTTGGCAAGCCGACCCAGGACGTCGGCATGGAGTACTTCATCGACCTGTTCGGGATCCACGATCCGGAGCCGGTCGCCTACATCATCGATACGGTGAAGTTCGAGATCGTGGCCGCCGTCCCGGCGTTCATCGATGGCCAGACCGTGTCCTTCGACATCCCGCTCGCGGCCATCGGCGGCGATGACGGTTCCATCGCGACCGCCATGGTCCTCGGTGACTTCGGCGCTCCCCACGACTGGGCCCCGGATGTGGGCCACGGCACCATCGAGCCCTTCCAGGATGTCTCGTGGATCGTGCCCGACCCGGCCACTGGCCAGGTCCAGGCAGGTGGCTCGCAGATCGTCCAGCTCACCCTGGGCGCCGCCGACCTCCAGCCCGGCACCTACCAGGCCCAGCTCGTGTTCATCACCAATGACCCGCTTCGTCAGCAGATCCCGGTCGACATCACCCTGACCGTGACCCTGCCCGACGAGTTCGGGTCCATCGGCGGGACCGTGACCGACGCCCATACCGAGGCGCCACTCCCCGGGGTGGCCGTCACGGTCCATGCGCAATGGCCGGCCGGTACCCCGCTCGAGCTCTCGACCGTCAGTGCTGACGGCGGGGCCTGGTCGGTCATCGGGCCGGAGGGCACGTGGCCCACGGACTTCGTGCTCGACGGGTTCGTCAGCGTCACCCGTGACGTGACGATCGTCCGGGGCGTGGCCACCGGGGGCGCCGACGCGGCCCTCCACCGGGTCCAGCCTCATGCCGTGCTGGAAGGCACGGTGCCGACCTTCGTGCTCACCCCGAACCGCCAGGGTTCGGTCACGCTCAACTTGAGCAACCCGGATGGCCACGCGGATCTCGAGGTCGAGATCGGCGAGGTCGATCTTGGTGGTCCGGTGTCCGCCGCCGCCGTACCGGCGTCGACGACCCGGCAGGTCCTGCCCGCCGGTGCCGATCCCAATGCCAGATCCACCCGCGGCCTCGGTGCCGTGGCACGTGGCGCGACCGTCCCGCGGTCCATCACGGCCGCCGGCGACGTACTCGCGTCGTGGCCGGCCGGGATGACCCTGCCGTGGGGCGTCGGGTATGACGGAGGCGTCTGGCTCTCCGATCCGGTGGACCTCATCGATGCCCACTTCAGCACGGCCGGCGAACGCGACAACGAGTTCCCCGTCGCGAGTGTGTTCGCCGATTGGGGCGCGGACATCGCGTTCGATACCGAGCGCAACCTCATCTGGCAGGTGAACGTCGGCGGCGATAACGGGATCTACGGGCTCGATCCGAGCGATGGCTCGCTCGAGCAGGTGATCACGGGCTCGCCGTGGGACGGCATCAGCCAGCGAGGTCTGGCCTACGACCCGGATGCCGACGTGTTCTATATCGGCGGCTGGAACGAGGGCATCGTCTACCGCGTCGCCGGCCCGTCGCACGCTGTGCCGGGCGCGACGCTCAACCAGTGCAGCCCGCCCGATTCGGCGATCTCCGGGCTTGCCTGGAACCGATCCTTCGGCATGTTGTGGCAGGCCACGAACTCGGAATCGGACGCCATCTGGCTGCTCGATCCGATCACCTGCGAGGCATCGGCCAGTCTGCCGCATCCCGATGGCGGTCAGTACAACGGAGCCGGCCTGGAGATCGATGTCATCGGCAACCTGTGGACGGTGGGTCAGAACTCGGGCAACGCGTATCTCATCGAGTCGGGGCTGCCGACGTTCAGTGACGTCCCGTGGCTGACCGTGGCGCCGGCCACGGCCACGGTGGCCCCGGACGCTGCCGTGGATATCGCCATCAGCGTCGATTCGACCGGGCTCGCGCCGGGTGTCTATCGGGCTCTCGTCGTGCTCATCACGAACGATCCCGACCAGTCGACCATCCAGGTGCCGGTCACGCTCATCGTTCCGACCTACCAGACCGGCGTCGATGCCGGTGGGGCGGCGACGATCTCGTCCAATGGCGACACGTACCTTGCCGATCGTCGTTACGGCAGCGGTCCGTACGGCTACCTCGGGTCTGGGTCCGCGCGGAGTACGACCCACGCGATCGCCGGCACGGCCGATCCCGGTCTGTTCCAGGATCAGCGCGACGGCATGGATGGCTACCGGTTCGACGTGCCGAACGGCACGTATCAGGTGGACCTCCACTTCGCGGAGCTCCAGCGCAATGCCGCCGATGCCCGACGGTTCGAGGTGACCATCGAGGGTGAGCAGGTGCTGCCCAATCTCGATGTGTTCGACTCGGCCGGCGGCCGCTACGTGGCCCTGACCCGGTCGTTCGTGGTGACGGTTGCCGATGGGAACCTGGACATCGCCTTCGCTCCGCTCACCGGCCGGGCGATCATCAACGCCATCCTCGTCACGGGTCTGCCCGAGGGAGCGCCCGGGACCTGACGTCTCGGACGCGTACTCGCCTATCCCCAGGAGCCGGCGGTCCCCCCCGACCGCCGGCTCCGCCTACATCAGCCGGCAGGCACGACCCGCACGGTGCCGACCATGCCGTACGCCTCGTGGCCGGGCAGGTGGCAGATGAAGCGGTACTCCCCGGGGTCTCGGAACGTGACGGTGGTAGTCACGGTCGTCCCGATCGGCACGGATCGCTCCGTCGGGCTCGCTCCGTGGTGGGTCTCGGTCCCGTTCCGGTGACGCTCGTGGAAGGCCGCGTCCCCGACCAGCCATTCGTGGTCGATGGGGTCGTCGTTGACCAGCACGATGGTGATCGGGACACCGGCCGTGGCGACCACCTCGGTCGTGCTGAAGGCCGAATAAACCAACCGGATCTCGGTCGGTGCATCCGCGAGACCGGGTGCCTGGACCCACGCGGCCGCGATCCCGGCCAGGCCGAGCGACAGTGCGAGGCCACCGACGAGCGCAAGTCGGCTTGGTCGCCGGCCCGGCCTCCAGCCCGCGCGCGGTTGGCGCTGTCCGTTCATGCCGCTCGGAGGCCGCCGACCGTGGGACGGTGTCCGATGAGGAACATGATCGACCCCACCCCGCCGATCATGAACGCCATTGCCACCAGCCAGCGGATGGCCGCAGCGATGGTCGGATCGACCGCCCCCGGCAGGTCGAGCCCGGCCGCGACCCGTGACGGGACATTGGCGCCGCTGGCATCGATGGCCAGATCAAAGCCGAACTGCGCCGCCGTGCCATCGAGCGCGATCTTGGTCAGCCAGGCGGTGTCCGGGATCCACTCCATACCCCGATCGGAGCGCAGGTCGGCCAGGAGCGACTCGCCAGCGGGCCGGCTATGGTCGAGGGTCATGCCGTTGAAGCCATCGGGCGCCGGCAGGATCGCGGGCGCCTGATCGGTCAGCAGGTAGACGTCCGCCTCGATGACCTCGCTGCCGGTCTTGCCCAGGGCGAGGATCCGCAGCGGGACCCACGGGTTGTCCGTGGGGATGGTGATGTGGACGGGGGTGCCGTCACCCACGTTCTGCCCGCGCGCGGCGGCCGCCTCGCCATCGAAGGCCGCGGCCAGGAAGATCTCGCTGCGGGCGGCATAGAACTCGAGCACTTCGGGGGCGTCCGGCGGGAGGCGGAAGCCGTGATCCCTGGCCCACTCGCCGACTTCGGCCGCGCCGCCGCGCAGGACCGTGATATCGAGGGCGTCGATGGTGACCTCCATGAGGACCTCGGCCGACGCAGCGGGCGCGGCCTCGGCTCCAACGGCAAGGAGTCGATCAAGCTGCGGCTCGGTCTCGATGCGCAGCCGCTGGAGCGTCCAGTCGCCGCCCTTCTCGACGCTCGTCGGGACGCCGGGCAGGGGCGTGAGGCTGCCGAACGACCCGCCCCCGCCGGCGAACTCGAATGAGGTGACGTAGTGCTCCACCCCGTCGTGGTAGCCCGCGAAGGTCGTCGTCCGCAGCAGATTCACCGCCCCGTTGGGACCGATGAGCCCGCCGCAGGCCAGGGTGGGGGCCGCGCTCAGCGCGACAAGGATCAATGCGGCGAGCAGGCCACCACCGACGCGTTTGATGGATCGCATCGTCGATCCTCCTGTGTGGTCGGCCGGGCCGCGGTCGCGAACCGGTCCGCTGGCGGTTGAGACTCCCCGGGCCGGTGAGATGTTCCGTGGCGCCTGGTCCCGGAGCGCGGTAGCACCATCGCGGCATGGCGGTGGGTCCGCGAAGCGGCCAGACTGGCGCGATGCAGACCCGTCGAGTCGTTCCGCTTGCCCTGGCGGCCATCGTCATGATCGCCGGCGCGGCCCCGGCCTCGCCCGTCGCCGCGGCCGATTTCCCGGCACGCGATGCCGGCTACCACAACTACGCCGAAATGGTCTCCGAACTCGAGGCGACGGCCGCCGCCTATCCGGCCATCGTGCAGGCCTTCTCGATCGGCACGAGCCACCAGGGCCGCGAGATCTGGGCCGCCAAGATCTCCGACAACGTGGCCACGGACGAGGACGAACCCGAGGTCCTGTTCGACGCGCTTCATCACGCCCGTGAGCACCTGACCGTGGAGCAGGCGCTCGCGATCCTGCGCTGGATGACGGAGGGTTATGGCAACGACCCGCGCATCACCCGCCTGGTCGATCGGCGCGAGACCTGGATCGTGTTCATGGTCAATCCGGACGGTGGCGAATACGACCTGACCGGCAGCCCATACCGGGCCTGGCGCAAGAACCGCCAACCCAACGCCGGCAGCACGGCCGTCGGGACTGACATCAACCGCAACTACGGGTATCGATGGGGCTGCTGTGGCGGCTCGTCCGGTTCCAAGTCCTCGTTGACCTACCGCGGCTCCAAGGCGTTCTCCGCACCGGAGACCCGCGCCATGCGCGACTTCATCGATTCGCGCGTCGTCAACGGCCGCCAGCAGATCCGGGCCGCGATCACGTTCCACGCGGCGGGGGAGGAGATCCTGTGGCCGTACGGCTACACCCAGACGGACGTGCCTCGCGACATGACCAGGGATGACCATGTGGCGCTGCGCGCCATCGGCCGGCGGATGGCATCGAGCAACGGGTATACCCCGAAGCAATCGAGCTCGCTGTACGTCACCGACGGCGACGAGATCGACTGGGCCTATGGCCGTCACCGCATCTTCATGTACACCTTCGAGCTGTACCCATCCCATGCCAGGGTCAGTTCGACGGCGCGGTTCTATCCGCCGGACGAGGTCATCGGACGCGAGACCGAGCGCAATCGCGACGCGATCCTCTACCTGATGGAGCAGGCCGGCTGCCCATACGCGATCATCGGCAAGGCGGTCGCCAACTGCGGGCCGCTGTTCGATGACTTCGAGATCGCTCGAGGCTGGACCCGCGACCCGCTCGGCACGGACGAGGTCCGGGCCGGCGCCTGGCAGCGGGGCACGCCGGCGGGCACCGCGTACCAGGCTTCCAGGGTCCCGTCAGGCCGGGCCGCGCTGGTCACCGGACTTGCCACGGGCGGTTCTGCCGGTGGCAACGACGTGGATGGCGGTCCGACCACGATCCGTTCCGCTTTGATCTTTCTGCCGGCCGAGGTCGGGCGCCTGACCTTCCGGTACTACCTGGCGCACGCCGTCAACTCGACAAGCGCGGACTACTTTCGGGCGTACGTCGAGGCCGCCGATGGGACGCGGACGCTCGTTCACGAGGAGCTCGGCGCGCCGGAAGCGGATGGGCCCGCGTGGTCCACCGTCGCCGTCTCCATGACGCCATGGGCCGGCCAGACCATTCGGATCGTGTTCGCCGCCGGCGACCGTGGCACCGGATCGACCGTCGAGGCCGCCGTGGACGACGTCCGTATCACGCGGCCCTAGCGGCGCCACCTCGCGATCCGCCCCGGCGTCGGGGGCGGCTTCCCCGCCAACCCTAGATGAACATTCACCACGTGAATACGAGCCCGCCTACCTCGCGTCCTGCCCGTCTCCCGAGGCGCAGTCACCGGGTGAATGATCACCTACGGCGCGCACCGGGACGCCACCGCCCCCGGTGCCGTTGGACAACGGCGGAGGCGGTTGCCACTGGACGTCCGGATCGTCGGGGCATACCCTGTGGCCAATCGGGCCCGGCGCCGGCCGCGGACATTGGGAGGAACGTTGATGCGTCGATCAAGACTCGCCGTTGCTGCAGCGATGCTCACGATCCTTGCCTTACTGCCGCTCGCCGCCGTCCCGGTCGCAGCTGGCGATGCCGGCACAAGGGCCAAGGCGGAGCACCAGCGGATCGTCAAGTACTGGACCGCCGCCCGCATCACCAACGCGAAGCCGCGTGACTTCGTGCGCACGGTCGCCGGTACGTTCCAGCCCAGGGCCAAGCCGATCAAGCCGCCGCCCGGTGGTGGTGGCACGGTCAGGGGCGCGTCATGGACCCAGGGTGGCCCGATCGTCCAGCGCAGCGGCAAGGTCGTGTTCACGATGGGTGGCTCGGATTATGTCTGCTCGGCATCGGCCGTGGCCGACTCGCGGGCCGGCTATTCGCTGGTCCTTACCGCCGCTCACTGTGCCTACGACGAAGTCGCCGAGGCGTTTGCGACCAACTGGACCTACATTCCGTCATTTGATACGGCGCCGACGTATACCTGCGCCCAATCGACCTACGGTTGCTGGACCACCGCGGCCGGCGGTCTCGTCGTCCACAGCGGCTACGCGACCGCTGGCGGGTTCAACGAGCAGGCCACGATCCACGATTTCGCCATCGCGATCGTGGGGCCCGGGGGCAAGAGCGGCACCAACCAACTGGACGGCCTAGGGTCGTATGGCATCTCGTATCCGGCCATCTCGACCGGGGGCAGCGTTCATGCCTTCGGCTATCCGGCGGCGGGCAAGTACCAGGGCAACGACCTCACCTATTGCGCCGGCCCGACGTTCAATGATGCCAACAACGGGAACCTGACCTGGGGCATCGCCTGCGACATGACCGGCGGTTCGTCCGGTGGCCCGTGGCTGGCCACGTTCACCCAGGCCGGGGCCGGCACGCTGACCTCGCTCAACTCGTACGGATACCGCGGTCTATCCAACATGTACGGCCCCAAGTTCAACGCCAACACCCAGGGCGTCTACAACGCCGCGAATACGAGGACATCGAACTACATCGTCCCGTAGCGGCCCCTAGCGGCGCGGGGCGCCCGCCGGCCAGGCGTCTCCACCGCGTCCGTGGGTTGATGCACAACTCGCGGCGCCCCCGGCGCCCCCGGCGCCCCCGGCGACCCCGGCGACCCCGGCGACCCTGGATGGTCGATGCACATAGGCCGCATCAGGGAGGTTGGGTGATCGCTGCCCATCTGACTCCGCGTGATGCGGCCTAGGTGCATCAAGCCCTGAGGTTGTTTTCCGGCGGGCGAACGTGTGCATCACGACGCCGATCTTGCGGGCCGCATCGACGGCCGAGCGGTCCGATACGAAGGTCGCTGCGTGCGCCTGACCCTCAGCGATGAGTCGGAGGTGGAGCGAGACCTGCCCGATCCCCTGATGGGCCGGAGTTCGTCCATATCGCAACAGAGAACGCCGTCTTCCGCCAGGTTCGCGCGATCGACGGCACGCTCGTCTGGCCGGACCACGTTGATATCGCCCCCGAGACGTTGATCTAGGATGGTCCGACGCCCGCCGACGAGGACAGCCGTAGCCCAGAGCGCTTCCTCCGACCTCGCTCTCCGAACCGTTCGAGAAGGTAGGCACCGCCGTGCTCCGTGCCACCACGCGAGAGAACTTCGTCGCCCCTTGACCAGGAGCGCCCTGCTGGCGAAAGATCGGTTCACTGAACTCACCGCACGTCCGGCTCGACCGGAGCGTGTGTACGTTCGTTGCGTAAGTACGCGTGTACCCGTATCGCCCGCGGGCTCCGGAGGGCCGCCCACTTGACTCGGTCGGAGGTGGCCGGTCCAGCTGCGACGCGCCGGCGGGATGTCCAGGATGTCGATCCACGAGCGACACGTGGAGGACGGCCCGGAACGCCTCGGCCTCCGAGACCCGGGCAGGGTTCGGCGAGAAGATCGCGATCGAGCGTCCGCTCGCCGAGCGCTCCGGCTCTGACGGGATCGCCCTCGCCGGGATGCCGCCCGGCGCGCCCGGGATGCCCGGCCCGAAAGAGGCCCCGCTCGAGGTTCGATCGTTCCGCGCCGGGTTCGTCACCCTGTTCGGCCTCTCCTGACCCCCCGGGCTCTCGGGGTCAGTCGGCGACGGGCCGTCAAGGGATACGTCCTCGCGCGTGTGCGCGTATCGCCCGCGGGCTCCGGAGGAGCCGCCCTCTTGACACGGTCGGAGATGGTGGCAGCGACTCGGGCGAGATCGATCAGGTCTCGTCACCGCCGAGCTGCGAAATATCGCAGTCGACGCACCGGAGTCGATGCTCGAGGAGACCACATATGGGCACGGCGACTGGGCACGTCTGCAAGGCTTGCAGGACCAAGTTCCGGGCGGATGATGGCGGCGGGTTCTTCTTCGACCTCCTGCATTGCCGCATATGCGGAGCGGCAAAAAGCGTGGCCCACAGCGACCTCGGCGACATCCATCTGCGGTTCGTCAAGGGCCTCGGCCGGCCCTACGCCGTCGCCCGCGAGGAGATGGACCGCCGGATCCAGGCGGAGTATCCCGGCGAGCCGCTGAGTCGGCGGGGGTACCGTGCTGCGGCCGAGGCGACCCTCGCCGCGTGCCCTTGCGGCGGCCGGTTCAGCTACCACGCGCCGGCGCGATGTCCCGGATGTCGGTCCACGAACGAGATGTGGGCGACGGACCGGAACGCCTCCACGCTGCACTACGACTGAGCTGGGTTGGATCGATGGCAAAGCCGTCGCGGAGAAATCGGCTCAACCAGGAGGAAGCGCTCCGGGCGCTGTACATCGACTTCGAGGGTCGAAAGGACAAGGCGCCGGTACTCCTGGGCTGCGCGCATCGCGCAGGCCGGGGCCCGAAGCCCTGGGTCTGGCAAGTCGTCACCGACCGACGCTTCCAGCCGCTCACCCGAGCCGACGACGACATCGAACTCCTCTGGGGAGACGATCAGGCTCGTGGGCGCAGCTCTCGAGAAGGGGCACGGGCTGAACGGCCTTTTCGACAACCAGCGTCGTCGCTGGCAAGGACTCCGGGATCACAACCTCCACGACTGCCACGGCATGAAGAAGGTCTGCGTACTGGCCGCTACCGAGGTCGCCGCGCGCTGACCCACTTGGGCACCGTAGCGGCGGGCACGGGCCAGGCATCGGATCGCGGACATCGGGATCGCGGTCATGTTGGAAGTCCGCGCCGGCCGACGCTGCTACAGTCGTATCGATCTCGCCCGTCGGGCGTGAGGAATCGGGGACTTCGCCGGTGCTTCCAAGGCTGATCCAGGGCGGTATGGGGGCAGGTGTGTCCAGCTGGGCGCTGGCGCGAGAGGTCTCCGCGCTCGGGCAGATCGGGGTCGTCTCCGGAACGGCCCTGGACTCGATCCTCGTGCGCAAGCTGTGGGGCGGCGATCCGGGTGGGCACATGCGACGAGCGATCGCTGCCTTTCCCTCGCAGGACATCGCCCGGGTCGTCCTGGATCGCTATCTTCGGGTCGACGAGACAGATGCGACTGGCGATCGAGGGCAGGGCCAGCGTTACAAGCTCGCCCCGCTGCTCAGGGCCCCGCTGACGCCGCAGAGACAGGGTCTTCTCGTCCTGGCGAACTTCGTGGAAGTCTTCCTGGCGAAGGAGGGCCACGAGGGGGTCGTCGGCATCAACTATCTCGAAAAGATCCAGTTCCCCACGCTTCCCAGCCTGTACGGAGCGATGCTCGCCGGGGTCGATGTCGTCCTGATGGGCGCCGGGATCCCGGCGGAGATCCCGGAGGTCCTCGATCGGCTCTGTCGGCATCTCGATGTGTCCATCTCCCTGGACGTCCTGGACCGCGGCGATGAGAAGTACGAGCTGAAGTTCGATCCGCGCTCGATCGGTCTCGGAGATGGCCCGGTCGACTCGGTCGACCTGCGTCGCCCGAAGTTCCTGCCGATCGTCTCGGCGGCGACGCTGGCGAAGGCGCTCCTGCGCAAGTCGCCGGGCGGCATCGATGGCTTCGTGGTCGAGGGCCCCATCGCCGGCGGCCACAACGCCCCGCCCCGTGGACCGCTCCAATTGTCCGACCGCGGCGAACCGGTCTACGGGCAGCGCGACGTGGTGGACCTCGAGCAGATGAAGGCCCTCGGCGTGCCGTTCTGGCTGGCCGGCGCGTACGCCAGTCGCGAACGGTTCGCTGCGGCCGTGGCCGCCGGGGCGCACGGGGTCCAGGTCGGCACCGCGTTCGCGTTCTGCGAAGAGTCCGGGCTGGATCCGGAGCTGCGACAACGATTCCTCGCGAACCTGATGCGCGGCGAAGGCGACGTGTTCACCGATCCGGTGGCCTCGCCGACCGGCTTTCCTTTCAAGGTTGCCGCGCTCTCGGGCACGCTCTCCGAGGAGGCCGCGTACGACGAGCGCCCGCGGCTGTGCGACCTTGGCTACCTCCGACGGGCTTATCGCAGGCCCGACGGTAGACTCGACTACCGCTGCCCCAGCGAGCCCGTGGACGACTACGTTCGCAAGGGCGGCCACGTGGAAGATACGGTCGGTCGCAAGTGCCTGTGCAATGCGCTCGTGACGAACATCGGGATGGGCCAGCGGCGGGCCGACGGCTACGAGGAACTCCCGATGCTCACCGCCGGCGACGACATCGACTGCGTGCGAGCGTTTATCGCGCCCGATCGGCTGTCCTATCGGGCCCGCGACGTCGTCGAGTCGCTGCTGCCCATCGATGCACTCGCAGGACGTGATTGACGGTCTCCGATCGGCCCATGCAGCTCCATCTCGAGGTCGTCGTCGCGGACATCACGACGCTGCACGTCGACGCTATCGTGAATGCGGCCAACAGCGGCCTGTCTGGCGGGGGCGGGGGGACGGCGCGATCCCATCGAGCGGCAGGCCCGGACCTGGCTCCGGCCGCGCGGAGAGCGGGCCCGTGCCCGGCGGGCCATGCCGTGATGACCCCGGGATTCCGCGGAGCCTGCCTCAGTCGATGCCGTAGGCGCGCCGGGCGTTGTCGCCGGCCATCATCCGCAGGTAGCGCTCCGCATCCTGACGCCCCATGCCATCCTCGGCGACCCATTCGTCCAGGATCCGGCCGACCCCGCGCCGCCACAGGAACGCGCCACCGAAGTAGAGCTCCGGCAGGCCGAAGGCATCGGATGAGAAGAGCACCTTGCTGAATGGCGCCATTTCCATCGACTGGCGGACAAGGGCCTCCGACGAGCGACCCGTGTAGTTGACCGCGGCGCCCGTATCCAGCCACACGTGCGGGTACACCTGGGCCAGGAAGCCGGCCTCCCGGATGAACGGATAGCAGTGCAGCAGCATGATCTGGATGCCCGAAGCCACGGTTGCCTTGATGAAATCCGTCATGTGGGTCGGGTCGCACCGATGCAGGACGATGTCGGAGTCCCCGTAGCCCACGTGGAACTGGATGGGCTTGCGATGGTCCACGGCCTCCCAGAGGATGTGCCGCAGGAGCACCGGGTGATCCATCCGGATCGCGCCGCGCTCGGCACAGGCCGCCAGCCACTCGCCCGCCGCCCGCGCCACCTCGCGGGCCTCGGGACGAGCCGGATCGAAGTCCAGGCCAAAGCGATAGGCGATGATCGACTTGAAGCCGACGGCGTCGCTCGCGCGCTCCCCGAGACGTTGGCGGAAGTCGGCTGCGAACCGCTCGGCCGTCGTGCTCGGCGCGATCTCCTCGGCGACCTGCTCCAGGCGAACGATCTCGAACGTGGTCGCGCCAGCGGCGGTCGCCATCTCCGCGGGCGAAAGGATCGAATCGCCGCGAAATCCCGTGTCGATGACGAGTGTCGCGATCCCGGTGGGCGGCAGCAGCCTGCGTGTCACCTCGGCCTGGCCGAGTTCCGCCCGCCGCCTGACGTAGTCGTCCGCCGGTGCGTGTCGCGGCAAGTCCAGAATGGGTCCGCACTCGGCACGAACCATCACCCCGAAGGGCGAATCGAAGATGGTCATGCCGGGCGGCTCCGGCCAGTCCGATTCCGTGGCCAGGATCTCGAACGCGGCCCGGTCCGGGGTGTCGCGCAGCACCCCGTGGCAGTGATGATCGATCAGGGGAACTGTCGACGCGACGTCCTGGATCGTGATCATGGTGTCTCCTCGCCCTCGCGCTCCCGATACACGAAGCTCTGATGCTCCCAGAGCTTGTCGTACGCCGCCAGGCGATCCCTGGGGCGCTGCCCCAGGCGCTCCACGACCGCAGCCACGAGGGTCTCGACCAGGGCGAACGTGGACAGGTGCGAGTCGAACGGACTTGGCGCGTCGACCGCGACGCTCAGGGTCACATCGGCGTCTGCCGAGAGCGGACTCATCCACGGGTCGGTCACCAGCACGACGGTCGCGCCCTGCTGCGCCGCCTGTCGTCCGAGTTCCACCGTGGTCCGCTGGTAGCGACGCACGTCGAAGGCGATGAGCACGTCCCCGCGCCGTGCGTCGAGGGCGTAGGCGATCCAATCCGCGGGCTCCAGGTGGCGGACCGCAGGCCGCAGGATCTCCATGTGCAGCGCCAACGATTTCGCCGCGAGGCCACTGAACCGTCCGCCAGCGATGAACAGTCGCCGTCGCTCATCCACGAGCAGGTCCACGGTCCGGCCGAAGGCGCGTGGATCCAGCTGCGTCAGCGAGCGATCCAGCGCATCGATGAGCACCTGGCGGGACCTTGCGACGACGTCCGCGCCCTCCGCGAACGATCGCTGCTGGTATTGCAGGAGTGGCGATGTCGCGCGTTCCTCGATCTCGCGCAGCAGGGCGTCCTGGAACGCCGGAAACCCCTCGAAGCCCAGGCGGGTCACCAACCGGATGATCGTCGGACCGCTGACCCCGGCGCGCGAGGCAAGACGAGCGACGGTCTCCAGCCCGGCCACGGGATACGCGGCGAGGATCTCCCTGGCCACCCGGCGCTCCGCCTTGGGCAGCGCGGGCAGTGCATCACGGATGCGGTTCGCGACGAGGGTCTGCACGTAACAGATAGTACAGACCAGATCCTTGACACGCGGACCGGAACACACATTAGACTAGGGGCCCCACACACAGGAGGTCTTCATGCGCGTTCCTGCGACGGCCACCAAGGCTGCGCTCCTGAGCATCTTCGTGTTCGGGGCCTGCTCCGGCCCGGGAGCGAGCACGGCACCGTCCGCGGCGCCCGGGGGGAGCACCGCACCATCCGCTGCGCCGGGAGCGAGCGTGGCTCCGAGCACGGCGCCATCCACGGCACCGAGCACCGATCCGATCCTCATCGGGTTCCCGGCGGACCTGTCCAGCACCTACGCGTATTACGACCAGCCGATGCTTGAGGGGGCGCAGTTCGCCGTCGACGAGATCAATGCCGCGGGCGGCGTGCTCGGCCGACAGCTCCAGCTTGAGGCCGTGGACATCCGGAACGACCCGGCCGAGACTTCCAAGGTCACCCAGACGCTCATCGACGACGGCGCGGTCTACCTGATCGGAACGACCGGCGACGGGATCAGTGCCCAGGGGGCCCTCGCGTGCGCAGCCGGGATCCCGGTCTCGACGGGGGACGGTACCGCGGCGACGCTCGTGACCGACATCGGCGCGTGCGCCTTCCAGGTGCTCATGAACGACACGATCCAGGGGGCCGTGGCCGCCGACTGGGCGCTGGCCGAGGGCTACCGCAGCGCGGTCATCGTCAGCTCCCCCGAGATCCCGTACACCAAGAACCTGCCCGGCTACTTCGCCGAGGTCTTCATGAAGGGCGGCGGGACGGTCGCCGGCGAGGAGCAGTACCAGATCGGCGCTGGGGACTTCTCCGCGGTCGCCACCAAGATCGCCACCCTGAGCACCCAGCCCGA
>JANOIS010000066.1:0-4668 GCA_031407755.1 Chloroflexota bacterium | reverse complement strand
AGTGATGGCACAGGGCGAGGTCGCCTTTCTGGGGCTCGGCACCATGGGAGCGTCCATGGCAGCCAACCTGGCCCGCGCGGGGTTCGCGGTCACCTCCTGGAACCGAACCCCGGGCCGAGCACCGGAGCTTGCCGATCTCGGTGTCCAGGCGGCCGCATCGCCCGCCGCAGCCGCCGCGGCCGCCGATATCGTCGTCATCTGCGTTTCCGACACACCGGACGTCGAGGCGGTGCTGTTCGGGCCTGACGGCGTGGTCGAGGGCGCCAGGCCGGACAGCCTGATCGTCGATTGCTCGACCATCTCCCCGACCGGCAGTTGGGACTTCGCCGCCCGACTGCGCGAACGCGACCTGCGCATGGTCGACGCCCCCGTCTCAGGTGGGAGCGAAGGCGCCCGCAACGCGACCCTCACGATCTTCGTCGGCGGTGACGAGCGCGACGTCGAGCATGCCCGGCCCGTCCTGAACGCCCTTGGCCGGACGATCACCCACGTCGGTCCGATCGGTGCCGGACAGGCGGTCAAGGCGGTCAACCAGGTCATCCTGGCGGGTGCCTACCTCGGTGTGGCCGAGGGTATCGTCCTCGCGCTCAAAGCCGGTCTCGACGTCGAGCAGGTCGTCGGCGCGCTCGGCGGGGGAGCGGCCCAGAGCTGGGTCCTGGCCAATCGCAGCGGCCGCATGATCGATAACGACTACCCCCTCGGTTTCAAGGTCGCGTTGCATCGCAAGGACCTGGGTATCGCCCTCGAGCTGGCGGCCCAACTCGGGGCGGCCCTGCCGGTCAGCGCCCTGGCGGCACAGCTGGAGTCCGGCCTGATCGCCCGCGGTCATGGCGATGACGACATGTCGGCACTGGCCCGCGCGATCCGGGGTCTGTCCGGCCTCGACGATTGAGGCGTCAGTCCAGCCCGACGAGCAGCATCGGATCCCCGAGCTTGCCCTCGTAGCGCGGTCGAAACCGCTCGGCGTTATACATGACCGGCACATCGACTCGTCGCGGCCCGAGTTTCGGATCGGGCAGCGCGGTGTGCGCGTACTTGCCATCCTGGATCGCGACCATCCGACCGGTGATCCCGTCCGCAACGAGATCCATCGCCACGTTCGCGAACGTCGTGGCGACCATCGAATCGATCGAATCGGGCTCACCCGAGCGCAGGTCGTAGGTCAGCTCCGAGGCCAGTGTCTCGATCCCGGTCCGGGCTCGAAGCTCATACGCGAGCGCTTCACCGATATCGACCTTGTGCCGGTGGCCAAAGGCGTCGGCCTCGCCGACATCACTCATCTGGGCACCCCGCCAGATGGCGCCCTCGGCGGTGATCACGAAAGCGTACCGGCTCGGATTGGCGGCATGATCCGCGGCGAGCAGGGCGGCCAGCGCGTCGAGATCGTAGGGCGCCTCCGGTATCACGCAGCGGGCTGACGTCACATAGGCCGTGTACAGTGCCGAGAATCCCGCGTCCCGCCCAAAGATGCGGAACACGCCGATGCGCTCGTGCGAGCCGAGCGTCGTTCGCTGGCGGTTGATGGCTTCTTTCGCGCGCGTGATCGCAGTCGAGAAGCCGATGCAGTACTCGGTACCCTGGACGTCGTTGTCCATCGTCTTGGGGATCGCCACCAGGGCGACGCCGGCATCGGCCAGCACCTGCGAATACGACAGTGTGTCGTCGCCGCCGATGGTCACCAAGAGGTCCACGCCCAGCGCCGCCAGATGATCGAGAACGAGCGGGGTCAGGTCGTGGACCCCGGCGGCCACCTCGTATCGGGTGCGTTCCGCCTCGGGGAGCCACGGCGGCAGCACCGCCGTACGCATCCTGCGCGGGTTGGTCCGTGAGGTATGGAGGATCGTGCCGCCCGTCCGATCGATCGTGCGGGTATTGATCCGGTCGAGTGGCTGAAGGTAACCGCCCGAGCCGCCTTCGGGAAGATCGGGCTGGACGTGCGTGAGGGCCTCCCAGCCGCGGCGCAGACCCAGCACGTCGTAGCCGACTTCGGTTGCCCGATAGACGACGCTCTTGATGACGGCATTGAGTCCGGGTACATCGCCCCCGCCGGTCAGGATGGCGATTCGCTTGGTGGTCGGCATGGCGCCCGACATCCTAGCGCGTCGGGGCTGTCTGCTAGCATCCGGGCATGCACTATGAGCTGTTCATGGGTGAAGCCCTGGCGGAGGCCGCCCTCGCGGTCGAGCGCGGGGAGCGTCCAGTCGCGGCGGTGGCCGTCGTGGACGAGGCGATGGTCGCGCGTGCCCACGATCGCGTCGAGGAGACGGGCGACCCCACCGCCCACGCCGTCATCGGTGCACTTCGTGAAGCGGCCCGGCGGCTCGGGCAGAGCCGGCTCGCCGATGCCACGATCTTCACCACGCAGGAGCCATGCGCGATGTGTGTCGGTGCCCTTCTGGCGAGCGATGTCGAGGCCCTCGTCTATGCGGTGCCGAACCACCTCGAGGGCGCCGCCGGCACGGTCATCCAGCTCGCCCAGCACCCGGGCCTGCCGCGTCGGATCAAGGTGGTCAGTGGCATCCGTCGTGACGACGCCGAGGCCCTGTTCGCGGCCTCCGTGACCGCCTGACGGCACCCTCCTCGGACCGGATTCGCCTGCCAAGGGTCATGGTGCACAGCTCGCCTCGACCCGGCGCGCCTCCGGTGACCCGCTGCCCGACCGGTGTCCCCCCAGCCCCCCAGCCCCGCACCCCTGATCGCTGCCATTGATCGATCCAGCCCTGTCCACGAGGAGCTGCCTACCCGGAGCGTCCTTCGGGATCACCAGTGCCTCGTGCCGATGTCCCGATCGATCACTGAGGCCGATCAGGCCGCGCGCCAATGACCGGCCCACCTGCCCAGGCCGATCAACGAAAGGGCTCACCGAGCCCCGATCCAGCGGTTTGGTATCCTCTCCCGCGGAGAGGTGTCCGAGTGGTTGATGGTGCCGCTCTCGAAAAGCGGTGTGCGAAAGCACCGCGGGTTCGAATCCCGCCCTCTCCGCCATCCTCGCATCAACCCACGGACCGGCCGGCCCTCCTGCCGGTCCCGGCACATCCCGGGGGAGAGGTCGCCTAGTGGACTATGGCGCCGCACTGGAAATGCGGTTTGGGGCAACCCATCGCGGGTTCGAATCCCGCCCTCTCCGCCACCCTCGCCCGCCTGGCGGGTTGACGACGTGCTCGAATGACCGTCGACCCTGGACCCGCGACGCCGGTGGGTCCGTTACCCCTGCTATCCTTCGCGGGCCGTGCTAGGCGGGGAACTAGCGGTGCCCTGTAGCCTGCAATCCGCTCCAGCAGGGCTGAATCCCCTCTCGAGGTCTCCGTTCTCGGATGCCGCCCGATGGTGCGACGTTGAGGACCGGGTCCCGCGCAGCGACGAACCGCGAATCGTGTCAGGTCCGGAAGGAAGCAGCACTAAGCGATCATCGTCGGGTGCCGCGGAACGGCCTGGTCCGAGCCGCCCGTCACGGTGGGCACGAGCGATGGTCGATCGACAGAGGGTGCACGGCACACCCAACCGGTTCGCCCTCGACGGGAGGACGTCGTGACCTCACCGATCCCGCACCAGGCGCTGTACAGGCGCTGGCGCGCTCAGACCTTCAGTCAGATGGTCGGCCAGCAAGCCGTCGTCGAGACCCTGCGCAACGCCGTTCGAACCGAGCGGGTCAGCCACGCGATCCTGTTCGTTGGCCCGCGCGGTACCGGCAAGACGTCCCTGGCTCGCATCCTTGCCAAGGCGGTCAACTGCACGGACCTGCGTGATGGCGACGCCTGCGACGCGTGCGACGCCTGTGTCGCCATCCGCGAGGGCACGACCCTCGACGTCCTCGAGATCGATGCCGCCTCCAACCGTGGCATCAACGAGGTCCGCGAGCTGCGCGACAGGCTGGCCTACCCGCCCGGCCATCTGCGCCGCAAGGTCTACATCCTCGACGAGGCGCACCAGATCACGAAGGACGCCTGGAACGCCCTCCTCAAGTCGCTGGAAGAGCCGCCCGACTTCGTCATCTTCATGTTCGCCTCGACCGAGCCCTCGGGTTTCCCGCCCGCCATCCTGTCCCGCCTGCAACGGTTCGACGTCCGTCGCCTCACCGTCGCCGAGATCGAGGGCAAGCTCACCAGGATCCTCGAGTCCGACGGTCGGGCCATCGAGCCCGCAGCCCTGACCCTCATCGCCAGGCTTGCCGCCGGGGGGATGCGGGACGCCGAGTCCATCCTCGACCAGCTCCTGTCGATGACGACGGAGGTCATCGGCGAGGCCGCTGTTCGCGACCTCCTCGGCCTGGCCGACGCCGCCGCGGTCGATGGGTTCGTCGATGCGCTGTTGACGGCCGATGCCGCCTCGGGTATCGACATCCTCGATCGGCTGGAGGAGCGTGGCCGTGACCCTCGAGCCCTGCTCGACCAGGTCGTCGACGCGGTGCGCGGGAGACTCGTCGCCGAAACAGCGACCGGCGCCGGCGGCCTTGTCGATATCGCCCGTCGACTCGTCGCGATCGATCCGGACCGGGCCGGCATCGGCGGCCTTCGCCTGCAACTCGAGCTGGCCCTGTTTGCCGGCACGAGCCGGAATGCTGCGGCACCGACAGAAACCACCGTCCAGGTCCGCGAACCCGACGAGGTTCGTACGATGCGGTCCGAGCCGGCCGGCCGCACGGAGCCGACGGTGCGCCCAACCGCCCAA
>JANOIS010000060.1:0-2188 GCA_031407755.1 Chloroflexota bacterium | reverse complement strand
GTCGCCCAGGCAGCCCCGAGCATCCCGAATCGCGCATCGAGCATGAGGTTGAGCACGACGTTGAGGACAGCGGCAACCCATGTGATCACCGCGAGATAGTGCGTGCGCTTGGCGAGCGTGATCCCGCCGGCCGTGATCTGGGTGGTTGCCATGGCGACCATGGCAATGGCCAGTGGAGCGATCGCAGACACGGCGCCCTGGTATTCAGAACCCGTGAGCAGCATCAGAAGCTCCGGCCCGAAGACGCAGACGCCCACCGCCAGCAAGCCGAACCCCGCGAGAAGATAGGTCATGACGCGACCGTAGATCACCGCTGCCACGTCGCGCGCATCCTCGTAGAGCTGGATGGCGTGTGGCGTCCACGCCTGTCCGAAGGCGCCGATCGCGATCGTGGCGAGGCTGACGAGCGAATTGGCCACGCTGTACAGGCCCAGCTGCTCGAGCGTCGAAAGCTTTCCGAGGATGAGACGATCGGACGCCAGGAAGACCCAATAGGCAAGGCTCGTCGGAATCAGCGGGATACCGAATCCAAGGAGCTGTCGCAGGACGGACAGCGAGAAACGGAACCGAAACATCGATCGCGCAGTCCACAGCCTGACCGGGAGCATGACGAGTTCAGCGAGGAGGGTCCCGATCAGAACGCCGAGCACCCCCATCTGAAGACCAACGACCGCCGTTACCGCGAAACCGACGAGGAGCACGGTTCCGGCGACGTTCAGGACGGTGTAGGCGGTCGCGCGAAATTCGTTCCGGAGCACTTGGGCGCACATCCGGTTCACCAGCGAGATGGGGCCGACCAGCAGCGTGGCCACGAACAACGGCGTCGTCGCCGGATCGGCGAGGGAGGCGTCCGCGATCAGCCCGGCGAACGGCAGGATGAGCAGGCTGACGACGACGCTCCATAGCGCGAGAAAGCCGATCCAGGTCGACGTGATCAACTGCCGGCGCTCGACGGATTTAGCCTCGAAGAAGAACCTCGCATAGGCACTGTCGCTGCCGAGGATCAGCACGGCCCCAAGCAGGCCGCCGAGCGTCATGACGTAGCTCAGCACACCGAATTCGGCCGGGTTGAAGACACGCGTGTAGACGGGCAACGAGATAAGGCTGAATGCCTTGACCACGATCTCCCCGAGACCGTAGACGGCGAAATCCTTCGAGAGTCGTCGCAGTGGTCTGGTCACAGGCGGGCGCGGGCCCGGCGACCCGGATTCGTCCGAGAGGGGGTTCAACGACTCGTGGCGACGGTGGGCGTGGCGGTGGGCGCTGCCACTCCCACGGCATCGGCCGGCGGCACTGGCCCGGTCGCCGCCGACGAAGGGACCTTCCGTATCGCCGGGCTACCTGCTCCCGTCAGGAACGTGCGGCCCCACCACTCGAAGCTGAGCAACGACCAGATGAGCAAGCGCCGGTTGTGCCGACCGGAGATGTGGTCGTCGAGGACATCGCTGACGAACCGCGGCTCAAGGAACTCATAGATGATCGCCCGCGGGTTGCGCAGCAGCCGGTCGATGTAATCGATGCTCTCGCCGCGGAACCAGGTCGCGTCCGGGGCGCTGAAGCCCTGCTTGGCCCGTTCGGTGACCTCGGGTGGGATGATTCGCTCCATCGCCTTGCGAAGAACGAACTTGCCGTCATTCGTCTTGCGTTCGTAGGTGATCCGTTTGCCCGCCACATTCTCGTCGACACCCTCGACCTGATCCAGATTGCGCACCTTCAGCGAGGCCGGCAGCCGGACAGCGAACTCGACGAGATCGTCGTCGAGGAACGGAACGCGTGTCTCCAGGGAGTGCGCCATGCTCAGCTTGTCCTCCACGATCAGGAGTCCATGGAGGAAAGTCTTGAGCTCGAAGTAGAGCGACGCATTCAGATAGGCTTCGCGGCCCCCCATCGGCCCCCCGTACCCATCGAAGACCGATCGGAACACATCGAACGTGGACGCGCCCGTCATCTGACGCTGGGCCGATTCCCTGAACAGGTTGGCCTTGCCCGAATCCGGCACGAGTCGCTGCCAGAACCGGTAGTACCGCAGCATGTAGTCGTCAGGGTCCGTGGCATCGATGCCCTGGTAGTAGCGCCACGGATAGCCGCCGAAGAGCTCGTCGCCGCCGGCCCCGGACAGGACCACCTTGACGAACTTCCCGGCAAGGCGGGCGACGTAGTAGTTCGGGTAGGACTGACCCACCCGCAG